>NZ_CM151308.1:0-402500 GCF_056486185.1 Stenotrophomonas sp. 28608_Sma | reverse complement strand
GGGGTGTTAAAGCAAAGTTAACCCGATTGGCTTCACAAAAGCCAATGGGCACAAGGGTTTGACGCGGTTTTCTCAGGTGTCTATGGTAACCGGCGATCAGGCCCGCGCTCCCGGGCTGCCAGGAAAAAACCGCCGATGCACAATTCCGAACAAGGGCGCGCACGCAAGCAGCGCTTCCAGGAACGCCTCCACGTCCTGCACGACAACGCCCTGCATCGGAAGCTCAGGCAACATCTTCCCGCCGCCTTCAATGAGCGCTGGACCCGCCGTCATTGGATGCATGCCAGCCTGTTCGCGACCATCGGCGCCCTGGTGGCGACCATCGTCCCCGGCTTCTCGCACACCATCGACGCGCCCTTCGCCGACAGCCACACCAGCCTGGCGCTGCCGTTGCCGCCGCTGACCATGGCCCGCCAGCAGCAGGTGCCCGGAGACAGCTGGCAGGTGCTGCGGGTGCAGCGCGGCCAGACCCTGAGCGACCTGTTCGACAAGGCCGGCATTCCGGCCACCACCCTGCACCGGGTACTGGACCACCCAGGTGCGCGTGAGGCGCTGACCAAGCTGCGCCCGGGTGCCGAGATCGCCTTCGACATGCCGCTGTCCGGTGACCTGCGCAGCATCCGCTTCGATCGCGATGCCGACAACCGGGTGGAACTGAGCCTGGCCGGCGATGACATCAAGGAGAAGGTGACCAAACGCGAGACCTCCACGCGCACGGTGGTCACCAGCGGCGAGATCACCAGCTCGCTGTATGCCGCGGCCCGGCGCGCCGGGCTGTCGCCGTCGGCGATCGCGACGATGACCGACGACATCTTCAAGTATGACATCGACTTCTCGAAGGACCTGCAGCCGGGCGACCGCTTCAGCGTGGTGATGGATGAAACCTGGCGCGAAGGCGAGAAGGTGGACACCAGCAAGATCCTGGCGGCGACCTTCACCACCGGTGGCAAGACCTATTCCGGCTTCCGCTTCGACCGCAACGGCAAGTCCGAGTACTACGACATCAACGGCCGTTCGCTGAAGAAGAGCTTCATCCGCATGCCGATCCCGTTCGCGCGGCTGAGCTCGACCTTTGGCGCGCGCAAGCACCCGGTGCTGGGCAAGATGCGCATGCACAAGGGCGTGGACTACGCCGCGCGCACCGGTACCCCGATCATGGCCGCCGGCGACGCCCGCGTGCAGTTCGCCGGGGTGCAGCGCGGCTACGGCAACGTGGTGATCCTCGACCACGGCCGCGGCCACACCACCCTGTACGGCCACATGTCGCGCTTTGCGAACATCAAGACCGGCCAGCGCGTGGCCCAGGGCACGGTGATCGGCTATGTCGGCTCGACCGGCCTGGCGACCGGCCCGCACCTGCACTACGAATTCCGCGTCAACGGCGAGCACCGCAACCCGCTGACCGTGACCATGCCGCCGCCGGAGCCGCTGAAGGGCGCCGAGCTGGTCGCCTTCCGCGCGCAGACCGCACCGGCGATGGCGCGCATCCAGGGCATGGAGAAGCTGATCTACGCCGACGCCAGCCCGGCACCGACCAGCCGCGACGAGGCCGCCCCCGAGGTGGCCAGCGCCAAGGACAAGCAGGCAACCGGCCGCAAGCGCGGCTGAGCCCCTGCGTTGACGAAGAAGGACGCGGCAGCCCAAGCTTGCCGCGTCCTTTTTTTATGCCTGCCATGAACACGACTGCCGACGCTGACGCCCCCCTGTACCTTGGCCTGATGTCGGGCACCAGCGCCGATGGCATCGATGCCGCGCTGGTGCAGTTCCCCGCCATTGGTGGCTGCCGCTTCGTGCATGGGCTGACCGCCCGCTGGGAGCCGGTGCTGCGGGCGCGGCTGGTGGCACTGGGCGAAGGGGGCCCGCTGGACTCGCTGGAGGAGCTGGGCGAACTGGACGCGCGGATCGCGATCAGCTTCGCTGAAGCCGCCAATCAACTGCTGGCCGAGGCCGGTGTGGACCGCAGCCAGGTCCGCGCGATCGGCTCGCACGGCCAGACCGTGCGCCATCGTCCGCTGGCCAATCCGGCCTTCACCGTACAGCTGGGCGACGGCAACCGCATCGCCGAGCTGACCGGGATCACCACGGTGTGTGATTTCCGCCGCCGCGACGTGGCAGCCGGAGGCCATGGTGCGCCGCTGATGCCGGCCTTCCACCTCGGCATGCTGGGCACGGCTGATGAAGACCGTGCCGTGCTCAACCTGGGCGGGATCGCCAACCTGACCCTGATCCCACGCGAAGGCGCGGTGCGTGGCTTCGATACCGGCCCGGCCAACGCGCTGATGGATGCCTGGTGCCAGCGCCACACCGGCCGCACCTTTGATGCCGACGGCGCGTATGCCGCCAGTGGCGCGGTGGACGAGAGCCTGCTGGCGGGTTGGCGTTCGGAGCCGTGGTTCGCGCTGCCGCCGCCGAAGAGCACCGGCCGCGAACAGTTCCACCTGGCTTGGGCCGAGGCCCACATGGGCGAAGGCCAGTACGCTGCCGCCGATGTGCAGGCCACCCTGCTGGAGCTGACCGTGGCAACGGTGGCCGATGCGCTGCTGGCGCAGCAGCCGCAGACCCGGCGCCTGCTGGTCTGCGGCGGCGGGGTGCGCAACCGGCACCTGATGAAGCGGCTGGCTGCACGGCTGCCGGGGGTGCAGGTGGAGTGCAGCGCGGTGCATGGGCTGGACCCGGAGTACGTGGAAGCGATGGGCTTCGCCTGGCTGGCGCAGCGGACGATGGACGGGCTGGCCGGCAACCTGCCGAGCGTGACCGGGGCGACGGGGCCGCGGATCCTGGGGGCGATCCACCTGGCGTGAGGTGATCATCCACGCATGGCGTGGATCTACCGGGAACGGCGGTCGAGCGTGGCTCGACGCTACATGGGCACTAATCGAAGCCCTGCCCTGCGGGCAGGGCCTGCAGGGCGGCGATGGCGTCGGAGAGCGCGTCCACTTCGGGATCGCCGAAGCCGGAGCGGACCTCCAGTTCACTGCTGAACAGGCCCTGCTCCAGCAAAGCGGCGCAGGTCTGTTCGTGGGTCCAGCCGCGGGCAACCGCGACACGTCGGATACGTTCCAGCAGCAGCGGGTCCAGGTCCCGCAGCACAACGTCGGCCATGCTCACTTCCCCGTTCGCAAGGCACCGCCCCCTCGGCGCGTCGGGGGCGATGATCCCGCAGACCGGGCGGGCAGGCAATCAGGCGGCGCTTGCGGCCTGGCGACGGCGCTGCTGCACGATCAACAGAGCGCAGAGGATCACCACCGGGATCGCCACCAGCGCGGTACCGACGAAGAACAGCGCGTAGCCTTCCAGCAGCGTCCGGCCCTGCGCGAGCGTCTGTACCGACCACCCCGAGAGCCCCTTGAGCGCCTTGCCGGGCATCGCGTAGAACGAACTCAGCAGCGCGTACTGGGTTGCGGTGTATCCGATGCTGGTCAGGCTCGACATATAGGCGATCAGCGCCGTACCGGCGAAACCGCTGGCGAAGTTGTCGATTGCCATGGCCACCGCGAAATGGGTGGTGTCCGGGCCCGAATAGGCCAGCCAGGCAAACGCCAGGTTGGAGGCCGGACCCAGCACGGCGCCCACCATCAGCGCCGCCAGCACTCCCCAGCGAACCGAGACCAGGCCCGCCGCAGCAATGCCGACGAAGGTCGCGACCAGGCCCACCGAGCCACGTACAGCGCCAACGGTGTCCTCGTCCAGGCCGAGATCGACGTAGAACGGGTTGGCCATCGGCCCCATGACGAAGTCGGCCATGCGATAGACGCTGATGGCCACCAGGATCAGGATCGCACCACTACGATGCTCGCGGACGAAGGCGATGAACGGCCCCGCCACGGCGTCGAACAGGCCCCGCGGCGTCCACAGCGAGGTCGCCTGAGCCTGCACGGCAGCCACTTCCCGCGCGGGCTCACGGGCCATGATCACGGCCACCACGCCAAGCGCCATGAGGACGGCCATGATCTCGTACGAGACCTGCCAGCCGACACGGGCCGCGATGATCAGGATCAGCGCATCGGTGACCAGCAATGCGGTGCGATAGCCCAGCGCCGAGGATGAGGTCAGCAGGCCCAGCTGCTCGCTGTTGTCAGCACTTTCAATGCGCCAGGCATCGATGACGATGTCCTGGGTGGCCGAAGCAAACGCCACGATCACGGCCATCACGCCGAACACGACGATGTGCTGCCAGGCGATACCCAGGAACTGGATCTGGCCCCCCTTGGGCTGGACCAGCGCCATGCCGACCAGGCCCACCACCACGACCAGCTGCGACAGCAGCATCCAGCCACGGCGGCGGCCAAAGCGACCGAACAGAGGCACGTCGGTCTTATCGACGATCGGCGCCCACAGGAACTTCATGGTGTAGGCCAGCCCGACCCATGACAGGAAACCGATCGTGCTCAGCTCGATGCCTTCCTTGCGCATCCAGAAGCCGAGCGTGTTGCCCACCAGATAGATCGGCAGGCCGGAACTGAAGCCGAGCAGCAGCATCGCCAGCACCTTGCGCTGGCTCAGGTTGGACACCACCTGCTGCCACGGCCGACGCGGCTTGGCAGCCTCGGTCACAGGTCGTAGTCCACGATGAACGGCGCGTGGTCGGAGAAGCGCTCGTCGCGGTAGATCGAGCAGCTGCGCAGGCGGTCACGCAGGCCCGGGGTGATGAACTGGTAGTCGATGCGCCAACCGACGTTGTTGGCGCGGGCAGCGCCGCGGTTGCTCCACCAGGTGTAGTCCTCGCCGGTGGGGTTGAGCAGGCGGTAGGCGTCAGCCCAGCCACGGCCGGCGGCGACATCGGTGGCCTGGCCATGGTCGGCGCACAGGGCATTGAGCCAGTCGCGCTCTTCCGGCAGGCAGCCGGAGTTCTTCTGGTTGGACTTCCAGTTCTTGATGTCCAGCGCCGAACGCACGATGTTCCAGTCGCCGCACAGCACGTAGTCGCGGCCGCTGCGCGCCCATTCCTCGAGGATCGGCCGCAGCCATTCCATCACTTCGAACTTGAAGCCCTGGCGCAGGTCGCCCGAGCTGCCCGACGGGATATAGAAGGAGACCACGCTGAGGTTGCCGTAGCGCGCCTCGATGTAGCGGCCTTCGTCGTCGAACGGGGCCCAGCCGAGCGAGGTGATCACCTGGTCCGGCTCGCGCTTGCTGTAGATCGCCACGCCGCTGTAGCCCTTCTTGGTGATGGCGTCGCGGTAGAAGCAGTGGTGGCCGTCCGGGCGGAACATCGGGTCGGTCAGCTGGTCTTCCTGGGCCTTGGTCTCCTGGATGCACAGGACGTCGGCGTCCTGGGACCGGAACCAGTCGAGGAAGCCCTTGGTTGCGGCGGAGCGGATGCCATTGGCGTTGAAACTGATGATGCGCATGCGGGGGACCTGCGGCGGGAAACCGGGCAAGCATACCGGTTGCCTGCGGGGCTGCGCAGTCCGCCAGGCCGGGCCGCGACACCCTTCACAGGGCCCCGGACGAGCGCGAAACGCCCAGCTGGATTAGGATTTGTGCTCCAAATGAAGATGAATCGAGTTTTGATGAGCGACCACCGCCACCGTTTCCTGCAGCTGGCCCTGACCGCCGACGCCCTGCGCTTCGGCCAGTTCACCCTCAAGTCCGGCCGGCTGAGCCCCTATTTCTTCAACGCCGGTCGTTTCGACTCCGGTTCGCTGCTGTCGCAGCTCGGCGCCTGCTACGCCGATGCCATCGATGCCACCGGGATCAAGTACGACGTGGTGTTCGGCCCCGCCTACAAGGGCATTCCGCTGGCCACCGCGATGGCCTGCGAGCTGGCCCAGCGTGGCCGTGACCTGCCGCTGTCGTTCAACCGCAAGGAAGCCAAGGACCACGGTGAAGGCGGCCAGCTGATCGGCGCCGACATGAACGGCAAGCGCGTGCTGATCGTCGACGACGTGATCACTGCGGGTACCGCGATCCGCGAAGCGCTGGGCATCATCCGCGCCGCCGGTGGCACCCCGGCCGGCATCGTGGTGGCACTGGACCGCCAGGAGATCGCTTCGGAAACCGATCGCCGTTCGGCGGCACAGTCGGTGGCCGAAGAGGCCGGCATTCCGGTGATCGCCGTGGCGTCGCTGGCCGACCTGCTTGATTTCGCCTCCGGCAACCCGGAACTTGTGGGTTACCGGCAGCCGCTGGAAGCCTACCGGGCCCAGTACGGCGTCCGTTCGATCCGCTGACCGACCCAGGGGAAAGGTCATGTCCCGAGTTCCTGCTGTGCTCTTTGCCGGCCTGCTGCTGGCCGTGCCGTTCACCGTACCGGCGCAGTCGCGCGACAGCGGCAAGACGGAAAAGAAGCTGTACTGCTGGAACGAGGGCAAGGAGCGGATCTGCAGTGATTCGCTGCCGGCCGACGCGGTCAACCATGCCCGCGAGGAGTTCAACGCGAGGAGCGGCCTGCGCAATGCGCAGGTCCAGCGCGCGTTGACCGACGAAGAGCGCGCCGCCGCCAGCACGGAGGCGGCGCAGCAGCAGCTGGACCTGATGGCCGCGCAGACCCGCCAGCGCACCGAGCAGGCGATGCTGACCACCTATGGCAGCGAGGACGACCTGCGCCGGGTGTTCGCCGAGCGCCAGGAAGTGCTGGACAACAACCTGAAGACCGCCGAGTACAACGTCACCAGCCTGCGTGAGTCGCTGGTGGCGCTGCTGGCGGCCGCAGGTGACCGCGAACTGGTCGGTGGCAAGGTGGCCGACAAGCAGGCCGAGGCGATCCGCCAGCGGCACGTGCAACTGCAGTCGCAGCAACGGCTGCAAGCCGGGTTCCTGCAGCAGCAGCAGGCGTTGAAGGCCGAGATCGACAGCACCCTGCAGCGCTATCGCGAGCTGAAGGGGCTGGTGTCGGCGAGCCAGGCTCCGGCGGGCTGACCACGCTCCCGCCGCCGGGCATGGCCCGGCGCTACCCAGGGCCTGGTTACGGATTGGACCACGGAATTTATGCACTCTTTACGCGTCGGCCCGGTCCGGCGCGTAGTGCGTTTATGGGCGGCAGGACGACGATGACGGCCTGAGGTGGAGGGGTTCCACCAGGACGCTATTGCAATGTCCCCCTGGCTGTCGTTGTTGTGTGGCGTGCTGGTGCTGGTCGCCGCCGCCTATCTCCTTTATGTCGTGCTGCGGCCCGAGTCGTTCTGAGCGGAGCCGGCCATGACTGAGATGCTTGTGATTATTGCCGCCAGCCTGCTGCTGGCGTGGCCGCTGGGCCTGTACCTGGCCCGCGTGATGCGTGGCACTCCGATGAAGGTCGACGTGCTGTTCCACTGGATCGAGAAGCCGCTGTACAGGGTGTTCGGGGTCGATCCGTCGCGCTCGATGTCCTGGCGCGGCTACGTGCTGGCCTTCGTGCTGAGCAACGTGGTGGTCGCGGTACTGACCCAGGCGGTGTTCATGACCCAGGCCTGGCTGCCGCTGAATCCGGACCAGATCCCGAACATGCGCTGGGACACCGCGCTGCACACGATGATCTCGTTCCTGACCAACACCAACCAGCAGCACTATTCTGGCCAGGCGCAGCTGTCCTATCTCTCGCAGATGACCGGCATCACCGGCCTGCAGGTGGTGACGCCGATGATGGGCCTGGCGCTGGCAGTGGCGACGCTGCGGGCGTTGTTCTCGCGTGCGCCGCAGGCTGCGGTGGCGACGGGTACCGGCGATGACCGCCAGGTGGCGGTGGGCAACTACTACGTGGACGTGGTGCGCCTGTGCGTGCGCTTCCTGCTGCCGCTGTGCCTGGTGTGGACGCTGGTGCTGACCAGCCAGGGCGTGCCGTCGACGATGACCGGTGGGCCGCAGGCCACGCCGATCGACGCCAGCGCCGGCATGGCCGAACAGAAGCTGCCGCTGGGCCCGGTCGCGGCGATGGTCGCAGCCAAGCAGCTGGGCGCCAACGGTGGCGGCTGGTACGGGCCGAACAGCAGCTTCCCGCTGGAGAACCCGACCCCGCTGTCGAATGCGCTGGAAATCGTCGGCATCCTGCTGGTGCCGATGGCGGTGATCTTCATGATCGGTGCGTTCACCGGCCGACGTCGCTTCGGCGCCCTGGTGTTCAGCTGCATGCTGGGCATGTCGCTGCTTTCCACCGGCGCGATGATGTGGAGCGAAGGACATAGCGCCAGCGCCGCCACGCCGCTGCTGATGGAAGGCAAGGAAGTGCGCTTCGGCGCCGATGGCACCGCGCTGTGGGCGGCGGTGACCACCCAGGTCTCCAACGGCTCGGTGAACGGCATGCACGATTCGCTGGCACCGCTGAGTGGCGGCATCGCGATGGTCAACATGCTGGTCAGCGCGATCTGGGGCGGCATCGGCTGTGGCCTGCAGCAGTTCATCGTGTACCTGCTGCTGGGTGTGTTCCTGGCCGGGTTGATGACCGGGCGCACGCCGGAACTGTTCGGCCGCAAGCTGGAGACGCCACAGGTGCGCCTGCTGGCCCTGCTGGTGCTGCTGCAGCCGATCACCCTGCTGGTGTTCACTGCGATCACCCTGGCCGTACCCGGCCTGGCGGGCACCTCCAACCCCGGCTTCCATGGCATCAGCCAGGTCTTCTACGAGTACGTCTCGGCCTACGCCAACAACGGCTCGGGCTTCGAAGGGCTGGGTGACGCCACGCTGTGGTGGAACCTGAGCTGCTCGCTGGTACTGCTGCTGGGCCGCTTCCCGCTGCTGATCATTCCGCTGGTGGTGGCCGCACAGCTGGCTGCCAAGCGCCAGGCCCCGGAGTCTGCCGGCAGCCTGCAGATCGAAACCCCGACCTTCGCCCTGACCCTGGTCTCGGTGATCGTCATCCTGACCGTGCTGCAGTTCATGCCGGCGCTGGTACTCGGCCCGATCGCCGACCACCTGAGCCTGGGACTGCACTAAGGACACCCTGATGAGTACCCAAGCAAGCTCAACCCGTAATACCCATGCAGCGCGCCCTGCCCTGCTGGATGGCGCCGGCCTGCGCCGTGCGCTGGTCGAAGCGGTGCGCAAGCTGTCGCCGATGCATCTGGTGCGCAGCCCGGTGATGGCGGTGGTGATGGCCGGCACAATCGTCGCCGCGATCGTCACTCTGACCGGCAATGCGCCGCTGGGCTTCGGCCTGGCAGTGACCGTGATCCTGCTGGTGACCGTGCTGTTCGGCAACTTCGCCGAAGCGGTGGCCGAAGCGCGTGGCCGTGGCCAGGCCGCCTCGCTGCGGCGTGCCCGCCAGGACCTGGTGGCACGCCGGCTGGCGGCGCCGCAGCCGGGCGCCGCCGAAACCCAGGTGCCGGCCGCCGAACTGCGCCCGGGCGACCATGTGATCGTCAGCGCCGGTGAACTGGTGCCGGCCGATGGCGAGATCGTGCAGGGCCTGGCCACCATCAACGAAGCGGCGGTGACCGGCGAATCGGCACCGGTGCTGCGCGAGGCCGGTACCGACCGTTCCGGTGTGATCGGTGGCACCAAGGTGCTGTCCGACCAGATCATCGTGCGGGTGACCGCCGAGCCGGGCCACAGCTTCCTGGACCGGATGATCGCGCTGGTGGAAGGCGCCAACCGCCAGAAGACCCCGAACGAGATCGCGCTGACCCTGCTGCTGGCGGCGATGACGCTGACCTTCCTGGTGGTGGTGGCCACGTTGCCGGCCATTGGTGCCGCCGTCGGCGTCAAGGTCGATCCGCTGCTGCTGATCGCGCTGCTGGTGTGCCTGATCCCGACCACCATCGGCGGCCTGCTGCCGGCCATCGGCATCGCCGGCATGAACCGTGCGCTGGCCGCCAACGTGCTGGCCAAGTCGGGCAAGGCGGTGGAAGTGGCCGGCGACGTCGACGTGCTGCTGCTGGACAAGACCGGCACCATCACCTACGGCGACCGCCAGGCCAGCCACTTCCATCCGTTGGCCGGCATCGACGCCAGCCAGCTGCGCGAGGCGGCACTGCTGTCCTCGCTGGCCGACCCGACCCCGGAAGGCAAATCGATCGTGCGCCTGGCGCGCGAACAGGGCTGTGCCACCGCCGAACCGGACCACGCCGAGTACCTGGCGTTCAGTGCGCAGACCCGCATGTCCGGCGTGGATCTGGAACATGGGCGGCAGATCCGCAAGGGCGCCGCCGATGCGATCCGCACCCACGTGCAGGCGCTGGGCGGCAACGTGCCGGCGGAACTGGCCGGTCGCGTCGAACAGGTCGCACGCAACGGTGCCACCCCGCTGGTGGTGGCCGAGGGCCGCCACGTGCTGGGCGTGATCGAGCTGTCGGACGTGGTCAAGCACGGCATGCGCGAGAAGTTCGCGCAGCTGCGGGCGATGGGCATCCGCACGGTGATGATCACCGGCGACAACCCGCTGACCGCCGCCGCGATCGCTGCCGAGGCCGGCGTCGATGACTACATCGCCGAGGCGCGCCCGGAAGACAAGCTGGCACGCATCCGCCAGGAGCAGGCCGGTGGCCGCCTGGTGGCGATGGTCGGCGATGGCACCAATGACGCGCCAGCGCTGGCGCAGGCCGACATCGGTCTGGCGATGAACTCCGGTACGCAGGCGGCGAAGGAGGCCGGCAACATGGTCGACCTCGATTCGGACCCGGCCAAGCTGCTGGCGGTGGTGGAAGTGGGCAAGCAGCAGCTGATCACCCGCGGCGCGCTGACCACCTTCTCGCTGGCCAACGACGTCTCCAAGTACTTCGCGATCCTGCCGGCGCTGTTCGCCGCGGCCGTTCCGACCATGGCCGCCTTGAACGTGATGCAGCTGTCGAGCCCGCGCAACGCGGTGCTGGCAGCGCTGATCTTCAACGCTCTGGTGATTCCCGCCCTGATCCCGCTCGCCCTGCGTGGCGTGCGCTTCCGCCCGGCCACTGCAACCGCACTGCTGCGCCGGAACATGCTGGTGTACGGCCTCGGCGGCGTGCTGCTGCCGTTCGCAGCGATCAAGGCGATCGACCTTCTTCTTGTCCTGGTATTCGGCGCATGAACCGTACTGCTTCCACTTCATCTTCCCTTCCGCGCGAACAAAAGGCCGAGGCCCGCGTGGCCAGCCTGCAGGACGGCGCCAGCTGGCGCCCGGCGATCGGCCTGGGCCTGGCCACCCTGCTGCTGGCCGGTGCGGTCTACGCCGGTATCGCCACCGGTTTTGCCGGCCTGGCCTACCCGACCCAGGCCGAGGGCAGCCTGCTGCGCGATGGCAACGGCCAGGTACGCGGCTCGGCATGGTTGTCGCAGCCGTTCACCGGTGACGGCTACTTCCAGGCACGTCCGTCGGCAGCCAACTACGACCCCATGGCCGCGGCCGGTTCCAACATGGCGCGCAGCAACCCGGCCCTGGCCGAGCGTGTTGCCGCCAGCACGGCTACAGTGGCCGCGCGCGAAGGTGTCGCCCCGGCGCAGGTGCCAGCGGACCTGGTCACCCAGTCCGCCGGCGGCCTGGATCCGCAGCTGTCGCCGGCGGCGGCGCGCCTGCAGGTGGCACGCGTGGCACGTGCCCGTGGCCTGCCGGTGGAACGCGTGCAGGCGCTGGTGCAGGCGCATACCGAAGGTCGCCAGTGGGGCCTGTTCGGCCAGCCGCGGGTGAACGTGGTGACGCTGAACTTCGCGCTGGACCACGCGGCCAAGGCACCGTGATACCGACCTGCACCGGCTGCGCGCACAATGGCGGCCATGACAGCGGCACCCATGACTGATGCGCGTACCCGCCAGGCCGATGCCCTGGTCGAAGGCCTGCAACGCGAAGCCGGCGGCAAGCTGACTGTGTTCCTCGGTGCGGCGCCGGGCGTGGGCAAGACCTACACCATGCTGACCCGCGCACAGGAACAGCTGCGCCGCGGTGTCGACCTGGTGGTGGGCCTGGTGGAAACCCACGGCCGCGCCGATACCCAGGCGCTGCTGGAGGGCCTGCCACAGCTGCCGCTGAAGGCAGTGGCCTATCACGGCCACATCCTGCAGGAGATGGATCTGGATGCCGTGCTCGCACGGCATCCGGCGCTGGTACTGGTGGACGAACTGGCCCACCGCAATGCGCCGGGCAGCCGCCATGAGCGGCGCTGGCAGGATGTGATGGAGCTGCTGGACGCCGGCATCGACGTCTGGACCACGGTCAACATCCAGCACCTGGAAAGCCTCAACGACGTGGTGATGCGGATCACCGGCGTACGCGTGAGCGAGACCGTGCCGGACGGCGTGCTCGACCGCCTGCATGACATCGTGCTGGTCGACCTGCCGCCACGCGAACTGATCGCGCGCCTGCAGCAGGGCAAGGTCTATGTGCCCGAACAGGCCGCGCAGGCGCTGCAGGCGTTCTTCTCGCCGGCCAACCTGACCGCACTGCGCGAACTTGCAATGCAGGAGGCCGCCGATCGCGTCGACAGCAGCCTGCGTGAGGCACGCGCTGCCCGTGGCGAGAGCAACCTGCCGCTGCGCCGCGGCGTGCTGGTGGCGATCGACGGCGGCGGCCAGAGTGAATACCTGGTGCGCGTGGCGCGACGCATCGCCGAACGCCGCGACGCACCATGGACCGTGGTGACCGTGCAGGGACGACGCCAGGACGAGGCGACCCAGCGCGAGATCGATGCGGCCTTCGCCCTGGCACGGCGGCTGGGCGGCGACGCCGAGCTGTTGCACGGATCGAGCATCGCCGACGCCCTGCTCGACCACGCCGCGCACAACGGCGTGTCCACCCTGGTGCTGGGGCGGACCCGCGAGCGCCCGCTGGCGCGGATGTTCAACCGAACGTTGACCCAGCAGCTGATCCAGCGCGGCGCGCATTACGAGATCACCATCATCAGCACGCCGCAGGCACGTGCGCGCTCGCGCCGCGAGGGCCTGCTGCCGCCGGTGCGCGGCATCAGCTACGAACCGGCGCAGGCACTGATCGCCACCGCGTTGGCCTGTGCGGTGGCATGGCTGGCCGAACGCTGGGTGGGCATGGCCGATCTGTCGATGGTGTTCATCGTGGCGGTGGTGCTGGTCGCTGCGCGCACGCGCGCCAGCGTGGCGGTGATGGCGGCGATCCTGTGCTTCCTCGCCTACAACTTCCTGTTCATCGCGCCGCGCTTCACCTTCGCCATCGGTGCACGCCAGGGCGTGATCACCGTGTTCCTGTTCCTGGCCGCGGCACTGGTGGCCGGGCGCCTGGCCTCGCGCCTGCGCATGCAGGTGATCGCGCTGCGCGCGGCCAATCGCCATGCGCGTGCGCGCCAGCAGCTGGGCCGCCAACTGGCCAGTGCCGCCGGCAACGGCGAGGTGGCGCAGGCGGGTCGGCATGCACTGGAACAGGCCATGGACGTGCCGGCGTGGCTGCGGATCGGCGCCGATACCGCAACCGGTGGCCGCAGCCAGCCCGGCGACACCGACCTGGCCGCCGCCGACTGGGCGCTGCGCCATGGCCAGCCCAGTGGCCGCTTCACCGACACCCTGGCCGGCGCGCAGTGGTGGTTCCTGCCGTTGCTGGATGGCGAGGACCGCGCGATCGGCGTGGCCGGCCTGTACCTGCCCGGCGCACAGGCGCGCCTGCTGCCCGAACAACGGCAGCTGGCCGAAGCAATGGTCGATGACATCGCGCAGGCCGCGCTGCGCACGCGGCTGGTGGCCGAACTGGAGCAGGCGCACGTCAGCAACGAGACCGAGCGACTGCGCTCGGCGCTGCTCTCTTCGGTGTCGCACGACCTGCGCTCGCCACTGGCGGCGATGATCGGCTCGGCCGACAGCCTGGCCAGCTATGGTGCGGCAATGGATACGGCCGATCGCCGTGCCCTGCTCGACACCATCCTGGTCGAGGGCGAACGGCTGGACCGCTACATCCAGAACCTGCTGGACATGACCCGCCTCGGCCACGAGGGATTGAAGATCAACCGCGACTGGATCGGCGTGGACGAACTGATCGGCTCGGCCGCACGGCGCCTGCAGCGCTACCAGCCGAAGGTGCGGCTGGAGCTGGACATTCCGGCCACGCTGGCGCCGATCTGGGTACACCCGGCGCTGGTCGAACAGGCGGTGTTCAACGTGATGGAAAACGCGGCCAAGTTCTCACCGCCGGATGCGGCCGTGCAGGTGCAGGCGCGCGAACTGGACGGCCAGCTGCGCATCGACGTGATCGATGCCGGCCCCGGCATTCCCGACGACGAGCGTGCGCGCATCTTCGACATGTTCTACAGCGTGGAGCGCGGTGACCGTGGCCGCCATGGCACCGGCCTGGGCCTGACCATCTGCCAGGGCATGATCGGCGCACATGGCGGCAGCGTGCAGGCGCTGCCCGGACGCGACGGTCGCGGTACCCTGATCCGCATCACCCTGCCCCTGCTCAAGCCAGCCTCCCACGATGAGCCCGACCCCGATTGATGCCAGCGTGCCGGCCGCGCGCGTGCTGGTGATCGATGATGAAACCCAGATCCGCCGGTTCCTGGACATCAGCCTGCGCGCGCAGGGCTACCAGGTGCGGCAGGCCGCCACCGGCCAGGAAGGCCTGCAGCTGGCCGCCAGCGAGGACATGGATCTGGTGATCCTGGATATCGGCCTGCCGGACATGGAAGGCCACGAGGTGCTGGAACAACTGCGGCAGTGGAGCCAGGTGCCGGTGATCATGCTGACCGTGCGTGCCGGCGAGGCGGAGAAGGTGCGTGCGCTGGATACCGGCGCGAATGACTACGTGACCAAGCCGTTCGGCACGCAGGAGCTGATGGCGCGGGTGCGGGCGCTGCTGCGCACGCGCAGCGTGCCCAGTGATGGCACGCCGCCGGTATTCGACGACGGCCACCTGCATGTGGACCTGGTCCGCCGTGAAGTGGCGCTGGATGGCGAGCCGGTAGCGTTGACCCGCAAGGAGTACGCGCTGCTGTCGCTGCTGCTACGCAACGCCGGGCGGGTGGTGACCCAGCCCCAGATCCTGCAGGAGATCTGGGGCCCGACCCACCAGCACGACACCCATTACCTGCGCATCCTGGTCGGCAAGCTGCGGCACAAGCTGGGTGATTCAGCGCTGGATTCGCGCTACCTGTTCACCGAACCGGGCGTGGGCTTGCGGTTCAAGGGGTAGTGCCGGCCGCTGGCCGGCAACCTCCTGAACCCCAGAACCATCCTGTGGTTGCCGGCCAGCGGCCGGCACTACCCGATCGATCCAATCCCGATCAATCAGAACCCCAGCGGGGTGTCGCCCAGCACCGGTTGCAACTGGCTGCGGAACAGCGCCTGGATGCGTTCCAGTGCCGCCTCGTCATTGCCTTCGAAACGCAGCACCAGCACCGGCGTGGTGTTGGAGGCGCGCACCAGGCCCCAGCCATCGGGGAAGTCCACGCGCAGGCCGTCGATGGTCGACAACCGACCGCCCACATACGGGTTGTCCGGCGACTGCGCCGCCGCCACCAGCATCGCCACCAGCGCATGCGGCGTGCCTTCGGCCACCGGCACCTTCAGCTCCGGCGTGGCCACCATCTCCGGCAGCTCTGCCAGTACCTCGTCCGGAGTCTCCTCGCGCTGGGCCAGGATCTCCAGCAGGCGCGCAGTCGCATACAGGCCATCGTCGAAACCGAACCAGCGCTCCTTGAAGAAGAAGTGGCCGCTCATCTCGCCAGCCAGCTCGGCATCGGTCTCGCGCATCTTCGACTTCATCAGCGAATGCCCGGTCTTCCACATCAGCGGGCTGCCACCATTGCGCAGCACGTGGTCGGACAGCTTGCCGGTGCACTTCACGTCGTAGATCACCATCGCGCCCGGATTGCGCATCAGCACGTCGGCGGCGAACAGCATCAGCAGGCGGTCGGCATAGATGATCTTTCCTTCGCCGGTGACCACGCCCAGGCGGTCACCGTCGCCATCGAAGGCGACGCCGAGATCGGCACCGAAGCGCTTCACCGTCTGCACCAGGTCTTCCAGGTTGGCCGGCTCGCTGGGGTCGGGATGATGGTTGGGGAAGGTACCGTCGACATCGCAGTACAGCGGGATGACTTCCGCACCGATCGCTTCCAGCAGCTGCGGCGCGAGCGCGCCGGCCACGCCGTTGCCGGCATCGGCCACGACCTTCAATGGGCGGTCCAGCTGCACGTCGTCGGCAATGCGCTGGATGTAGTCGGCGCTGACATCGCGCTGCTGGTAATCGCCCGGCTCGGCGGCCTGTACCAACCGGCCTTCAATGATGCGCTGGTAGAGATCGGTGATGGCATCGCCGGACAGCGTCTCGCCGCCGATGACCACCTTGAAACCGTTGTACTCGGGCGGGTTGTGGCTGCCGGTGACCGCCACGCAGGTGCCGGTACGCAGATGGAAGGCGGCGTAGTACACGACCGGGGTCGGTGCCAGGCCGATGTCGATCACCGCGCAACCGGCGCGCCTCAGGCCCTCGGCCAACCCTGCGGCCAGTTCCGGGCCGGACAGGCGGCCGTCGCGGCCGATCACCACCTCACGCAGGCCCTGCTCCAGGGCCACGGTGCCGATGGCCTGGCCGATCAGCGCCGCCGTTTTCGGCGTCAGTTCACTGCCAACCACGCCGCGGATGTCGTAGGCGCGGAAGATACCGGCCGCCAGTTCCTCGGCCGGAACCGGTGGCGGGGGCGGCGGTGCACTTTCAGTTGTGCTGGCCTCGGCCACCGGCGGCGGCGCCATCTGCAGGCTCTCGCTCAGGGTCGGGCCATGATCGGCTTCCGCCACGGTCGCCCGGCGCGGCAGCGGCAGCGACTTCGGCAGGCGGCCGCGCCCCACCACCAGCAGCACGGCGATGAACGCCAGCAGCAGCGCAACGATGGCGCTGGCCAGCGAACCCAGGCCCAGCGGACCAGGTTCGACATTGGGTACCGCGGCCACCAGCCGCAACGGCGTCCCCGGAATCGGCCGCGCCAATGCCTCGGCGCTTTCGGCCAGGCCGGCATCGCCCTGGGCGACGAGGTCATGCGCGCCCTGGCGCAGGCCAAGGAAACCGGCCGATGGCGCACTCACCTGGTCCAGCGGTGAGGTCAGCCGCAGCAATGGCTGGCGCACGTAGAGCACCGCCGGGCCGAGACTGCCCAGTTGAACCGGCGCTGCCAGGCCCAGGCGATTGCCACCGCCATCGCGGACCACGCGCAGGCTGGGCTTGCCTTCGGCCAATGCCGCTTCCAGCAGCGCCAATCGGGCATAGCCAAAGGCGGCCGGGTCGGCGTAGGCGTTGGCCAGATCGGCCGTCAGTACCTCGGCGTGCTCGACGCCGGTCCAGCTCTCGCGGACCGCGAGTGCCGCCGCAGCGGCATCACCGGCCTGCAGCGCCTGCTGCACGCGCTCGTTCTTCAGCTGCTGCTGCAGCTGCTTCAGCTGGCCGGCAGCGGCCTCCTGCAGGCCCTGCACGGCCTGGTCACGTGCAGCTTCCAGCGCCTGGCCGTTGGCCTCCTGGCGCCATTGCTGCACTGCGCTCCATCCGAACCAGCCGGCCAGCAGGATCAGCAGCACCCCCAGTAGTGGCGCACTGCGTCCCAACGACCGTCCCCGCTGTCCTTCCCCGATGCCGCTCATCGATGTCCCCTGTCAACGCACCCCGGTATGGCCGAATCCACCCGTTCCCCGCACGCTGTCGGTGAAAGTATCCACCACCTGCAGGCTGACGCGGGCAATCGGCACGATCACCAGCTGCGCGATGCGATCGCCCGGCTCGATGGTGAAGGCCTCGCGGCCACGGTTCCAGACGCTGATCAGCAGCGGGCCCTGGTAATCGGCATCGATCAGGCCGGTGCCGTTGCCGAGCACGATGCCGTGGCGATGGCCCAGCCCCGAGCGCGGCAGGATCACCGCGCACAGGTGCGGATCGGCGATGTGGATGGCCAGGCCGCTGGGCACCAGCGCGGTGTCGCCCGGCTGCAGGGTCAGCGCGGTATCCAGCGCCGCGCGCAGGTCCATGCCGGCGCTGGCCTCGGTTGCGTAGGCCGGCAGTGGCCAGCTGTCGCCGAAACGCGGGTCGAGCAGCTTGACCTGCAGCGGTAGGGAAGTGAAAGCCTGGGTCATGCCTGGAGTCTCCGCGCGATCAGCGCCAGCAGTTGTTCGGCCAGCTCACGCTTGGAGGTGGCCGGGAATACCTGTTCACCGTCCTGCCAGAAGGCCGTGGCGGCATTGTTGTCGCTCTCGAAACCGCCACCGCTGATGCCGACCTGGTTGGCGATCACCAGGTCGAGGCGCTTGTCGACCAGCTTGCCACGCGCGTATTTCTCCACGTCGTGGGTCTCGGCGGCGAAGCCGACCACCAGCTTCAGCGACTGGGTCTGCGCGGCGACTTCGGCAAGGATGTCCGGCGTGCGCACCAGCTCGATCACCAGCGACTGGCTGTCGGCGGTCTTCTTCAGCTTCTGCTGGGCCACCTGGCGCGGTGTGTAGTCGGACACCGCTGCGGCACCAATATAGATGTCGGCCGGCAGCGACTTCAGCACGGCATCGCGCATCTGCGCAGCCGAGCGCACGTCGACGCGCTGCACGCCGGGCGGCGTCGGCAGCTGTACCGGGCCGCTGACCAGCACCACCTGGGCGCCCATCGTCGCGGCGGCCGCGGCCAGGGCAAAGCCCATCTTGCCGCTGCTGCGGTTGCCGACGTAGCGCACCGGATCGATGTCTTCATAGGTCGGGCCAGCGCTGATCAGCAGGCGAAGGCCCTGCAGCGCGCGGGTTTCCGGTGCGACAACCGCCGCTGCAGCACCGCCATTGGCAGCCAGCGCGGCAACGATGTCGCCCGGTTCGGCCAGACGGCCGGGACCGGATTCGCCTTCGGCCAGCGGACCGTCGACCGGGCCGATCACCTGCGCGCCGCGCTGGCGCAGCAGGGCGATGTTGGCCTGGGTGGCCGGATGCAGCCACATGCGGTGGTTCATCGCCGGGCAGATCGTCAGCGGCGCGGTACTGGCCAGGCACAGGGTGCTGACCAGATCATCGGCGTGGCCCTGGGCCAGCCGGGCCAGCAGATCGGCGGTTCCCGGGGCAACCACGATGCGGTCGGCCCAGCGCGCCAGCTCGATGTGGCCCATGGCCTGTTCGGCGGCGCTGTCCCACAGCGTGGTGCGGGTGGGCTGCCCGGACAGGGCCTGGAAACTGAGCGGAGTGACGAACTGCTGGGCACCGGCGGTCATCGCCACCTGCACCTGGGCACCGGCGTCGCGCAGGCGACGCACCAGTTCCAGGGCCTTGTAGGCCGCGATCCCGCCTCCGACGCACAACAGCAGTTTCTGACCTTCCAGCGCGCGGGCCTGCGCGGGGGAAGCGTTGGGGGAGTCAGCCACCTGGAATTCCTGTGCAAACGAGGGCGCTAGCTTACCCGATGGTCGGTAATGTCCCGGTGCAGGGTGCACATAGCGGACAGCTATCAGTAGATGGAGCGCGCTGCGCCTGACCCTGGGTTAGCCGGGCATCGGTTTCGGACCTTTCCTATACCTCTGCGGGTCTGCGCTTTTGCAGAATCAGGCATTGGCTGCCGTCTGCCGTGGCCTGTTCGACCTTCGAGGAGCCTCGTGCATCCACGCATCATCATTGCCGACGACCATCCCGTGGTCCTGCATGGCATCCGTATCGTGCTGCAGACCCACCTGATGGACATCGTCGGCAGTGCACGTGACGGCGCCCAGCTGCTGGAGCTGGTGGACCACCACGACTGCGATGCGGTGCTGACCGACCTGTCGATGCCGGGTGACGGCCCGGACGGTCCAGAGCTGATCGACGCGCTGCGCGTGCGTCACCCCAGGCTGCCGGTGGTGGTGCTGACCGGCGCCCGCCATCCCGGGCTGCTGGACGGACTGCTGCGCGAGGGCATCAGTGGGCTGGTCGACAAATGCGCCGATTTCGCCGAACTGCCGCAGGCACTGAACGCCGCACTGGCCGGGCAGGTCTTCGTCTCCCAGCAGCTGCGCCACCACCTGCAGGCGCGCGACCTGCTGTTTCCACGCGAACCGTCGCCGCTGTCGGCGCGGGAACAGGAAGTGCTGGATCTGCTGGCGACCGGGCTCAGCGTGAATGCCGTCGCCGAACGCTGCGGGCGCAGCCCGAAGACCATCAGCCGGCAGAAGGCCGAAGCCAAGCGCAAGCTGGGCCTGCAGAACAACCAGGAACTGTTCGACTATCTGCAGACCCGACGCGGGTGAGGCATCGTCCGACCCGGTGCTGCGGTATGCACCGATGGGAGCCGTCACGCAGGCTGGCGATGATGCAGGCATGCCCATCCATGACTGGCCCGAACAGGAACGCCCCCGCGAGAAGCTGATCGCGCGCGGGCCCACGGCACTTTCCGACGCCGAACTGCTGGCCCTGTTTCTCGGCTCCGGGTTCGGTGGCCGCGATGCCGTGCAGACCGCGCGCGACCTGCTGCAGGCGCACGGCCCGTTGCGGGTGCTGCTGGACCGCCCCGCGCGTGACCTGGCCCGCCTGCCCGGGCTCGGCCCGGCGCGCAGCTGTACGCTGGCTGCCGGGCTGGAACTGGCCCACCGCTACCTGGCTGCCGAGCTGGAACACGGCGAAGCGGTCGGCAACAACCCGGCCGCGGTCGGCCGCTATCTGCAGCACCGCCTGCGCGGGCAGGCCCGGGAGATCTTCATGGCCCTGTTCCTGGACAACCGGCACCGCCTGATCGCCTGCGAGGAGCTGTTCCACGGCACCATCAACGCCGCACCGGTCTACCCCCGCGAAGTGGTGCGGCGCGCCCTGCTGCACAACGCGGCGGCGGTGATCCTCAGCCACAACCACCCTTCCGGCGACCCGGAACCCTCCAGCGCCGATACCCGCATCACCGACGAACTGCAGCAGGCACTGGCGATGGTGGACGTGCGCCTGCTGGACCACTTCGTGGTCGGTGAGGGCCGCCCCGTTTCGTTTGCTGAACGAGGCCTGCTGTCGCCGCCCCAGCCCCGCCTGTTCGGCTGAGCGCCCGCCCTCCGGGCGCCATCGGTCGCCCCCACAGGCAGGTTTCGGTCAGCGTGGCCGCTGGTATCTGCGCTAAAATGGGCGATTCCGCCGCTCATTCTCACAGCAGGCCTCGTGAAAAATCTCCTCCGCGCCCTGATCAGCCAAGGCATCGAAGCCTTGCGCGCCAATGGCACCCTGCCCGCCGACTCCCTGCCGCCGGACTTCGTGGTCGAGCGCCCGAAGACCCGTGACCACGGCGACTTCGCCACCAATGCCGCGATGCTGCTGGCCAAGGCCGCGCGCAGCAATCCGCGCGCACTGGCACAGGCGCTGGTCGAGGCACTGCCGCGCAGCGAGGACGTCAGCAAGGTCGAGATCGCCGGCCCCGGCTTCATCAATTTCCACCTGGCGCCGGCCGCGTACCAGCGTGAAGCCGCGTCGGTCATCAAGGAAGCCCACGACTACGGCCGCAACCTGTCCGGCAATGGCCGCACGGTGGGCGTGGAGTACGTGTCGGCCAACCCGACCGGCCCGCTGCATGTCGGCCATGGCCGCGCGGCGGCGATCGGCGACTGCGTGGCGCGTGTGCTCGACGCCAACGGCTGGAACGCCAAGCGTGAGTTCTACTACAACGACGCCGGCGTGCAGATCGAGAACCTGGCGCTGTCCACCCAGGCGCGGATCAAGGGCATCGCGCCGGACCAGGACGGCTGGCCGGAAGGCGGCTACCGCGGTGAATACATCGCCGACGTCGCCCGCGCCTACATGGCCGGCGCCAGCGTCGATCTGGAAGGCAGCACCGTGGTCGGCGCCAAGGACCCGGACGACATGCAGGCGATCCGTCGCTTCGCCGTGGCCTACCTGCGCAACGAGCAGAATCTGGACCTGGCCGCGTTCGGCGTCGACTTCGACATCTATTTCCTGGAAAGCTCGCTGTACGCCGACGGCAAAGTCGCCGAAGCGGTCGCCAAGCTGCAGGCCTCGGGTCATACCTATGAAGAAGGTGGCGCGCTGTGGCTGCGCAGCACCGACTTCGGTGACGACAAGGACCGCGTGATGCGCAAGTCCGACGGCACCTTCACCTACTTCGTGCCGGACGTGGCCTACCACCTGTCCAAGTGGCAGCGCGGCTACGAGCGCGCGATCACCGAGCTCGGCGCCGATCACCATGGTTCGCTGGCACGCGTGCGCGCCGGCCTGCAGGCGATGGAAGTGGGCATCCCGCAGGGCTGGCCGGAGTACGTGCTGCACCAGATGGTCACCGTCATGCGTGGCGGCGAGGAAGTGAAGCTGTCCAAGCGTGCCGGCAGCTACTTCACCCTGCGCGACCTGATCGAGGAGGCCGGCCGCGATGCCACCCGTTGGTTCCTGATCGCGCGCAAGCCCGATTCGCAGCTGACCTTCGACATCGACCTGGCCCGCCAGCAGAGCAACGACAACCCGGTCTTCTACGTGCAGTACGCGCACGCCCGCGTCTGCAGCCTGCTGCGCCAGGCACAGGAGAAGGGCCTGGTGTACGAACAGGGCAATGGCCTGGCCAACCTCGGCCGCCTGGCCGACGACGCCTCGCTGCTGCTGATGAACGAGATCTCGCGGTACCCGGAAGTGGTGGAGGCGGCCGGCGTGGCGCTGGAACCGCATCTGGTGGCGCAGTACCTGCGTGAATTGGCGCACGCGTTCCACACGTGGTATCACGGGACGCCGGTACTGGTGGAAGACGCTGCGGATCGCAACGCCAAGCTGACCCTGGCCTGCGCCGCGCGCCAGGTGCTGGCCAACGGCCTCGAACTCCTGGGCGTCAGCGCCCCGGAAAAAATGTAAGCATCAGGAGACGCAGTACACATGGCAGCACGACGCGGCAAAAACCAGGCACGACGCAACAGCAGCAGCCAGGGCACACCCGGATGGGTGTGGCTGGTCGCTGGCGTGGCGATTGCGGCCGTGGTGTTCCTGGCGGCGCCGAACCTGTTCAAGGGCGAAGGCGATGGCTTCCTTCGCGCCGGTCCGCAGCCGAACCCGAACGCGCAGCCTGCCCCGGTCGCTGATGCCGACAGCGATGTCGGCACCCAGCCGGCCGCGCAGCCGGCCACGCCGAAGCCGGCCGAACCGGAAAAGCCGGCCGCCACCCAGTACGACTTCTACACCCTGCTGCCGGGCAAGGAAGTTGAAATGTCCGACGCCGAACTGGCCGCCAGCGCGCGTGCCGAGGACCAGCGCCGGGCCAAGGCCGAAGCGCAGCGCGCGCAGGCGGCACTGGAAGGCAAGCCGGTTCCGCCGCCAGCGGCTACCGCGCCCGCACCGACGGCAACCGCCAGCGTGGCCAGCACCGCACCGGTGACCGCCACCAGCCGTCCGCTGCCGGCACCGCTGAGCGAACGACCGGCTGCGGCAACGCCTCCGGCCAGCACGCCGACGGCGTCGACCAGCACCGCCGCCGCCACTCCGGCAGCGCGTGCGGAAACCGCGCCGACCGCGGCCACTACCGCAGGCGCTGCGGCACCGGCTGCCGCTGACAATGCCCGCTACATCCTGCAGGCGGGTGCGTTCGGTGCCTCCGGCGATGCCGAAGCGACCAAGGCCAAGCTGGCGATGATGGGCCTGGCGGCACGCGTGGAATCGGCGCAGATCAACGGCAAGACCGTGTACCGCGTGCGCATGGGGCCGTATGGCAGTGCAGGTGAACTGTCTGAAGCCAAGCAGAAGCTGGATGGCACCGGCCTGCAGGCGATGGCGATCAAGGCACAGTGAGTCTGCCGAAGTGAATGAAAAGCCGGGCACAGCCCGGCTTTTTTTTGTCTGTGTAGAGTCGAGATCCTATGTTCGTGGTCAAGCCTGCTGGAAGCAGGCTTGACCCACCTTCAGCATGGCCGGATCGAAGTCCCGGCCGCTTTTGAAGACACCCCAGGCGATCCTGGCCAGCTTTCTGGCCAGGATGTTGAAGACGGCGGTGCTGGGGTGACCGCGTTTTGACAGCTCGTCGTAGAGCGGTTGCCCCCGACGACACCGCTTGAGCCCCATGGCGGCCATGTAGAGCATCTGGCGCAGCACTGGCGCGCCCTGTTTGGACAGCCGACGCCGTCCCGTTCTGCCGCCAGACTCGTTAGGCCGGGGATCCAGGCCGGTGCAGGCGATCCACGCGTTGGCGTTGGCCAACGGCCAGCGCGTCATGTAGTAAATCAGGTGAGCGGCGACGGCGGGGCCGATACCAGGGATGGTCAACAGGCGCTTGTAGAGCGTGCCATGCTCTCCATCGCGACCCAAGCGCTGCAGTTCGCTTTCCAGCTCGGACAGCGTCCCAGCCAGAGCGCAGAACAGATCTGACAGCTCCCCGGGGGCACTTTTGCTTACCCCGAAGGATTGCTCCAGGCGCGCGCGTGTCTTTACCAGCGTCTGCCGCTTGCGCAGCAAATCGTGCATCTGCTGCTGCTCATCGGTACGCGGTACGTATTCACGCAGGCGATCGTTCTCCTTCTTCACGTACCGGGCGATCGCTTCGGCGTCCATGGCGTCCGTCTTGCCACGCGAGCCCGTCGCCCGGCCGTAGTGCTTGATCAGACGTGGATTGATCACATAGACAACGTGGCCTGCCTGGCCAGCCATCCGAGCCAACAACTCGTAGTACCGCCCCGTCGCCTCCATGCCAATCCGGCATCGCTGGGGCAAGGTGTTGAGCCACTGGGCTATGCCGGCCCGGGTGTTGGCGATCCTGTCGCCGGCCTTGCGGTCGGCCACTGCCGGTACGAACTCCTTGGAGTCCACGTCCACGCCAATATCGAGAGAATCAGACATTTGTACGGCTCCCAGCTATCTTTAAGGGGCTGGGGTGGTACCGCACCGACGTTAGCTTGCCTACATCGACGATCCCCTTTGGGGGCCGTACGATCCTTTATCGACGTTCGTGTGCGGGATGGGGATCGCTCGACTCGTCTGTCGGCTAGTATCCGCAGATGCATGCTTGACGGTCCCTCCACCCTGGCTCCTACATACCGCGTAGGAGCCGGGAGGAACATACAAGCTTGCTCGACTGCCGTTCAAAGCAGTCGAGCAAGCTCGACTCTACAAAGGGCGAAGAGCAGTCGAGCATGGCTCGACTCTACAAATGACCGTCAGCCTTCGCGGGCGACCTGGAAACCGGCGAAGGACTGGCTGACCGGCATCAGTTCCAGGCGATTGATGTTCAGGTGCGGCGGCAGGCTGGCCACCCAGAAGATCTGTTCGGCGATGTCTTCGGCGGTCATCGGGTTGGCGCCGGTATAGAGCTTGTCCGACGCCGCCTGGTCGCCATGGGTACGCACCACGGTGAACTCGGTTTCGGCCATGCCCGGCTCGATCGTGGTCACGCGCACGCCGGTGCCGTGCAGGTCCGAACGCAGGCCGAGCGAGAACTGGCTGACGAAGGCCTTGGTGCCACCGTAGGCATTGCCGCCCGGGTACGGGTAGACGCCGGCCACCGACGAAATGTTGATGATTGCGCCCTTGCGCTCCACCAGCTGCGGCAGCAGGCGGTGGGTCAGGGTCACCAGCGCGGTGATGTTGGTGTCGATCATCGTGGTCCAGTCCGACAACTTGGCGCTCTGTGCCGGCGCAGTGCCCTGCGCCAGGCCGGCGTTGTTGACCAGCAGATCGATCTCGCCGAAGGCCGGCGGCAGTGCCAGCAGCGCCGCTTCCATCGCCACCGGATCGCGGATGTCGAAGGCGGCGGCATGCACCACGTCCTTGCCGTAGCGCTCGACCAGCGGCTGCAGGCGTTCGCCGCGGCGGCCGGTGGCGATCACCTTCCAGCCCGCCTGGGCGAAGCGGTGGACGGCGGCGGCGCCGAAGCCGGACGTGGCGCCGGTAATCAGGACAGTGCGGGTCATCAGGCAACTCCAGGGGGAAAAACCAGACCCCCATTCTGGCACCGTCGGCCGGGGGTTGCGTTGCCTGATCGGCCAGATCCGGCCCCACCTGTCGGGGTGACCGGTACAATTGGGCCCATGATCAACAACGATGTCCTGCGCAGCGTGCGCTACTCCCTGGACCTGGGCGACCACCACGTGGTGACCCTGTGCCAGATGGCCGACCCGGCCTTCGCCGTGGATCCGGAACAGGTGAAAGCCTGGCTGCGCCGCGAGGACGAAGCCGGTTTCGAAGCGATGAGCGACAGCGCGCTGGCGCACTTCCTCGACGGCCTGATCGTGCACCTGCGCGGTCGCGATGAGAGCCAGCCTCAGCGTGCGGTGGAAACCCGCATCGACAACAACCTGGTGCTGAAGAAGCTGCGCGTCGCCTTCCAGCTGCGCGACGTCGATCTGATGGAGATCTTCGCCAGCGCCGGCTTCAACGTCTCCAAGTCGGAAGTGGGCGCCTTGTTCCGCCAGCCCGGGCACACTAACTACCGGCGCTGCCTGGACCAGATGCTGCGCAATTTCCTCAAGGGCCTGAGCCTGCGCCTGCGCGGCTGAGCACGGCCTCGACGAACGCCCGCGCCGCCGGTGTCGGCAGTCGCTGCCAGACCAGGTGCACGCGGCGGGTCGGGGTCGGCTGCAGCGGAATCTGTACCACCCCCTGGAACCCGTCGGCGATCAACGCTGGCACGATGCCAACCGCCAGCCCATGGCGGACGAAGCGCTCGATCAGTTCCATCAGATTGACCTCGAAGCGCACCGTGTGCGGCAGGCCAGCGGCAGCGAAGGCATCGTCGGTCTGCCGCCGCGCACCGGTGCCGCGCGGAAAGTCGACCAGCGCCTCGTCCTGCAGTTCGGTCAATGGCAGCCGCTTGCGGCGGGCCAAGCGGTGCGACGGCGCCAGCACCGCCACCAGGTCTTCTTCCTGCAGCATCTGGTGGCAGACCCCGTCCAGCCCTGCCGACGGCGCCAATCCGACCAGCGCCACGTCCAGCTCTCGCGACTGCACCTGCGCGATCAGGTCCTCGCTCTTGTCGACCCGCAGCTGGAACTCCACCTGCGGGTGCGCCTGCTGGAAGGCCGCCAGCATCGCCACCACATCGATGTCGGTCAGCGAGGAGATCTGCCCGATCGCCAGCAGGCCACGCACCTCGCC
Source organism: Stenotrophomonas sp. 28608_Sma (assembly GCF_056486185.1). Lineage (NCBI taxonomy): Bacteria > Pseudomonadati > Pseudomonadota > Gammaproteobacteria > Lysobacterales > Lysobacteraceae > Stenotrophomonas > Stenotrophomonas sp. 28608_Sma. Next base: position 375,689 of record NZ_CM151308.1, on the reverse strand, counting down.
AGTGACGGCGGCCACGTCGGCGCGCAGGTGGCGCAGGCTGGCCAGCACCTGGCGTGCATGCACCAGCAGCGCCTCGCCGGCGGCGGTGGCCCGCACCTGGCGCGGCAGGCGCTCGAACAGCGTTGTGCCCAGTTCCTGCTCAAGATGGGCGATCTGGTGACTGAGCGCGGACTGCACCACGTGGCAGCGCTCGGCGGCGCGGGTGAAGTTGCCCTCCTCGGCCAGGGCGACGGCGAACTCGAGCTGCTTGAGATTCACGCAACCATCTCATTTTCAGATGACAGAGATGATGATGATTCATTTCCATCATGACTGCAGCAGGCGGACACTGTGCTCCCCCGCTTCCTCGAACACCGCGTGAGTCCGTCCCTTCCCCCTCTGCACCGCTGGCAGGTGCTGCTGATGTCGGTGGCTACCGGCGTGGCCGTGGCCAGCAACTACTATGCGCAGCCGCTGCTGCACACCATCGCCGATGCCTTCGGTGTGCCGTTCGGCCAGGTCGGCATGGTGGTCACCGCCGCACAGCTGAGCTATGCCGCCGGACTGATCCTGCTGGTGCCGCTGGGTGACCTGTTCGAACGCCGCCGCCTGATCGTGGTGATGAGCCTGCTGTCCGCCGGCGGGCTGGTGATCAGTGCCTGTGCGCCGTCGCTGGCCTGGCTGCTGGTGGGTACCGCGATCACCGGCCTGTTCTCGGTGGTGGCACAGGTACTGGTGCCGTTCGCGGCCACGCTGGCCGCACCGGAACATCGTGGCCGCGTGGTCGGCACATTGATGAGTGGCTTGCTGCTGGGCATCCTGCTGGCGCGCACCGTGGCCGGACTGCTTTCCAGCCTGGGCGACTGGCGCCTGGTGTATGCCATCGCCGCCGGCACCCTGGTGCTGGCCGCGCTGGCGCTGCAGCGCGGCCTGCCGCGATTCCACCACAGCGCCGGCCTCGGTTATTTCGCATTGCTGCGCTCGATCGGCGTGCTGTTCGTGCAGGAGCCGGTGCTGCGCCAGCGCACCCTGCTGGGCGCCTGCAGCTTCGCCATGTTCGCGATCTTCTGGACCCCGCTCGCGTTCCTGCTGGCGCAGCCACCTTACGCCTACAGCGACGCTACCATCGGCCTGTTCGGGCTGGTCGGTGCCGCCGGCACGCTGGCTGCGGGCCTGGCCGGGCGCATGTCCGACCGCGGCCAGACCGGACGCGCCACCGCCATCGCGCTGGTGCTGTTGCTGCTGTCATGGCTGCCGTTGGGGCTGTCGGCACACTCGCTGCTGGCGCTGCTGGTCGGCGTGGTGGTGCTGGACCTGGCCGCGCAGCTGCTGCACGTGAGTAACCAGAGCCTGATCTACGCACTGCAACCGGCAGCGCGCAACCGCCTCAATGCCGGCTACATGACCGGCTACTTCATCGGCGGTTCGCTGGGTTCGCTGCTGTCGGCGCAGGTCTACCAGCGCTTCGGCTGGACCGGCGTCTGCGTGGCCGGTGCTGCGGTGGCCATGCTGGCCCTGCTGCTGTGGCTGCCCGGCGCGCTGCGCGCGCGCCAGGCTTCGGTGACTGACTAGAAGCTGCCCTGCAGCACCAGCTCCCAGCGTCCGCCGGCATTGTCCGGAAACAGCCGCTTCGCTGCGTTGTCGGTGTCATGCACGGTGGCGCGCAGTTCCCATGCCGGGGTCAGCGAGGCGATGGCACTGAGCTGGCCATGCAGGTAATCAGGCCCCTGTGCGGTGGCCAGCCAGTACTGGCCTACCGCCGCTTCGAGGCGGAACCGCTCGTGCAGCGGCACCCGCACACCCAGCTGGGCATAGGTGCCGCGATGGCCACCGGCCAACGCGTCGTTGGAATGCGCGATCTGCAACCAGGCGCGCTGCTTCCAGTTCAGGGTGGTATTGAGTTCGGTCCAGTCCAGCGCGCGGCCGGTACCTGGATACACATAGCGGGTCAGGTTGGCATCCAGTGTCCAGTCCGGTGCCAGCGCGCCGGACCAGCCTGCCACCAGGTCGAACTCGCTGCGCGCGCCATTGTCCGGTTTGAACGAAACGTTGGAGCCCCACACGCTGGCATACCAACCCGATGCGACCGAGATCTTCGCGCCCGCCTGCACCGCCGGGTCGCCATCGCTCTGCGAGCTGCCACGCCACACGTAGTCGCTGGTCAGTGCGGCACTGCCGCTGACCTGCACCTGTGCCTGGGCGCTGCCGATGCCGAGCAGCCCTGCCAGGGCGGCCACCACTGCCGCCATCATCCCCTTGCTGTTCACTGCACTGTGTTCCTCGTTGAAGGCGGTTGCGCCGCCGGGAACGCAGTGTCGAGGTGGTGGCCGTAACGGATCGAGGGTGCTGCCGGGCCCGTGGCGCAAATTCGGCGTAAATCCCGTGGACCGGGGGCCGCGTGCCAGCGGCGCGGTATCATGGCGCCTTGTTTCCAGGAACCAACCGCGTGGACGCCATCCTGACCCCGGTATCGATCGGCGAGCTGATCGACAAGATCACCATTCTCGAGATCAAGGCCGAGCGCATCGACGATGTGGCCAAGCTGGCCAACGTCCGCACCGAGCTGGACGGCCTGCTGCCCTTGCTGCAGCAGCAGCTGCAGGCACAGCCGGCACTGGCCGTGCTGAAGCAGCAGCTGAAGACGATCAACGAGCGCATGTGGGATATCCAGGACCAGCTGCGCGACAAGGAAGCAGCCCAGGTGTTCGACGATGCGTTCATCCAGCTGGCGCGTGGTGTCTATGGCACCAATGGCGAGCGCGTGCAGGTGAAGAACGAGATCAACCGCGTGGCCGGTTCGGCGCTGGTGGAAGAAAAGCAGTACCAGGGCGAGTAACGCCGCCTCGATCAGCGTCGATCAGATGGCGGAAACGGAACAGCTCGCCATCGTTGCGGATGCCCAGCTTGCGGTAAGCCGCTCGCTTCTGCGTGCTGATGGTGCTGGCTGTACGCCCACTGCGGCGTGCCATCTCGCCGGTGCTGCAGCCGCGCAGCACCCACTGCAGGACGGTGCGCTCGCGCGTACTCAACCGTGGTGGACGCACGGGCTGCTGGCGTTGCCGGCGGGACTGGTTCAACTGTGCACGCAGTTCCGGCGGCACGAAGCGTCCGCCACGGGCGACCACGCTCACTGCCCGCAGCAGCGTCTGCGGCGCGCAGGCCTTGGACAGGAATCCGCGCGCACCGGCCTGCAGGGCCAAGGACACGACACCCGCGTTGCAGTGCGCGGACAACACCAGGATCGGCACTGCCGGCCAATGGCGTGATAGGTGCCGCAGCAGTTCCAGACCTTCCCCGCTGTCACCGATCGGCAAGGCGTCGACCAGCAGCAGATCGATCGCGGCCGCCTGCTGCTGCAGGCGCTGCAGCAGATCACCGCTGCGACCGTAGCTTCCATCGACCTGCAGGTCCGCCTGCCGGGCCAGGACTTCCTGCACGCCATGCCGCAACAGCGGGTGCGGATCCAGCAGCAACAGGCGGCAGGGAGAATCTCGGGGCGACGGAAACGTGGGCATGGTTGCATTCCTGCAGAACAGGCCACTCACCCTAGGGCGCAGCCGACGCCTGCGGAATCCAATTCGTTGCAATGCCGCCCTTCCGCCGCGCCACGGTCAGGTAGCGTTTGCCCAGCCGGAAACGCAACAGGCCCGGCATGGGCCGGGCCTGTCGAGGCATCTTCGGCGCGCAGGCGCGCCGAGGAAGCAATTACCAGCTGAAGCGCGGGCCGACGGTGTATTCCTTGTCGCCGTCGCGGTTCATCTTCAGCTCGCCGTTCAGGCCCCAGTTCTGGTTCAGCTTGACCTGACCACCCAGGCGGCCGTACCACTGGCCTTCCGGATTGATGCCGTGCTTCTTCGAGAAATCTTCGTAGCCGACCATGCCGTAGACTTCGGCGTGGGCACCGAAGGCGGTACGGATACCGGCTTCAGCGCTGTAACCGTTGAAGTCCAGGCCGTGCTTCTGGTCGCGCTTCTGGTAGGCAACGCGGGCAACGAAGTCGGTGGTCGGAGCGATTTCAACGTTGTAGCCGGCGCCGATCTTCCACTGGTCCAGCTTGATGTTGGTGTGGTCGATTTCCTGGCGGCTGTACTCACCGAAAGCGTGGAAGTTCGGCAGGAAGCCGTACGAACCCTTCACGCCCCAGCCGTCGGCCTTGAACGCGTCGATGTCGGTCTTGGCGTAGTCGGCTTCGGCGTAGTTGTACGACAGGTTCTCAGCAGCCGAGGCGGTGAACGGCAGGGCAGCGGCCAGGGCCAGAGCAATCAGCGAATTCTTCATGGGGGTACACCTTTACTTTCTTATGGTGTGCAGCAGCGCCAGGGCGCCATCGCATCGGGAATGTAAATTCTCCGTTATTCGCCACAACGCTCCCTGAAAACAGCGGTCTTCGCATTGCTGAATTTTTTGCCTTGATTCAGGCTGTCTCTGGCATACGCGCGCGGCGCGCGTGCATTTGTGATTCGTCGTCGATTGCAACAGGAGGTTGCCTTGTACGTTTCCGATCCGCCGCTGGTGCCTGTTCGCGCCGCGCTCCTGGCATGCGCTGCCCTGTTTCCGATCCACGCTGCGCACGCACTGCAGGCCGCTGACTACCAGCGCGCCGAACGCGTGCATGACAGTCACCTTCGCGGTGCGCTGCGCAATGCTTCGGTGCTGCCCCACTGGCTGGCCGATGGGCGCTTCTGGTACGAACGCGAAACCACGCAGGGCCGGCGCCAGGCGGTACTGGTCGATCCAGTCCAGGCCACACGCCAGATCCTGTTCGAACCCGATGCGCTGGACGCTGCGGTTGCACCTCTCGGCGCCAGCGGACCACGCCTGCGCTTGAACAACGTGCAGGTACTGGATGGAGGCCTGCGCCTGCAGTTCAACGGCGAGGCGGCGATCAGCTGTCAATGGCCACGCCTGCAGTGCGTGCCTTCGCAGGATGCAGCGCCAGCGGCCGATGCACTGCCATCGCCCGGCGGTGATGCCTGGCTGCAGGTACGCGATCACAACCTGTGGCTGCACTCGCCCGGAACGGCAGCACGAGCGCTGACCAGCGGCGGTGAATCCAATCATGGCTATGGCGTGCTGCCGGACTTCACCCTGCGCGGCATTCCCCGCCGTCAGGGCCGGATGCCGACGCGGCCGTTCGCGGTCGGCTGGTCACCGGACGGTCGCTACGTGGCCGGCATCCGCTACGACGAACGCGCGCTGCAGGACTACCCCTATCTGGAAAGCAGCCCGGCCAACAGCGCGCGGCCGCGCGTGCATACGGTGAAGCTGGGGGTGCTGGGTGACACCCGGCAGGTGCGCGACAGCGTGTATGTGGTCGACACCCGCAATGGCCAGCAGCATGACATCGCCTTGCCGGAAGGCTGGAACACCCTCAGCGAAGCCGGCGTACTCGGCTGGGACGGCGACCGGTTGTATGCCGTGATCGCGCACTTCGGCGCACCGCGCAGGCTGCGTCTGCTGGAGATCGATGCCAACAACGGTGCGTTGCGCACGGTTCTGGAAGAAGCCAGCGACACCCGCCTGCAGCTCAACGTGTATTCCTACAACCGGCCAGCGGTGGCCATCCTGCCCGGCCAGGACACGGCGGTGTGGTTCTCGCAGCGCGATGGCTGGGGCCATCTATACCGGGTCCGCCTGTCCGACGGCAAGGTGCTGCGCCAGCTCACCCGCGGCCAATGGGCGGTGCGCGACCTGCTGGGCGTGGACGCTGCGGGTGGCTGGGCATACTTCAGCGCCGGCGGCGTCGACGGTGGCGACCCCTACGTACGCGGCCTGTACCGTGTATCGCTGCAGGGGGGACCGGTCCAGCGCCTGGCCGCCGATGGCAACGACCATCTGGCCGATGCTGGCACCGGCGCGTTGTTCGGCGGGCGCGCCCCCCAGGCGCTGTCGCCTGGCGGTGGCTATCTGGTGGATACCGTTTCCCGTCTCGACCAGCCACCACGCACCGTGCTGCGGGCCAGCGATGACGGCCGTGAAGTGATGGTGCTGGAAACAGCCGATAACAGCGCGATCGTTGCTGCCGGCTGGCGCCCCCCACGGCGCGAGCGGCTGCTGGCCGCCGATGGGCGAACGCCGATCTTCGCCACCGTCTACCTGCCCCGCGACTATCGCGATGACGGCCGCTTTCCGGTGATCGACGCGATGTACGGTGGCTCCTTCGTCAGCAATGCGCCGGTGACCTACGCCGAGGCGGTGTCCGCCTTGAATCCGGTGTCACGCGCCAGCCTGACCGAACTGGGCTTCGTGGTGGTCAGCATCGACGCGCGCGGCACCGGTGGCCGCGACAAGGCGTTCCATGACAGCAGCTTCCTGCACGGGGCAGATGTGCAGCTGGATGACCATGTGGCTGCGCTGCGCCAGCTGGGCGAACGCTACCGGGGCATCGACCTGCAGCGGGTCGGCATCTACGGGCATTCGTTCGGTGGTTACAGTGCAGCGCGCGCCCTGCTGCGCTATCCGGCGTTCTACAAGGTGGGCGTGGCCTCGGCCGGCAGCCACAATTTCCAGGGCATGTACGGCGGTGCATTGCACGGCATGGACCGGCTGTTCGGTGGCGTGCTGCCGCCAACACCCCTGGCCGATGGCGTGCCGGCGCCCTTTGCCGGACTCGACAATGCAGCGTTGGCCGGCAACCTGCGTGGGCATCTGATGCTGGTCTATGGCGAACTGGACGAGAACGCGCCGCCGGCGCTGACCCTGCAACTGGCCGCCGCCCTGAACAAGGCCCAGCGCAGCTACGACCTGCTGTACCTGGCCCGGCAGGACCACGAACTGTTCCGCAACGACGCCACCTACACGCACCGCATGTGGGACTACTTCGTGCGCCACCTGGCCGGCCAGCAGCCACCGGAGACGGTGCTGGCGCCGCTGCCCGGTGGGCCGGGCTGAACAGGCGCACACAGGATGTCGATCCACGGCGCCCTGGTTCGTCGGGTACTTGAAGGCCGTGCATGCGGCACGGTCCATCCGGAGGCAGGCAATGAGCTACATCGATGGTTTCGTCCTGGCGGTGCCCACCGCCAACAAAGAGAAGTTCCTCGCCCATGCACGCACAGGGGATCCCGTTTTCATCGAGTACGGCGCGCTGCGCGTGGTCGAGTGCTGGGGTGACGACGTACCGCACGGCAAAACCACCGACTTCTTCGGCGCGGTGAAAGCCACGCCGGATGAGACGGTCGTGTTTTCCTGGATCGAATGGCCAGACAAGCCGACCCGCGACGCCGGCATGAAGAAGATGATGGAAGACCCGCGGTTTGATCCGGCGACGAATCCGATGCCGTTCGACGGCGCGCGGATGATCTACGGTGGGTTCGTGCCGCTCTACGAGCTGACGCGCTGAACCGGGCGGACGTGCTCAGCGCGCGTCCGTCTCATCGCTGGCGGAGGCATGGCCGGCGCCCAGTGCGGCGCCGGCGCCGAGGCCCATGCCGCCCATTCCGGCCCCCATTCCGCCACCGCCGCCGCCACCGCCACCACCCGCACGACCGCCCTTGGCATCGCCATCGTTGCGGCCCTTGCCACCGCCACTGGCAGCGGGCCGGGTCGGGCCCTGCGGTGGAATCTGCAGGTCGGTCGGGATGGGGGCCAGATCCAGCGCTTCGCGCACGAAGTCGCGCAGCGAGACCACCAGTTCGTGGAGGTGCACCGGCCGCCCCTGTGCCAGTTCGTTGGCCGCACGCGCGGCCAGCCGCACCTGCTCGTCGGTGCCCAGCAACAGGATGTCCGACAGTGCCGCTTCAACCGCATCGCGGATGCGGCGCGCGCGATCCGAGCGGGGTTCGGCGATGCCTTCGGCATTTTCGCGCTGGCGCAGGTCGCGGCGATGGCTGGGATCCACACCCAGTTCGCCAGTGAACGACCCGCCCAGGGTCTTGTAGGCCGCCATCAGCGTGCGCAGCCGTTCGTTGATCTGCCGGTTCTCGCGCTCGCGGCGCTGTTGCAGGGTCTGCATCACCAGCAGGCGGATGCCCACGCCCAGCAGGGTGATCAGGACCAGGCCGGCCAACGTGGACAGCACGCCCTGCCAGGAACTGAAGTCGATACCACGCATGCCCGGGGCTCCTGCAGGAAGAACCTGCATCTTGCCCCAGACCGTGCCCCAGAAACGCGAAAGGCCCCACCACCCGTTGGGTGGCAGGGCCTTCGGTCACGGCGCGATTACTTGCGCTTGGCGACCTTGCGCACGGCCTTCTTGGCCGGAGCCTTCTTGGCGGCGACCTTCTTCAGCGGCGCAGCCTTCTTGGCGACCGTCTTGCGGGTGGCGGCAACCTTCTTGCCCACCGCCTTCTTGGCAACGGCGGTCTTCTTGCCGACAACCTTCTTGGCAGCAGCGGTCTTCTTGCCGACGGCCTTCTTGGAGACAGCAGCCTTCTTGCCGACAACCTTCTTGGCGGCCGCGGTCTTCCTGGTGGCGACCTTCTTGGTAGCGGCAACCTTCTTGCCGACAACCTTCTTGGCAGCCACGGCCTTCTTGCCAGCGACCTTCTTGGCGGCGACGGTCTTCTTGGCCACGGCCTTCTTGGCGGTGGCGACCTTCTTGCCGACAACCTTCTTGGCGGCCGCGGTCTTCTTGGCAACGGTCTTCTTCGCGACGGCGGCCTTCTTGGTGGCAGCCTTCTTCACGGTAGCGACCTTCTTGCCAGCAGCCTTGGTGGCAGCCTTGGTGGTCTTCTTGGCAGCGGCGGCCTTCTTGGTCACGGCCTTGCCTGCAGCCGCCTTCTTCTTGGCCACTTCCTTCTTCAGGGCAGCGGCTTCGGCCTTGGCGTTCTTCTTGGCGGCTTCCAGCTTCTTCTTGGCGTTGGCAACAGTCTTGCCGACCGACTTGGCAGCCTTCTCGGCCTTCTTGGCAACGGTCTTCTCGACCTTCGCCACGGCCTTCTTGGCCTTGGCAACGCGGGTGCCGGCAGCCTTGGTGGCGCGCTTGACGGTCTTCTTGACCGACTTCACTGCGTCTTCGGCAGCGTGGGCGATGGTCTCGCCAACGTTGGTGGCGGTTTCTTTGACGTTCTCGACGGCGTCGGTCACGACCGACACACCATTACCGTTGCTCATGTTGCCCTCCTGCGGGCCTTAAGTATCAAAACGGGGCGATGCTATACCGACATTGACGATCGTGGAACGGGGCATGCGCCCGCAATCGCATCTGCTGCGACGGTAATGGTGTAGCCCAGCACCCTCTCGAGCACAGTGGGTTGACAGGAAACCCCTTTTTTTCAGTGCTGCGCCGCACGGTGCGGGTAGCGGCAGGTGCTGCCTGCGCGCACCTGCCAGAGTGCTGCGAAAGGCATGCGATATGGCGCATCGCGGCACCAGGATGCGCAGAACTGCGCAAGTATCGGCCTGTATCCACACGCGCTTCGGCAGACGTCGGCACATTGCGAAGCACGCCCGACGTTGTCGCCACCGCCCCACAGATGGCGACGCCGACCCGCGTTCCGGGCGCCCGGTTTTCATGGCGCATTTATCCAGATCGCGACACACTCATTCAGCTTGTTTTACCGTAGGGCCGAACCGCCCCCACCCACGCCAGCGAACCGACTCCCATGCGACCGCTTCCCACCCTGCTCACGCTCGCAATCGCCGCCGCCTTCGGTGGCTTCGTTGCCACCGGCATCAATGCCCACCTGGACAACCGCGCCGACGCCGCGCCGCTGCCTGCGGTACTGCCGACCACGGCGGCATTGCCGGCCTCGGTGGCCGGACAGGCGGTGCCGTCGCTGGCACCGATGCTGGAGAAGGCGATGCCGGCCGTGGTCAGCGTCAACACCAAGCAGGTGGTGCGCGTGCGCAACCCCTTCTTCAACGACCCGTTCTTCCGCCGCCTGTTCCCGGACATCCCGCAGGAACGCATCAACGAATCGCTGGGCTCGGGCGTGATCATCGACGCCAAGGAGGGCCTGGTGCTGACCAACCACCACGTCATCGACAACGCCGATGACGTGCAGGTGACACTGGCCGACGGGCGCACGGTCAAGGCCGAGTTCCTCGGTTCGGACCGCGATACCGACATCGCGCTGATCCGCATCCCGGCGCAGAACCTGACCGACATCAAGCTCGGCAACAGCGACCAGCTTCGGGTCGGTGACTTCGTGGTGGCCATCGGCAACCCGTTCGGCTTCAGCCAGACGGTCACCTCCGGCATCGTCTCGGCGGTGGGCCGCAGCGGCATCCGCGGGCTGGGCTACCAGAACTTCATCCAGACCGATGCGTCGATCAACCCGGGCAACTCCGGTGGCGCGCTGGTCGACCTGCAGGGCCAGCTGGTCGGCATCAATACCGCCAGCTTCAACCCGCAGGGCAGCATGGCCGGCAACATCGGCCTGGGCCTGGCGATCCCCTCCAACCTGGCGCGCAGCGTGGTCGACCAGCTGGTAAAGCACGGCGTAGTGGTGCGCGGCACGCTGGGCGTGGAGAGCCAGAACCTGACCGCGCAGATCGCGCAGGGGTTGGGCCTGGGCGAAACGCGGGGTGCGCTGATCACCCGCGTGCTGGCCGGTTCGGCCGCTGCGACCGCCGGCCTGAAGCCGGGCGACGTGGTGGTCTCGGCCAACGGCCAGCGCGTGGACAGCGCAGAAGCCCTGCACAACGTGGAAGGCCTGGCGGCGGTCGGCAGCACGCTGACGCTGGACGTGCGCCGCGAGGGCAAGCCGCTGCAGATCAAGGCAACCTTGAAGGAACAGGCGCGCGCGGTCACCGGCGAGAGCCTGGACCCGCGCCTGACCGGGGCCACCTTCGTCGACCTGCCCGAGTCGCTGCGCCAGTCCGGTGTCGGTGGCGTGCTGGTCAGCGAGGTCAAGCGCGGCAGCCGCGCGGCCACCAACGGCCTGCAGCAGGGCGACATCATCACCGATGCCACCGTGGGCGAATTCGCCGACCTGGCCAGCTGGCGCGCCAACTTCCAGCAGCGCCCGCCGACCCTGGTGATACGCGTGCTGCGCAACAATGGCCAGCAGCAGGGCCAGCTCGTGATGCGCTGATCGCCCTGCCGTAACACCCCCTATACCCCGGCAATGCTATTGCTGTCAGTCCAGGTCGGCACCGCCGACTCCCGTTCCCCCATCGCAACAGGAGTGATTCGATGAGCCCCACCAATACCGAGAACCTGAAGGAACACCTGGGTGAAGCCGGTTCCCATCTGAAGCAGGCCGCGTCGGCCGCCGGCGGTGCAATCAAGGGTGCAACCGGCGCAGCCGGCGACGAACTGCGCATCGGCAAGGCCAACGTCAAGGCTGAACTGTCCGACAGCGCGCTGTCCGGCCTGGCCGCCGCCGAGTTTGGTGGTGCAGCCGCCAAGGAACAGGTCGACGCGCTGATGGACAAGGGCAAGGACCTGATCGACAGCGCCGCTGAGCTGATCCGTGAACGTCCGCTGGCCTCGTTCGGTGTCGCCTTCGCTGCCGGCTGGATCATCGCCAAGCTGGCCCGCGGCAGTAGCGACAAGTAAGCCGCGGCGTGAGCGAAGACAACGCGCAAGCGCCTGATCCGGCGGCTACCCCGCCGCTGGATGAGAGCATCCGCCAGGTCGGCGCGGCCGGTCGTGCCGCTACCGATTCTGCCAAGCACACGCTGCGCTCGCTGCGCCGGTTGGCCTCGGCCGACTTCGCGCTGGCGCGTAGTGCATTCGGTCGCGCGCTGGCCTGGGCCGGCGTGGCGATCGTGTTCGGTGCCTCGGCCTGGCTGCTGATGGCCGCCACCCTCATCGCCCTGCTGCAGAGCTGGGGCCTGAGCTGGCTGCAGGCGCTGCTGATCACCTCGCTGCTGAGCCTGGCCGTCACCGGTTATGCGATCTGGCGGGTGTCCTACTTCTTCCACCACACCGGCATGCACGCTACCCGGCGCCAGCTGTCACGCCTGGGCCTGTTCGACGAACCCAGCGAAGACGATCCCGATGCCGAAGTGCAGCTGCCCGAGGGCAAGCCATGAAGTTCGGCGCGCTGCAACGGCGTGTGAAACGCTGCGAACAAGTGGTGACCGTGCGCCTGGGCGAAACCCAGGACCACTGGTCCACGCTCAGCGACGTCTGGCGAAAGGGCTGGTCGCCGCTGCGCATCGTGGTGGTCGGCCTGGCCGGTGGCTTCATCGCCGGCAAGCTGGAAGTGCCGGGCAAGGTCAACGGTGCCCGCTGGCTGCAAATGGTGGGTTCGGTCTCGAACCTGTTCGCCAGTGCACAGGCGGCGTTCGCCACGGCGATGGCGGCGCAGGCCGCAGCCACTGCCGACGACGCGGCTGAGGAAGCCGACGAAGCCAGCGAACAGGCACAGGCGGCGGCCTCCGCTGCCGAGCCACGGCCGGCACCGGCTCCACGTTCCGTGCCGGAGCCAGAACCGGAACCGGACCTGCGCGGACCGCGTCCGGCCGAAGCGGCTACCGAGCTGTCCGAACGTTGATCCATGGAATCCGCCGCGCCGATCGCGGCCGGCGGATAATGCGCTCCCCTTCCCGGTTGGTGCGTCGATGAGCGAGTCCCTCCTGTCCCCGTCACCGGCCGGCCCCGAACAGCCCGACGCCCCGTTGCCGCCACCGTCGCGTCCGCGCGGACCGATGTCGCTGGTGGTGCTGGCGACCCTGGCGGTGGGCTACACGCTGTGGGCGGCACAGGACATCATCCTGCCGGTGCTGCTGGCGATGTTCTTCGCACTGGTCGGCAATCCGATCCTGCGCCTGCTGCAGAAGCTGTGGATTCCGCGTGCGCTGGCCGCTCTGCTGATCCTCGGCGCGGGCCTGGGCGTGACCGGTTCGCTGGCGGTGCAGTTGATCGGCCCGGCAATGGAATGGGCACAGGAAGCACCGCAGCAGCTGCGCAAGATCGCCCGCCAGGTGCAGGACCTGACCAAGCCGGTGCAGCAGGCCAACCAGGCTGCGGAGAACTTCGCCCGTGTTGCCGGTGGCGACAGCAACCGCAAGGTGCAGGTGATCCGCGCCCAGCTCGATGACCCGTACCGCATGTTGACCCGTGCGCCGCGGCTGGCCGCCTCGGTGCTGGCGGTGGTGCTGCTGACCCTGTTCTTCATGATCTACGGGCAGAGCCTGCAACGCGCGGCGATCGCCCTGTTCCCGAACCGTCAGCAGCAGCGCTTCACCAGTGACATCCTGCGTTCGATCGAGCGCGAGGTGTCGCGCTATGTGCTGACCATCAGCGTGATCAACACCCTGGTCGGGCTGGTGTTCGCCGGCGTACTGATGCTGCTCGGCATCGGCCTGCAGGAAGCGTTGCTGTGGGGCACGGTGGCCGCACTGCTGAATTTCGCTCCGTATGTGGGTCCGTTGATCGGCGTGGCGCTGATGCTGCTGATGGGCTTCGTGGAATTCCGCGACCCGCTGCAGGCCCTGCTGCCAGCCGCCGCCTACCTGGGCCTGCACACCCTGGAAGGGCAGATGGTGACCCCGATCGTGCTGGGCCGTCGCATGAAACTGTCGCCACTGGTGCTGATCCTGGCGCTGATGGTGTTCGGCTGGGCCTGGGGCATGATCGGCCTGCTGCTGGCGGTGCCGCTGCTGGTCTGCATCAAGCTGGTGCTGGCGCGGCTGGACGGGATGCAGGGCTGGGCGCGTCTGCTGGAATGAAAGCCCGCGCGGGCAGGGGTAGAATGGCGGGGTGAATTTCCCCGTCCAAGCCATCACCCTCGACCTTGACGACACGCTGTGGCCGTTCGCTCCGATCGGCGCCCGCATCGACCTGGTCCTGCACGAGTGGATGCGTGAACACAGCCCCGCCACGGCCGAGATGTATCCGGTGGCGGCGATGCGCGAACTGCGCGAGCGCCTGTACCACGCCCATCCGCACCTCCATCACGACCTGAGCGCACTGCGCCGGCTGACCCTGCACGAAGCGCTGCACACCAGTGGTGCCAGCCTGGATCTGCTGGAGCCGGCGTATGACGTGTTCTTCGCCGCGCGCAACCAGGTCGAGTGCTACCCCGATGCGATCGACGCACTGGCGCGGATTGCCGCGCGGGTGCCGGTGGCGGCGCTGAGCAACGGCAATGCCGATCTGGAGCGGATCGGCCTGGCCCATCATTTCGCCTTCCAGCTGGGCGCGCGCGAACACGGCGCGGCCAAGCCGGAGGCGAGCATCTTCCACGCCGCCTGCGCCCGCCTGGGTGTTGCGCCGGCGCAGGTACTGCACGTCGGCGACCACGCCGAAATGGACGTGGCCGGGGCGATCGCCGCCGGCCTTCGCGGCTGCTGGATCAACCGCGAAGCAGCCACCTGGACCCATCCGCAGCTGCAGCCGGACCTGCAGTTCGACACCCTCACCGGCCTGGCCGACTGGTTGGATGCCAACCTCGACGCTGCCGCACCCCGGAGTACCTGACGCATGAGCGAGATCACTGGTTTCACTGCCGACACCGCCGCAGCACTGCCGCTGTACGTGCTGGACCGCGAGCAGTTCGCGTCCTGGAAGGACGGCCAGCCAGCCGCCACCCAGGCATGGCTGGCGTCGCAGGGCTTCACCGCCGGTGCCTTCACCACGGCGTTGCTGCCCGGCGCCGATGGCCTGGCCGGTGCGGTGATCGGCGTGGGTGATCGTGGCGATGCCTACAGCTACTCGCATGCCCCGCATGCCCTGCCGGAAGGCAGCGTGTGGCAGCTGGCCAGCGAACTGCCGGCCGCCGAACTGGCGCTGCTGCAGCTGGGCTGGGGCCTGGGCAGCTACCGCTTCGATCGCTACCGCAAGCGCCACCGTGCACCGGCACGCCTGGTGGCTGAGCCGACCGGCGAAGTGGCCGACCTGATCGCCGCCAGCCTGCGCGTGCGCGACTGGGTCAACACCCCGACCGAAGACATGGGTCCGCAGCAGCTGGAAGACGCCGCGCGCGCGCTGGCCGATGCGCACGGTGCGCAGGTCGAGGCGATCACCGGCGATGAACTGCTGAAGCAGAACTTCCCGGCCATCCATGCCGTCGGCCGCGCCTCGCACCGCGCACCGCGCCTGGTCGTGCTGCGCTGGGGCAAGGACACCGATCCGGCACTGGTGCTGGTCGGCAAGGGCGTGTGCTTCGATACCGGCGGCCTGGACATCAAACCGGCCGACGGCATGCGCAACATGAAGAAGGACATGGGCGGTGCCGCGCATGCACTGGCCCTGGCCGGCCTGGTGATGGCGCGCGGCCTGCCGGTGCGCCTGACCCTGCTGGTGCCGGCGGTGGAAAACGCGATCGGCCCCGATGCCTTCCGCCCGGGCGAAGTGATCGCCACCCGCAAGGGCCTGAGCGTGGAGATCGACAACACCGACGCCGAAGGCCGCGTGATCCTGTGCGATGCGCTGACCTTCGCCAGCGAGCAGAAACCGGACCTGGTGCTGGACTTCGCCACCCTTACCGGCGCTGCGCGCATCGCGCTGGGCCCGGACCTGCCGGCGCTCTTCAGCAACGACGACAGCGTGGCCCAGCAGTGGCTGCAGGCCGGCGACGCGACCCGCGACCCGGTCTGGCGCATGCCGCTGTGGCGCCCCTACCTGCGTTACCTGAGCAGCGGCATCGCCGACCTGGCCAACGCCGGTTCGCGCATGGCCGGCTCGGTCACCGCCGCGCTGTACCTGGAACGCTTCCTGGAAGACGGCCAGCGCTGGGCACATCTGGACGTGTATGCCTGGAACGACGGCGAACGCCCGGGCCGGCCGGCTGGCGGCGAAGCGCTGGCGCTGCGCTCGGCGTGGGCGATGCTGAAGCAGCGCTACAGCTGATCGGGTGGGTGCCGACCTTGGTCGGCACGCCGTCCCCGGCAAACTTGACGAAAAATTGAATACCGGGCCTGGAAGGGTTCTGCGAGGATGTGTGGGTCGACCACCCACACGCTCCGTGAAGGCAGGACTCCGACCATGTCGCTCTTCCGCTACACCCGCGCCGGCCAGACAGCGGGCGCGCCGCGCAAGCATTCCCCACTGCTCTGGATCGCACTGATCGCACTCATTCTGGGTGCGGTGGCGCTGGCCTTCGCCTGGTTGGCCGGCTGGATTGGCGGCCGCCTGACCGCGCAGCGCTTCACCGACACCATCGAGGCCACCGGCCCGGCCCATCCGGGCTTCCGCCGTGCGCACAGCAAGGGCGTGTGTGTAAGCGGTTGGTTCGAACCCAGTGCGCAGGCCCCCACCCTGTCCAGCGCCCGCGTGTTCTCGCAGCGCCGCGTGCCGGTGATGGGTCGCCTGTCGATCGGCGGCGGCGACCCGTACGGCGCCGACAACACCGCGCGCGTACGCAGCCTCGCGGTGCAGATGGTCAGCGATGATGGCCAGGAATGGCGCATGGCGATGAACAGCTTCCCGTTCTTCGCCGTGCCCAACGCCGAGGCGTTCTACGCGCAGACGCGCGCCTCCATCCCGGACCCGGCCACCGGCAAGCCCGACCCGCAGAAAATGGCCGCGGTGCTGGCGAAATACCCCAGTGCACAAGCGTTCCAGCAGTGGGCCAAGACCGCGCCGTGGACCAGCAGCTGGGCTGACACCACCTTCAACAGCGTCAACAGCTTCTGGTTCACCAACGCGCAGGGCCAGAAACGCGCGGTGCGCTGGCGCTGGCAGCCGCAGGCGCCGGTGGTCGAGATGGATGCGGAAACGCGCAAGAACGCCAGCGTCGATTTCCTCAGCCAGGAACTGCAGCAGCGCCTGGCCAGCGGCCCGGTGCGCTGGAACCTGGTCGTGACCACCGCCGAGCCCGGCGATGCCATCGATGATCCGTCGGTACCGTGGCCCGAATCGCGTGATCAGGTGGTGGCCGGCGTGCTCAGCCTGGACCGCCTGCAGTCGCAGGAAGAAGGCGCCTGCGGCCAGATCAACTTCGATCCGCTGATCCTGCCCAGTGGCGTGCGTGGCAGTGACGATCCGATCCTGGCCGCCCGCTCGGCGGTGTATTCGCAGTCCTTCAACCGCCGCGAACGCGAGCGCGCCACCGGCAACGTCGAGCAACCGAAGGAGGCCGCAAGATGAGCACCGGCAACGGCCACTTCAACCTGCTCGCGCGCGTGCTGCACTGGTCCATGGCACTGATGATCATCGCCATGCTGTTCATCGGCGTGACTATGGTCGCTTCGTTGCATCTGCGGCCGATGCTGATCGATCTGCATCGCCCGTTGGGCATCGCCATCGGCGTACTGGTGCTGCTGCGCCTGTACAACCGGCTGCGCCATCGCCCGCCACCGCTGCCGGCGGATCTGCCGGTATGGCAGGTGATGGCGGCCAAAGCCTCGCACTGGATGCTGTATGCACTGATGCTGGCAATGCCACTGATCGGCTGGGCGATGCTGTCGGCCGGCGGTTACCCGATCGTGCTGTGGGGCGGCCTGCACCTGCCGCCGATCGTGCCGCATACCCCGGCGCTGTATGCCGCGTTGCGCAATGCGCACAGCCTGCTGGCGTATGTGTTGTTCGCCACGGTGCTGATGCATGTGGGTGCGGCGCTGTTCCACCTGTGGGTGCGGCGTGATGGGGTGTTCCAGGCGATGGCGCGCGGGAAGGATTGAAAGGGTTCGCCGGGTGTTCCCGGCGGATCGTTTCCGCGACCGCGGAGGGTGTCGCTTTTCTTTTCACGCGAAAAGAAAAGTAACCAAAAGAAACGCGCCGCCAGAGCGCGAGCCGGTGCTGCGCACCGGTGCCCTGTGCTTCTCGGTGAATCAGGGGACGGCGCCGAACTCGCTGCGCTCAAACACCGGCGCCTCTTCGCCCCTGATTCCCCTGCGATGCTCGGCTCGCTCAAGGCGGACCCAAGGTCAAATGCCACAGCTGCACCCAGTAGATCCACGCCATGCGTGGATGCTCTAGCTGTTGATCTTGCCCTTCAAGTCCGCCTTGAGCGAGCCGAGCACCGCAGGTCCGGCGAGGGCGAAGAGGTGCGGGTGTCTGAGCGCAGCGAGTTCCCGCACCGTCCCTCGACGGACCGAGGAGCGCAGGGCACCGGCGTGCGAAGCGCGCCGGCTCGCGGCCGGCGGAGCGTTTCTTTGGTTCCTTTCTTGATGGCGCACATCCATGTGCGCCACCCTGCGGGCCGGCTACGCCGTTCCACGCTGCTCCTGCAGCGTGGTGCACGAGCAAAGAAAGTGACACCCACCCGCGGTCGCGGAAACGATATCATTGGGAACAGCAGGCCGCCCCTACAACCACCCCTTCTGCCGCGCCAGCCGATACGCCTCGATCCGATTGGCCACGCCCAGCTTGCCGATGCACTCGGACAGGTAGTTGCGCACCGTACCGTGCGACAACCCCAGCTGCTCGGCGATCTCACTGGCGGTGCGGCCCTCGCCCGCCAGCCGCAGCACGCGGCGTTCGCGGTCGGTCAGCGGGTCGGCCTGCGACCACGCATCCAGTGCCAGCTGCGGGTCGATCGCGCGGATGCCCTGCTTCACCTTGCGCAGGGTATCGGCCAGGTTCTCGGCCGGTGCGTCCTTCAGCAGGTAGCCCAGCACGCCCGCCTCCAGCGCACGGCGCAGGAAGCCGGCACGGGCGAAGGTGGTCACGATCACCACCTTGATCGGCAGCTCCTGGCGGGCGATGCGCTGCGCCAGTTCCAGACCGGACAAGCCGGGCATCTCGATGTCGGTCACGAGGATGTCCGGCTGCAGCTGCTGCAACATCCGCCAGGCGGCCTCGCCATCGGCAGCACTGCCCAGCACTTCGATGTCCGGCTCCAGGCCCAGCAGCGCCGACAGTGCGCCGCGCACCATGGCCTGGTCTTCGGCCAGCAGGATGCGGATCATGCGGCACCGTCCTGCGCCAACGACGTGGGCGACAGCGGCGTGGTCGCGGCCATCAACGGCACGCGTACCGTCAGCACGGTGCCCGCCCCGCGCGGCGACTGCAGCGTCAACTGGCCACCCAGTGCTGCGGCCCGCTCACGCATGCCACTCAACCCATTGCCCTCGGCCTGCACGCCGCCACGGCCGTCATCGCGTATCTGCATCGCCAACTGTCGTTCCTCAAGCATGAAATCCACCTGCACCCGGGTCGCCTGCGCATGGCGCACGATGTTGGTCGCCGCCTCGCGCAGCACCAACGCCAGCCCGCGCTCCACCTCCACCGGCATCGCAGGTGGCGTCGTGTACTGCAGATGCACCTGCTGGCATTCCAGCAGCAGGCGCGCCGATGCCAGCTCGCCAGCAAGGTCGCTGGCGCGGATGCCGGTCACTGCACTGCGCACCTGTGCCAGCGCTTCGCGTGCAATGTCCTCGGCCTCGCCGATCTCCTGCCGTGCACGCGCGTCATCGCGATCGTAGAGCTTGCGTGCCAGCTCCAGCTTCAGCGTGATCAGCGACAGCGTGTGCCCCAGCAGGTCGTGCAGGTCGCGGCCGATACGCTCGCGCTCGGCGGTGGTGGCCAGTCGCCGCACCTCGTCCTGGGACAGCTGCAGGGCAACGTCGCGCTGCTGGCTCAGGGCCTCCACGTTCACCACCAGCCCGACGATGAACGACACCGCCGGCATCCACACCATGGCCTGCCACGGATAGCCGAAGTACAGCGCGGTGCCGCAGAACAGCAGGTTCAGCGCGGTCAGCTGCAGCAGGTACGCCCACCAGCTGCTGCGCCCGCTCATGCGGATCATCACGCAGCCGAACACGAAGTAGCTCAGTCCCGAGGGGTACCAGGGCAGCAGTACCAGGGCCAGCACGATCATGCCCAGCGCATAGCGCCACCCATGGTGCCGTGGCGACAGCATCACCCTGGCATAGAGCAGCAGGAACAACGGATAGCTGAGCAGGGTCAGCAGCAGCCAGCGCAGCGTGAAGCCATTGCCCAGCACCGGGGTGAGGAAGATCCATACCGACCACAGCAGGTGGATCGCTCCGCTCCAGGGCGACTTGCCACGTCGCAGCAGTTCGGCCACGGCCGAATCCGGCGCAGGGCGCAGCAGGGACGCAAGCCAGCTCGACGACACGAGAGAATCCAGGCGGGGACGATCGCTGCCGATCATGCCAGTTCAGCCGATCCGGCGCAGGCGGCGGCGCGCCAGCAGCAGCGCGACCACGGTGACCGCCAGCAGCACCAGCAGGTGGCCGGCCACGCTGCCCACTGCCGGCAGCCCGACCACCGGCAGCGCCAGCTGCGCCAGATGCCAGGTCGGCCACAGTGGGGCCATCGTCGAGAACAGCGTGGGCAGCGCCGACAGCGGCAGCCACAGGCCCGACAGCAGGGCCAGCGGCAGGTAGACCAGGTTGACCATCGCCGGTGCCGCGCTGGCACTGACATGGCTGCCGATCAGCAGGCCAATCGCCCCCAGCGGCAGCGCCGCCAGGCCCGCCACCGCCAGCAGCTGCACCATCTGCAACGCCTGCAGCTGCACGCCACCGAGCACGCGCGCGACGCCGATCAGCAGCAACGCCACCAGCAGCGCGAACATCACCGCCATCGCCAGCCGTGCCAGCAGCGGTGCCGCCGCCGGCATCGGCAGCGCGCGCTTGAGAGTCAGCAGGCCGCCTTCACGATCCAGCGCCAACTGCACGCCGAAGCCGAACAGGGCCGGGGCCATCGCGCCGAACACGCAGTAGGTGGCCAACAGGTACAACGGCGCATGACCGCGCCCCAGCAGCACGCCGAACAGCAGATAGAACAGCACCGGGAACAGCAGCGAGGGCACCGCGAACGCCGGCGTGCGCCAGGCCCGGCGCAGTTCGGCCTGCAGCTCGGCGCGGTAGGGGCGCAGTACGCGGCGCCATGAGGCTGCTGGCGCGCTGGCGGTACGGATCAGGGTGTTCATGCGGCCTCCCGGGTCAGATCGAGGAAGGCGTCGGCCAGCGCCGCGCCCTGTACTTCCAGTTCGCGCAGCTGCGCATCGGCGGCCAGCAGGCGCGCCACCACAGGCTCGGCCGGGCTCGCCAGCAGCTGCAGGTGCTCGGCGTCGCGCTGCACCTCCTGCACGCCCGGCCACTGCTGCACGTCCGCAATGGGCAACCCGCTGCGGCAGCGGATGCGGCGCGGCCGATCGGCCAGGCGCAGCTCGCTCAGCGGCGCGTCGGCCAGCACCCGGCCCTGCTCCAGCACCACCACCTGCAGCGCCAGCGCTTCGGCTTCCTCCAGGTAATGGGTGGTCAGCAGCACACCACAGCCTTCGGCCACCAGCTGCCGGATCGCCTGCCACATCGCCTGCCGCGCCTGGATGTCCAGGCCGGTGGTGGGCTCGTCCAGGAACAGCACTCGCGGGCGGCCACACAGCGCGATGGCGAACTGCACGGCGCGCTGCTGGCCACCTGACAGCTGGCCGTAGCGGCGGCGCGCGAGCGCCTGCAGGCCAGCACGCTGCAGCACCTCCTGCAACGGCATCGGGTCGGGATAGCAGGCGCTGGCCTGCGCCACCAGTTCGTCCACCTGCAGCATCGGCGGCAGGCTGGTGCTCTGCAGCATCACGCCCAGGCCGATACGGCTGGCGCGCTGCTGCGGGTCAGCGCCAAGCAGCTCGACCTGTCCGGCGTCGGCGCGGCGCAGGCCCAACAACACGCTGATCGCGGTACTCTTGCCGGCACCGTTGCGGCCCAGCAGCGCCAGCACTTGGCCAGCGCGTACCTGCAGGTCGATGCCATGCAGGGCGGTACGGTCGCGGTAACGCACCTGTACCTGCTGCAGGCGGGCCAGCGACGGGGCGATCGGATCCATGGGCGGTACCGGTAGCGGGGACGTTGCCATCCTGTGCCGCCGTGGTCACATTTCGCAGTTGCCGCCGTCAGTGTCATCGGGTGACAGCTGTCACTGCCGTCATCGCTGTGCCTGCCTTCATGCTGTGCCGCACGCTCCACCGCCGGAACCGCCGCCGTCCGCTCTTCCGGCCACACCCGCCCGAACGTCTGTGATGGAACGAATGAACGCTTCTGCCGAGCTGTTGAAGGAACTCCGTATCGACCGCAAGTCCCCGCCGCCCGCCTCCGGAGGGAGTGGCAGTGGTGGTGGCCGCCGCTGGCTGTGGATCGCGATCATCGTGGTCGTGCTGCTGGTCGCCGCCGTCGTCGCCTTCCTGTTCGGGCGTGCGCCGGTGGTGGAGGTGGAAACCGCACCCGCCGTGGCCATCCAGCAGGGCAGCGCCAGCAGTTCGGTGCTCGATGCCAGCGGCTACGTGGTCGCCCGGCGCATGGCCACGGTCTCGGCCAAGATCACCGGCAAGGTGCGCGAGGTGATGATCGAGGAAGGCATGCGCGTGGAGCAGGGCCAGATCATGGCCACGCTGGACCCGATCGATGCCGACGCGCAGCGTAGCCTGTATGCCTCGCAGCTGCAGGCCGCACGCAGCCAGGTGGCCGGTCTGGAGGCACAGCAGAAGCAGGCCGCCGCCGAAGCCAGCCGCCTGCAGGCACTGGTCGGCCAGCAGCTGGTGTCGCGCTCGCAGTACGACCAGGCGGTGGCCCAGCGCGACAGCCTGCGGGCACAGCTGGACACCGCACAGCGCAACGTCAAGGTGGCCAACGACCAGCTGGCCATCGCCGACCTGGGCGTGGACAACAACATCGTGCGCGCGCCGTTCTCCGGCGTGGTCACCGCCAAGGCTGCGCAGCCCGGCGAAATCGTTTCGCCGCTGTCGGCCGGCGGCGGCTTCACCCGCACCGGCATCGGCACCATCGTCGACATGGACTCGCTGGAGATCGAAGTCGAGGTCGGCGAAGCCTTCATCGGCCGCGTGCAGCCGAAGATGCCGGTGGAAGCCACGCTCAATGCCTACCCGGAATGGAAGATTCCCGGCGAGGTCATCGCCATCATCCCCACCGCCGACCGCGGCAAGGCCACGGTGAAGGTGCGCGTGGCGCTGAAGGTGAAGGACCCGCGCATCGTGCCGGAGATGGGCGTGCGGGTCAGCTTCCTGGAGCAGGCGCAGCCGCAGGCGGCCGCCAAGCCGCAGGGCGTGCGCGTGCCGGCGGGCGCCGTGGTGCAGCGCGAGAGCGTCTCGGTGGCCTTCGTGCTGGGTGATGAGAACCGCGTACAGCAGCGCACGGTCGAGGCCGGCCAGGCGATGGGCAAAGACCGCCAGATCCTCAAGGGCGTGAGCGCGGGTGAATCGGTGGTGGTCAACCCGCCGGACACCCTGCGCGACGGCGCCAAGGTGCAACAGAAACAAGCGCAGTAACGGCCTGGCGCCTGCGGGCGCCGCCGGCAACACCGCTCGACGCATGCCTGCGGCCACCGCCGTGGTGCTTCCCCGTTTCCCGCCTTCCGTGGAGAACCACCCATGTCGACCCTGGTTTCATTGCGCAACATCACCAAGACCTACCAGCGCGGCCCCGAAAAGGTGCAGGTGCTGCACGGCATCGACCTGGACATCGCCAGCGGCGACTTCGTCGCACTGATGGGTCCGTCCGGCTCAGGCAAGACCACCCTGCTCAACCTGATCGGCGGCCTGGACAACCCCAGCGGCGGCGAGATCAGCATCGAAGGCGAGCGCATCGACCAGATGAGCGGCGGCCAGCTGTCGACCTGGCGCAGCCACCACGTCGGCTTCGTGTTCCAGTTCTACAACCTGATGCCGATGCTGACCGCGCAGAAGAACGTGGAGCTGCCGCTGCTGCTGACCCATCTCAATGCCGCGCAGCGCCGCCGCAATGCCGAGATCGCGCTGACCCTGGTCGGCCTGGCCGACCGCCGCAACCACCGACCGAATGAGCTGTCCGGCGGCCAGCAGCAGCGCGTGGCGATCGCGCGGGCGATCGTCTCCGACCCGACCTTCCTGATCTGCGACGAGCCCACCGGCGACCTCGACCGCCAGTCCGCCGAGGAGATCCTCGGCCTGCTGCAGCAGCTCAACCGCGAGCATGGCAAGACCATCATCATGGTCACCCATGACCCGAAGGCCGCCGAGTACGCCACGCACACGGTGCACCTGGACAAGGGCGAGCTGGCCGACGCGCCGCTGGCCCACTGACGGAGGCCACGGCGATGAAATACTTCTCGTTGGTGTGGGCGCAGCTGTTCCGCAGCCGCACCCGTACATTGCTGACCCTGCTTTCGGTGGTGGCCGCCTTTCTGCTGTTCGGCATGCTCGATTCGGTCCGCGTGGCGTTCAATTCCGGCGGCAGCGTGGAGGGCGCCAATCGGCTGGTGGTGGCCTCACGACTGTCGATCACCCAATCGCTGCCGATCCGCCTGGAAGCGCAGGTGCGGCAGGTGGCCGGCGTGCGCGACGTGGCCTACGGCATGTGGTTCGGCGGCATCTACCAGGACCCGAAGAACTTCTTCCCGAACTTCTCGGTGTCACCCAACTACTTCGACGTCTACCGTGAACTGCAGATCGATCCGGCGCAGCTGGAAGACTGGAAGCAGACCCGCACCGGCGCCATCGTCGGCGAAACGCTGGCCAAGCAGTTCGGCTGGAAGATCGGCGACACCATCCCGCTGCAGGCAACCATCTTCCCGCGTGGCGGCAGCAATGACTGGCCGTTGGAACTGAAGGGCATCTTCCGCTCGAAGGACCGCACACAAGCGGGCAACGAAGAACGCCAGTTGATGATGAACTGGAAGTACTTCGATGAATCCAACGACTACATCAAGAACCAGGTGAGCTACTACACGATCACCCTGGACAACCCTGACCAGTCCTCGCGGGTGGCGCAGGCCATCGATGCGATTTCTGCCAACTCCGACCACGAGACCAAGACACAGACCGAATCGGCGTTCCAGCAGGCCTTCGTCAAGCAGTTCGCGGACATCGGCATGATCGTTACGTCGATCATGGGTGCGGTGTTCTTCACCCTGCTGCTGTTGACCGGCAACACCATGGCGCAGGCGGTGCGCGAGCGCGTGCCCGAACTGGCCACGCTGAAGACGCTGGGCTTCAAGGATGGCACCGTGCTGTCGCTGGTGATGATCGAGTCGGTGCTGCTGGTGGGCCTTGGCGGCCTGCTCGGCATGGTGCTGGCCTCGCTGGTGCTGCCGGTGGTGGCCGCGAACTTCGGCGGCGTGCTGCCCGCGCATGTGCCGTGGAATACTTGGCTGCTGGGCGTCGCCCTGGTGCTGCTGATCGGCACCATTGTCGGCCTGCTGCCCGCGCTGCGTGCCAAGCGCCTGAAGATCGTCGACGCACTGGCCGGCCGCTGAGGAGAACGCAGACATGTTCAAGAGCAAACTCAAGAAGTGGCTGGGCAACGGCGTGACGGTGCTGCTGCTGGTGATCGGCCTGGTGCTGTGGATCAGCCTGCCGTGGATCGGCGTGCTGGCCGTGGCCGTGCTGGTGGCACTGTGGCTGCTGCTGACCCGCGGTGGGCGACTTGCACTGGCCGCCACCCGCATCGGCGTGGCCAGCCTGCCGCAGCGCTGGGGCGCGTCCTCGGTGATCGTGGTCGGCATCGCTGGCGTGGTCGGCGTGCTGGTGGCGATGCTGGCGATGGGCGAAGGCTTCCAGGCCACGCTCAACAACACCGGCGATGACACCACCGCCATCGTGCTGCGCGGCGGCTCGCAGGCCGAAATCAACTCGGTCATCACCCGCGAACAGGTGCCGACGCTGTCCACCCTGCCCGGCATCAGCCGCGATGCCGAAGGCCGGCCGCTGCTGTCACCGGAGCTGTCGCAGGTGGTCAACCTGGTATCGAAGTCTGATGGCACCGACGTCAACGCGCAGTTCCGCGGCGTCGGCCCGCAGGCGTGGGCGTTGCATGACAAGGTCAAGATCGTCGAAGGCCGCACGTTCGCCACCGGCCTGCGCGAGATCGTGGTCGGCCAGGGCGCCAAGGGCCAGTTCCGCGATCTGGACGTTGGCAAGACGCTGACGCTGGGCAACCAGACCTGGACCGTGGTGGGTGTGTTCGCCACCGGCGATGCGCATGATTCGGAACTGTGGACCGACGCCGATACGCTGGCCACCACCTACCAGCGCAGTGCGTGGCAGTCGATCAGCGTGCGCACCGATGGCAAGGCCGGCTTCGAGCAGTTCAAGGCCGCCGTCGCCGCCGACCCGCGCCTGAAACTGGACGTGGAAACCACCCGCGTCTACTACAGCAAGCAGGGCGGCGGGCTGACCAAGCTGATCGACATCCTCGGCAAGGTGATCGGCACCATCATGGCGGTCGGTGCGGTGTTCGGCGCGCTCAACACCATGTACGCGGCGGTCGCCACGCGTGCGCGCGAGATCGCCACCATGCGCGCGATCGGCTTCCGCGGCCTGCCGGTGGTGACGGCGGTAATGCTGGAGACGATGCTGCTGGCACTGCTCGGCGGCCTGCTGGGGTGTGCGGTGGCATGGCTGCTGTTCAATGGCTACAGCGTGTCCACCATCGGCAGCAACTTCAGCGCAGTGGTGTTCAAGTTCCATGTGTCGCCGGAACTGCTGTGGACCGGCCTGAAATGGGCGCTGGGCATCGGCCTGGTCGGCGGCCTGTTCCCGGCGCTGCGCGCGGCGCGTTTGCCGATCACCACGGCGTTGCGCGAAACCTGAGCATCACGCAGCGACAGACTGCGCATCCTGCAGAGGGACGGAGCGAAAGCTCCGTCCCTTTTTCGTTGCCGAACTCAGAAATCCGCCGCCGCGGCATCAGACGGCAGGGCGCGCAGTGCCAGATGCTGACGCAGGGCTTCTTCAGGCGCATATGCCGTGCCCAGCGCGTGCTGCTCGCCCGTCTGCCTGTCGAAGAAGATCGGCCCATTGCCGGCCAGCGCGTCTGAGATCTCGCCGGATTGCAGGTAGCGCAACGACTGGAAGCAGAACAGCCAGCCTTCGACCACCTCATGCTCGTTCGTGATGACAACCGGTTCTTCGTCGTCGACAAGTGCAGCCTCCACGCGACGGCGTGCCTCTTCAAGATGAATCACTCCTTCATCTCCTTCGTTCGGTGACAACGAGACGAGCATTCCATGCAGGTGGGCGCGTCGCAACTGAAGAGCGCCTGGGCATGGTTGTGCACTGCGACGTGTTGTCGCAACCGCTCAAGCATGCCGGGTTTGTGCCGCTATCGATGCCTCTGCCCATCGCAAACGCAGCGCGCGTGACGCAGCGCACAGCGCATCTGTGGATTGTTGGTTGCGATTCATTTTCGCGCACTTCTATCGGCGTCGAGACAAACAGTTACGAATGGAAACATTCTAGAATCGCGCCCCCCACGTTGGTTTGCAGCACCCCACGCGCCCATAGAACGGGCGCATGTTTTTCCTGAAACACGAGATTTCACGGATGTCCCTGAAAACCACTCCGCTGCGCAACGCGATCGTCATCGCGCTGGCCGCCAGCTGCACCACCCCCGCCTTCGCACAGAGCACCGGCGACGCCACCACCACTCTCGACCGCATCGAAATCACCGGCTCGCGCATCCGCCAGGCCAGTGTCGAGACCGCACAGCCGGTGATCGCGCTCAACCGCGCCGAGATCGAGAAGAAGGGCTACGTCAACGTCGCCGACATCCTGCAGGACATTCCCGCCGCAGGTTCGCCGAGCATGGGCCGCGCGTCTTCGCTGACCTCCTCGCGCGACTTCGGCGGCATGTACGTCAGCCTGCGCAACCTCGGCCCGGAACGCAGCCTGGTGCTGATCGACGGCCGCCGCATGGGCGTCAGCGCCGGAGGCTACTCCGACCTGGCCTCGATTCCGTCGGCCATCGTCGAGCGCGTGGAAGTGCTGACCGATGGCGCGTCCGCGCTGTACGGCTCGGACGCCATCGCCGGCGTGGTCAACATCATCACCCGCAAGAACTTCGACGGTGGCCAAGCCAGCGTCTATGTCGGCCAGTACGGCCAGGGTGACGGCCAGAAGCGCTCCTACAGCGCCACCTTCGGCAAGACCTTCGACCGCGGCTGGTTCACCGTGGGTGCTGAGCGCACCAAGGAAGACGAAGTGCTGGGCAAGGATCGCGAGTTCAGCCGCTATCCCAACGGCCCGCGCCACCCGACCGACAACCTGAACGGCAACACCCCGTGGGGCTACGTCACCGTCGGTGGCAAGAACCTGACCGTGGGCCCGGGCGGCGATCCGAGCCAGAAGGGCAACTTCCACGCGCCGGATCCGGCCGATGGTGCCAACAGCAAGACCAACATGAGCCTGCTGACCGGCCTGGAGCGCACCTCGGTGTTCGCCAACGGCGGCTTCTCGATCACCGACGACCTGCGCATCGTCGCCGACGCGCTGTACAGCAAGCGCGAATCGACCAAGCAGCTGGCCGGCTACCCGTACTCGGTCAGCGCCGCCCAGGCGCGCAACGGCAGCCGTGCCGCCCTGTCCAAGGACAGCACGTTCAACCTGTGGGGCCAGGATGTGCTGTTCGCGCACCGCTCCGAGGAGCTGCCGCGCGGCACCGAGAACAATCTGGAGACCAAGCGCGCCAGCATCGGCCTGGAAGGCAGCTTCGAAACCGGTTCGCGGTACTGGGACTGGAACGTCAGCTACATGTACAACCGCAATGAAGGCGAGCGCATCGGTACCGGCAGCATGTACCAGCCGCACGTCAACCAGGCCGTCGGCCCGTCCTTCATGGATGGCAACGTGGCCCGCTGCGGCTCACCGGGTGCGGTGATCGCCGGCTGCGTGCCGTGGAACCCGGCTGCGCCGATGGGTTATACCGGCCCTGGCTCGCTGAGCAACCAGGACGTACAGGACTACCTGTTCGCCCGCTTCGTCGACAAGATGAAGAGCACCACCAAGGTGGCCAGCGCCAACATCTCCGGTTCGCTGTTCACCCTGCCGGCCGGCGACATCATGGGCGCGATGGGCTTCGAGCACCGCAGCGAAGAAGCCAGCTACACCCCGGACATGCGGGTGCAGAAGGGTGAGATTACCGGCACCACCGGCCAGCCGACCCGTGGCGACTACTCGCTCAACGAGGTCTACCTGGAGCTGCAGGTGCCACTGCTGGCCGATCTGCCGTTCGCGCGCGAACTGTCGCTGGACGTGGCCGGTCGCTACTCGGATTACAACAACTTCGGCTCGACCACCAACAGCAAGTTCGGCCTGAAGTGGAAGCCGATCGACAGCCTGCTGGTACGCGCCACCTACGGCACCGGCTTCCGTGCACCGACCGTGGATGACCTGTACGGTGGCACCGTCAGTACCCGCGATTCGTTCACCGATCCGTGCGATACCTCGTTCGGTACCGCGGCCACCAGCCCGACCGTTGCTGCCCGTTGCCAGGCGCTGAAGGTGCCGGCCAACTTCCGCCAGCTCAACAGCGATGGCACCGTTGCCACCAAGCCGGGCCAGCAGTCGACCGTCGACTTCAACTCGGGTTCCAACGCGGCGCTGAAGCCGGAAACCGCCAAGACCTGGACCGTGGGCCTGGTGTACAGCCCGGACTTCGTGGCCGGCCTGGATGTCAGCCTCGACTGGTGGAAGATCCGCATCAACAACGCCATCGTCTCCGAGACCACCAACAGCATTCTCGAGCAGTGCTATGTGCAGGGTTCGGACGCCGCCTGTGGCCGCTTCACCCGTGGCAGCAACGGCCAGGTCAACAGCCTGGACCGCTCGCTGGTCAATGCCGGTTTCCGCGAAACCGCCGGCTATGACATCAACGTGCGTTACCGCCTGCCGGAAACCACGTTCGGCCAGTTCGCCGTCAACTGGAACACCACCTACACCGACTACCTGAAGCAGCGCAACGACAACGCCGCGACCACGCCGGTGGAGCAGCGCACCAGCTGGGGCGGCGACTTCCGCGTCCGCTCGACCTTCAACCTGGATTGGCAGTACGGCGACCTCGGCATCGGCTGGACCGCGCGCTACTACTCCAGCATGAAGGAGAAGTGCTCGTACATGGACGAGTGCAACCTGCCGGGCTTCAGTTCGTCGTACACCAGTGCATCGCCGACCAACAAGGTGGGCTCCAACACCTTCCACGACCTGCAGGTGCGCTACAGCCTGCCGTGGGACGGCACCGTGTCGCTGGGCGTGAACAACGTCTTCGACCACCAGGGTCCGATCATGTACAGCCAGCCGAACAGCAGCTTCACCTACTACGGTGGCTTCGACATCGGCCGCTTCATGTACATGAAGTACCAGCAGCGCTTCTAAGCCTGCAACCGCGTTCCCGTCACAGCCAACTCTCTCCTGGCTGTGGATGGAAGCAGAGCGGCGCCCCTCGGGGCGCCGCTCTTTTTTGTGCACACGTGTCAGCCGAGCGGACGCGGCGCTAGCGCTTGGCGCGCATCGTGCGGATGTTGTCGCCGACGAACAGCACCAGGCCGGCCCAGATCGCGGCAAAGCCGATCGCCTTGGCGGTGTCGAACGCTTCGTGGAAGAAGAACACACCCAGCAGCAGCTGCAGGCTCGGCGCGATGTACTGCAGGATGCCGACCAGCGACAGCGGAATGCGCTTCACGCCGTAGGCGAAGCCGATCAGCGGCACGGCGGTGACTGCGCCGCCGAAGATCAGCAGCAGGTCGTTGCGCCAGCCCCAGCCATGGAAGAACGCGCCGCCATGGCCGTTCTCGGCCCAGATCGCGAAGGCCAGCGCCGGCAGGAACAGGTACATGCTTTCCACGCCCAGGCCGGCCACCGGGTCGACCGAAACCAGCTTGCGCAACAGGCCATACAGGCCGAACGAACAGGCCAGGCCCAGCGCGATCCACGGCGGTGTACCGGCGTCGATGGTCAGCCAGGCCACGCCCACCGCCGCCATTGCCACCGCCACCCACTGCAGGCGGCGCAGGCGTTCCTTCAGCACCAGCACGCCCAGCAGCACGTTCACCAGCGGGTTGATGAAGTAGCCCAGGCTGGTCTCGATGACATGGCCGGCGTTGACCGCCCAGATGTACAGGCCCCAGTTGAAGGCGATGGTCAGGCTCGACACCAGCAGGATCGGCAGCGCACGCGGCTGCGCGGCGATCTTCTGCCACCAGCCCAGGCGCGAGCTGATCAGCAGCCAGCCCAGCACCAGCACGGTGCTCCAGATGATGCGGTGGGCGATGATCTGGAACGAGGGCACCTCGTTGAGCAGGTGCCAGTACACCGGCACCAGGCCCCAGATCACGAAGGTGGACGCGGTGACCAGCAGGCCCCGGCGTTGTTCTTTCTCATCCATGCTCATTTCTTTCTCGTCCTTGCCATCGTCAGCACCACCACACCCAGAAGAATCACCACCATCGCCAACAGGTCGCGCCAGCCGAAACGCTCACCGTTGAGCAGTGCGCCCAGCAGCACCGCGATCACCGGATTGACGTACGCGTAGCTGCCCGCCAGCGCGGGGCGCACGTTCTGCAGCAGCCACACGTAGGCGGTGAACGCGACGATGGAGCCGAACACGCACAGGTAGGCCATCGCCAGCAGGCCACCGGTATCGGGCAGCGTGGTCGGGCGCTCGCCTACCGCCAGGCCGATCAGCACCAGCAGCACGCCGCCGCAGAGCATCTGCCCGGCAGCGGTCATGAACGGGCCCGGCAGGTCCAGCCCACGCGCCCACACCGAACCGAAGGCCCAGCCGATCGGCGCGATCAGCAGCAGCACCAGCCCGGTCGGCGAGGCCGTCAGGCTGCTGCCGGCGTTGAGCCAGACCACGCCCAGGAAGCCGATGGCGATGCCCAGCCATTCGCCACGGCTGGCGTGCTGGCCGCGCAGCGCCGAGAACAGCGCCATCCACAGCGGCACCGAGGCCACTGCGGTGGCGGCCAGGCCCGAGGACACCTCACGCTCGGCCAGCACCACCATGCCGTTGCCCAGCACCAGCATGGTCACGCCCATGATGACCAGGTTGCGCCACTGCCGCAGGGTCGGGTTCGGCATCTTCCAGAACAGGCGCAAGGCCAGGAACATCAGGCCACCGGCAATGATGAAGCGGCTGCCGGAGACCATCGTCAGCGGTAGCGCGCCGCCGTGCAGGGCCTTGGCGATGCCCAGGTAGGTCGAGCCCCAGACCACGTAGACCAGCAGCAGAGCCAGCGCGACAAGGCCACCCCGGGGGGCAGCCGCAGACGAAGAGGGGGGAGCCGACATGACACACCAGGGAGCCGGGGGAAGGCGGATTCTAGGACGTTTTGAGTATGGTCCGGGACCCCATACGGTGGCACGCTGTCATCCATCCATGCACCCTGCTCTGGTCTGCTACCCCGTGTTGACGGCCGATGCAGTACCAAGAGGGCTGCCCGGCCGCGCCGCCCCAAGGCCGTGCGCCGTTTTCCCTGCGCACGGACGCGCCGCATCGAGGATTCCCACCCAGATGAGCACCACGTCCCAACCTGCCGTACCCGCGAACGACCGCGCTGCCCTGCGCAGGTCGATCTCCAACACCCTCAAAGGCTCCGCCGGCAACCTGGTGGAGTGGTATGACGTCTACGTGTACTCGGTGTTCGCCGTGTACTTCGAATCGCAGTTCTTCTCGCCGGACGACAAGAACTCCACGATGTACGTGTGGGCGATCTTCGCCGCCACGTTCCTGATGCGCCCGATCGGTGCCTGGTTCTTCGGCCGCTTCGCCGACCGCCATGGCCGCCGCCTGGCACTGACCGTCTCGGTCACGCTGATGGCGCTGTGCTCGTTCCTGATCGCCATCACCCCCACCGCCGCCAGCATCGGCATCTGGGCCGCAGTCATCCTGCTGTTCGCGCGCCTGCTGCAGGGCTTTGCCACCGGCGGCGAGTACGGCGCCAGCGCCACCTACATGTCCGAGGCCGCCATTCCCGGCCGTCGCGGCTTCCTGTCCTCCTTCCACTACGTCACCCTGGTCGGCGGCCACGTGCTGGCCCAGCTGACCCTGCTGCTGATGCTGACCTTCTGGGGCAAGCCGGAGATCTCCGAGTGGGGCTGGCGCATCGCCTTCGGCATCGGCGGCATCGCCGCGGTGGTGGTGTTCTGGCTGCGCCGTGGCATGGACGAGTCGCTGTCGGAGTCGTCCATCGAGGCCGCGCGCGAGGGCAAGGCAAAGAAGTCCGGTTCGATGTACGAGTTGTTCGTGCACCAGTGGCGGCCGCTGCTGCTCTGCTTCCTGATCACCGCTGGCGGCACCGTGGCCTTCTACACCTACTCGGTGAACGGCCCGAAGATGATCCAGAGCGCCTTCGCCGGCAACGATCCGATGACCGGCACGCTGATCAACCTGGGCGTGCTGGCGTTCCTGATGGTGCTGCAGCCGGTCGGCGGCTGGCTGTCGGACATCATCGGCCGCAAGACCCTGCTGGTGTTCTTCGGCGTCGGCGGCGTGCTGTACAGCTGGTACCTGATCACCCAGCTGCCGCACCAGCATGACGCCACCCTGGCCTTCCTGACCCTGGCGCTGGCGTTCGTCATCCTCACCGGCTACACCTCGATCAACGCGGTGGTGAAGGCCGAGCTGTTCCCCACCCACGTGCGTGCACTGGGCGTGGGCCTGGGCTATGCGCTGGCCAACTCGCTGTTCGGCGGCACCGCCCCGCTGCTGTACCAGGGCGCGCTGAAGACCGGCCACGTCGACTGGTTCGCCATCTACGTGACCGCGACGATCGCGGTATCGTTGGTGGTCTATGTGTTCTTCCTTACCAACAAGGGCCCGAACTGGCTCGACGGCACCCGCAAGTAAGCGCGTTGCCCTGATCGCGGCCACCGGTGCACTGCCGGTGGCCGCTGCGTCTCCCGCCACGCCATTGATGTGGATCGCGGCGACGCTGGCCGCAGCCACGGCATTGGCCTGGCTGCTGCGCCGCCCCAACGCGCAGGCCGCGTGGCCGCGCATCGGATTCGGGATTGCCCTGCTGGTGTTCTGCGCCGCGCTGGCGCTGCAGCTGGCGGTGGACCTGGGCAGCGGCCACAGCTCGCTGCAACTGCGCCTGCATCGCGGCATCAATGCAGGGTCGCCGGTTGGACTGCGCACGATGGTGGCGTGCTATCTGGCAGCGCTCGCCGCCAGTGGCTGGGGCGCGTGGAAGCTGCTGCGCCGGCGCAGGTAGTGCCGGCCGCTGGCCGGCAACGCCACCTCTTTCGGTAGTGCCGGCCGCTGGCCGGCAACCTCATGAACCTCCGGAAAGAGCAGGGAGTTGCCGGCCAGCGGCCGGCACTACCTCAACGGCGGGCCGCTTCGCTCTTGTCGCGCGCGCCGCGGAACTCCGATTCCTTTTCCCACGTCGGCCAGCGGCGGCTGTTGGCCAGCTCGGCGCCCAGGTCGTAGACCAGCAGGGTGTCGGCGGCATGGCCGCTCGGGTCCCAGCTCGGGGTCCACGCATCGCAGGCCTGGTGGTAGCAGTCGGCGAAGTACTTCTCGCGCAGCGCGCGGCCGGCTTCAACGCCGCCGTCCAGCTTGTCCAGGCCCGGGCCGATGGTGATCGCCGGCACGCCCAGGCGGGCGAAGGCGAAGTGGTCGGCACGGTAGAAGAAGCCGGCTTCCAGATTCGGGTCCGGGCTGTAGCTGCGGCCGCGGGCCTTGGCCACGCGTTCCAGGTCACCTTCCAGCGAGACCCGGCCCTTGCCCCACGACGCGATGTCACGGGTCGCACCATCCGGGCTGAACATCTCGATGTTCAGTACTGCGGCGGTCTTGTCCAGTGGCGCCAGCGGGTGCGCGGCGTAGTAGCTGGCACCCAGCAGGCCCTTCTCTTCGGCGGTGAGAGCCACGAAGTACAGCGTGCGCTGCGGCTGCGGGCCGGCGGCGAACACCCGGCCCAGTTCCAGCACGGTGGCCACACCGGTGGCGTTGTCGATCGCACCGCGGCGGATGCGGTCACCCTTGGCGTCGGCCTGGCCGATACCAAAGGCATCCCAGTGCGCCGAGAAGATCACCGCCTCGTCGGCATGCTCGCCACCGGGCAGCTTGGCCACCACGTTGCGGGTCACCACCTGCTCGCGCTTGAGCGCGAAATCAACGCTCAGCTTCGCGTTGTCCAGCGCCACCGGACGGAAGTCGGCGCGCATCGACTTGCGCTTCTCGGCATCGAAGTCGAGGCCGGCGTCGGCGAAGATCGCCTCGGCCAGTTCGCGCTGCATCCAGCCACGCAGCGGGGTGTGCTGGGCCATCGCCTCGGCCTGGCCGCGCTCGATGTCGAACAGCGGCGAAGTGCCCGAGCTCTTCACCGTGGCCCAGCCATAGGCGGCCGGTGCGGTCTCGTGCACGATCAACACGCCCTCGGCGCCACGGCGCGCGGCTTCCTCGAACTTGTAGGTCCAGCGGCCGTAGTAGGTCACCGCCTTGCCGTCGAACGCGCCCGGCGCATCGGCTTCGAAATCGGCGTCGTTGATCAGCACGACGGCGATCTTGCCGTGCAGGTCCACGTCCTTGTAGTCGTTCCACTGGCGTTCCGGCGCGTCGATGCCGTAGCCGACGAACACCAGCGGCGCATCCTTGATCTGCACGCGCTTACGCGGCTGCAGGCTCTGCAGGGTCACGTCCACGCCGTTGGCCAGCGCGCGCTTGCCCTGCTTCAGCGACAGGCTGGCCTTGGCCGCGCCCTCCAGCTGTGCGCGCACCAGCGGCACCGGCTGCACCCAGCTGCCATCCACGCCACCCGGCTGCAGGCCGTAGCTGCGGAACTGCTCGATCAGGTACTGCACCGTGCGCTCTTCGCCCTCGGTGGCCGGCGCGCGGCCCTCGAATTCATCCGATGCCAGCACATGCACGTGGCGCGATAGTGCCTGCGGATCGATACCGCCGCCGGGCAGGTCGTTGGCCGCATGGGCCAGGCCACCGACAAACAGGCAGGACGACAGCAGCAACACGCGCATCGGATTCACGGCAGTACCACGGCTAGCTTGGAAGTCACCAGAGTGTAACGTGGTCGTGACATCACGGCGCAGCCTGGGTCCACGTCATCCACGCATGACGTGGATCTACCTGCTGATGCGGTCCAGCCAGCAGGCCAGGCCCTGCGCGTTGAGTTCGATGTCCATCGCCAGCACCGCAGTCACCGCCGCATCGTCCAGCGCACAGCCATGCAGCTGTGCACGTTCCAGGTACAGCGCCTGCAGTGCGGCCAGCAGGCAGCGGTGGCGGTCCGGTCGGCCATCGCACTGGCGGCCGATGGCGGCCATCGCATCGATCTGCTCGAACAGGTCATCGGCCAGTTTCTCCACCTGTTCCACACGACCGTAGTGGGTCAGGTACATCGCCTGCGGCGCGTAATCGAGCATGCGCCGGATCGAGGCCTTCATCGCCTCCGGATCGAACTGCACCGGCGATGAGGTGGGGAAGATGAAAGCACCCTGCGCACTATCCAGCTCGCGGTAGGAGATGCCGAACGTATCGCCGGTGAACCAGCTGCGGCTGCGCGCATCCCACACGCAGTAGTGGTGCAGCGCGTGGCCCGGGGTATGTAGCAGCACCAGCTCGCGGCCGGCCAGATCGATGCGGTGGCCGTCTTCGGCCGCCACCACACGGTGCTCCGGAATCGCCTCGATGCGACCATAGCTGCGCGCGATCTCTTCGGCGCCATACACCGCCGTGGCACCCGCGATCAGGCGGGTCGGATCGATCATGTGCGGCGCACCGCGCGGGTGCAGCACCGCCTTCGCATTCGGCAACTGCTGCATCAGCAGGCCTGCACCGCCTGCATGATCCAGATGCACGTGGGTGAGCAGCAGCCAGTCCACCGCCTCCACGCCCAGGCCGGCATCCGCCAGCGCCTGCAGCATCGCCGGCACCGACAGGCCGGTGCCGCAGTCGACGAACGCAGCGCGGCCGTTCTCAACGATCAGGTAAGCCGCGTCGAAATCCGGGCGCTGGAAACCGGTATCGATGGTGTGGATGCTGGGGTCGGCGGTCATCGGCACGCACCTGGCAGGATCGGGAACAGACCCCCATGGTAGGCGCGCAGGCGGCCCGGGTTCGATGCGGCTTTGGTCGGGTAGTGCCGGCCGCTGGCCGGCAACCTCGGGATAGCCAGGAGAATGCATGTGCCGGCCAGCGGCCGGCACTACCGATCAGCCGGAGCGCAATGCGAACCGCGGCCGCAGCAACAGGGCCAACACCAGCACCGCCAGGAACGCGCCGTAGGCGTACAGCACCGCCAGCACCTGCGGCCAGATCGGGCCCGCGCCCGGCTGCACCACGCCAATGCGGTAGCCCCACAGCATCGACACGATGCTCAGCGCGAATGCGAGCACCAGGGTGGTGCTGTCGAACAGGCGCCGCCGCGCGGTGCGCGGCTGGCGCGGGAACAGCCAGTACAGGCTGCCCAGCAGCAGGAACCAGGGCAGGAACAGCAGCAGCGACAACCAGGCCATCGCAGACTCCATGTCATCGCGCCGGAGGCGCGCGGACATCATGCCATGACCTTCGTTCACGGGTAGTGCCGGCCGCTGGCCGGCATTTCCGGGAGCCTGGGGAACGTGCAGTTGCCGGCCAGCGGCCGGCACTACCCCTTACGCTTCGCGCAGCACGGCCAGGGCAGCCAGCACGGCGTCTACCTCGGCGTCCAGCTTGAACAGCTCGCTCTGCAGCTGGTCGCCCTGCTCGGCCTGCTTGATCACCGCGATCAGCTGGCCCGCATCGCGCGGCGAATCGAAGCCTTCGCTCTGGATCAGCAGCGTGCCGTCACCAGCGGTCAGCTTGAAGTAGAAGCGGCCATCCTTTTCACGGTACTGCTTGAACAGCGGCGGTGCCACGCGGGCCACGCCGGCATCCTCGCTGGCGATATCGCCCGCGCTGGACAGATCACGCAGGCCGACCGCATGGCGCAGCTCGTCCAGCAGCGGTGCCGCCAGCTGCTCGCGCAGCTGCTGGCCACGGCGCTTGAGCAGCGCCTCGATCTTCTCCGGCTCGGCCATCAGCGCGTTGTAGCGCTCGCGCAGCGGCGACAGCTCGCTGTCGATGCGCTCGAACAGCTGCTGCTTGGCATCGCCCCAGCTGATGCCCGCGGCGAACGCGTTGGCGAATTCCGCGGTCTGTTCCGGGGTGGCGAACGCCTGGTACATCTGGAACAGCGCCGAGCCCTCGGTGTCCTTCGGCTCGCCTGGTGCACGCGAGTCGGTCAGGATCGAGAACACCAGCTTCTTCAGCTCCTCGCGCGGCACGAACAGCGGAATGGTGTTGTGGTAGCTCTTGCTCATCTTGCGGCCATCCAGGCCCGCCAGCGTCGCCACCTGCTCGTCGATCACCACGTCCGGCAGCGGGAAGTACTCCTTGCCGTACACGTGGTTGAAGCGCTGGGCGAAATCACGCGCCATCTCGATGTGCTGGATCTGGTCACGGCCCACCGGCACCTGGTTGGCCTTGAAGATCAGGATGTCGGCGGCCATCAGCACCGGGTACATGAACAGGCCGGCGCTGACGCCTGCGTCCTCGTCCACGCCTTCCTCGCGGTTCTTGTCCACGGCCGCCTTGTAGGCGTGCGCGCGGTTGAGGATGCCCTTGCTGGCGATGGCGGTCAGGAACCACATCAGCTCGGTGGTCTCGCGGATGTCGCTCTGGCGGTAGAACCACACGTGTTCCGGGTCCAGGCCGCAGGCCAGCCAGCTGGCCGCGATCTCCAGGGTCGCGCGCTGGGTGCGCTGCGGGTCCTGCGACTTGATCAGGCTGTGCAGGTCGGCCAGGAAGAAGAAGCTCTCGATCCCCGGCGCGCGGCTGGCCGCGATGGCCGGACGGATGGCGCCAACGTAGTTGCCCAGGTGGGGCGTGCCGGAGGGGGTGATGCCGGTAAGGACTCGGGTCGTCATGACTGCGTGGGGTAACCTTCGATGAACGGGGCCAGTTTACCTTGCACGCCACCAACCCCGTCAGGGCCTGCGGCGCGTTCATTCACGCAACCCCGCTGGAGACGCCCGATGAAACGCCTGCTGCCCCTGCTGCTGATCCTGCCCTTGGCCGGCTTCCGCCCGGCCCCGATGCCGCCGCCGGTGTACGACGGCGGCCCCGTGCGCATGGCCCTGGTCGACCGCGACCGCGGCACCGAACTGCGCAGCTACCCCGCCGAGGGCCAGCGCTGGGTGGCCGGCGAGCGCGGCCACCGCTACGCCGTGCGCCTGTACAACGACAGCCCGCGCCGGGTGCTGGTGGTGCTGTCGGTAGACGGCG
The DNA here is from genome assembly GCF_056486185.1 of Stenotrophomonas sp. 28608_Sma. Lineage (NCBI taxonomy): Bacteria > Pseudomonadati > Pseudomonadota > Gammaproteobacteria > Lysobacterales > Lysobacteraceae > Stenotrophomonas > Stenotrophomonas sp. 28608_Sma. Next base: position 336,926 of record NZ_CM151308.1, on the reverse strand, counting down.
TCAACGCCATCTCCGGCGAAGATGCCGATCCTTCGCAGACCGGCTACGTGCTCAATCCCGGCCAGCGCGCCGACATCACCGGCTGGCGCAAGAGCCAGGACGAAGTGGCGCAGTTCGTGTTCAGCAGCCCCAGCGGCAGTTATGCCAGCCGCACCGGCCGCCCGGACAACATCGGCGTGGTGGGCGTAGCGGTGTTCGAGGAAGCGCGCCGCTGGCGTCCGGATCCGATCCTGCGCCGTGGCCTGCCGCTGCCAGCCCCGGCGGCGGAAGCATCGGCCGATGCCAGCGCCAGCAGCAGCCGCATCGAGGGCTACGCCAGCAAGTCGCAGGCGCCAGCGCTGGGCACCGGCCACGGTGCACGCGAGCAGTCTTCGGTGCGCGATACCGACTTCGAACGCGCCAGCCGCAGCCCCGCACAGGTACTGCAGCTGCGTTACGACAGCGCCCGCAACCTGCGCGCACGCGGCATCCTGGTGGATTCGCCGTCGCGCCTGCCGCGCGAACCACAGGCCTTCCCCAACCGCTACGTGCCGGACCCGCCGGCGAGCTGATCGTCCCGCCCAGACAACACAACGCCCGCAACCTCTCGGTGCGGGCGTTGTGTTGTGGGGGAAACCGAAGTGCTTACTTGTAGTCCGGGTAGTCCTTGCTCACGGCGTCCTGGAACTCACGCACTTCCTTCTCCGCGCGGTCCTTGGCCCAGCCATAACGTTCCTGCAGGCGACCGGCCAGATACTCGGCATTGCCCTCGGCCACATCGAAATCGTCGTTGGTCAGATCGCCCCACTTGGCCTGGGCCTTGCCCTTCAGCTGCGACCACTTGCCGGAAATGATGTCTTTGTTCATTGCTGGGAGTCCTTGGTTGCAACGGCGTTCTTACCGTGGCTCCAGCTTCGCGCAGCAGCTGTTGAATACCGGTCAACCGGCAATGAAATAGATGCTCACCTGCTTGAATGGTTCACTCCGCTTCGACAGCACGCAGCGAAAAGCACGCGCAAAAAAAGGCCGGGGAAATCCCCGGCCTTTTCTCTTTCCGTTCCGTGCAGGGCTCAACGGCCCTTCGCGGTGTCCTCGACCTTCTCGCCCGCCTTCTGCACGTCCTTGCCGGCACCGGCAATGGTGTTGCAGCCGGCCAGCAGGGCCACCGAGAACATCGACAACAGCATCAGGGCAACTACGCGCTTCATGGGCTTCTCCTTGGGTTTGCCGCTACACCGCTTCATTCGCGGATGGGATTCTTTCGCTCGGCGGGAGAAGGCCAATGCCCACCACCGCCGCGTGAAGTGCAATCTGGCGGCAGTGGCGTGGAGCGGGCGTGAACGGATCACAGATCCGTTCAGGCGGCGCCGTCAGTCACGCATCAGGGTGGACTTGCCGAACAGGCTTTCGACCAGGTCCACGGCCAGTTCGGCGGTGGCATTCTGCTTGTCCAGCAAGGGGTTGAGCTCGACGATGTCCAGCGAACCCATGCGCCCGGTGTCGGCGATCATCTCCATCACCAGCTGCGCCTCGCGGTAGTTCACCCCGCCCGGCACAGTGGTGCCCACGCCCGGCGCGATGCTGGGGTCGAGGAAGTCCACATCGAAGCTGACATGCAGATGGGTGTTCTCGTCGATGCCTGCCAGCGCTGCTTCTACGGTGCGCTTCATGCCGTTCTCGTCGATGTAGCGCATGTCATAGACATCCACCTTGTGGGTCTTGATCAGGCGCTTCTCGTCCGGGTCCACCGAACGGATGCCGATCTGGTGCATCTGCGCCGGGGTGATCGCCGGCACGGTGCCGCCGAGGCGGGTCAACGCATCCGGGCCGAGGCCGCACAGGCAGGCCACCGGCATGCCGTGGATGTTGCCCGACGGGGTCACGTCGCTGGTGTTGAAATCCGAATGGGCATCCAGCCACAGCACGCGCAGGGTCTTGCCCTGCTCGCGGCACCAGCGGGCAACGGCGGTGATCGAACCGATGCCCAGGCAGTGGTCGCCGCCGAGCATGATCGGCATGCGGCCGGCCTGCAGTTCGGCATAGCTGGCTTCCATCAGCGCATGGTTCCACGCCACCACTTCATCCAGGTGGCGGTAGCCTTCCACCGGCGCGGTCCACGGGTTGCGCGGGCCATCCAGGTTGCCCAGGTCGCGCACGTCTACGCCGCGCGCCTCCAGCGCCTCCGGCAGGCCCGCCACGCGCAGCGCTTCCGGGCCAAGCCGGGCACCACGATGGCCCGCACCCACATCGGTGGGAACGCCAATCAGGGATACGGAAATGGGATGGGCCATGGGTGCCTCCTGCGGGGGAAAAAGAAGCACAGTCTAGCCAGAGCTGTGTGACACCACTCGCGGCGGTGCAGCAGTCGGTGATCCAGAACACCGGGGCCACGCTGACGTTCCTGGTCAGGCATCCCGGCACTTGTTCGTAAGGAATCCGGCCTTCCTTGACACGCCTCACATCCAGGTCGGTATCGCCTCTTATCCAAGGCCGCCATTGCCTGCACCCTGCATCGGCACCCCAAACGGTGCCTCTTCAATTCCCCGATAAAGGAAATCGACGCGTATGAAACATGTACTGAATGGATTGGCGGTGCTGGCAATTGCCCTGGGCGGACTGGTTGCGGCAGATGCCAGCGCGTCCTCGCAGCGCATCACCCATACGGTGACCTCCGATGCGTTTGCAATGCACACGCAAGGCGCACGCCAGGTGCTCGACTGGGTGGCGCAGCGTGTAAAGCCGACGTTCGCCCCGCAGGGCTACGGCAACGTACACGTGGAACGGCGGGCGTTCTCCGTCGGGGGCGCATCTGCACGCTCGGACGGATCGATTCCCGGCAAGCTGCCGGAGCAGGGCATTCCCGGTGAGATCTACCGGGTGGAAAACCTGCTTCCCGATGGCTCCCTGCAGACATGGGAGTTCACCTGGGTGGAACCCTCCTCCGGCCATGGCGGCAGCTGGGAAGTCACTGGGTACACCTACAAGAAGGGCAATGACCCGGTAAACCAGCAGTAACGAAACAGGGGCAACGCACGCCGCATTGCCCCCTTCGAACACGCGGCCGACGGCGGGTTCGTCCCCGCGGCATCTCAACCGCCGCGGCGGCGAACCGGCGTCAGGCTCTGCACCTGGCCGTTGTTGCGCATCATGCACAGGAAACGACCATCGGGATAATCAATGATCAGTTCCTGGTAATCGCTGCCTACCGGCATCTGTGTCACCAGCGTGCCCTGCGCGCCCTTGCGCATATTGCAGGAGCCCAGTGCGGTATCACCCGCCGGTGCGCTGTACGCCACCTTGGACACATTGCGGAACACCGCACGGCACCCGCCGTTCACCCATACCGAGTGCCGCGACAGGCCCCAGTTCCTGCCCTCTTCGCAGCGGGTGTGGCTCAGCTGGCGCACCACCTCCACGTTGCCGCGCGTATCCATGTCGCACGACACCTGCTGCTGGTCGGTGGATTCGCAGGTCACCTCGCGCGGCAACGCCGCATCGTTGTCGTCATCGTGGCGACGGCGGTCGCGATGCTCTTCCCGCGCGGGCGTTCCGCTGGCACTGACCTGGCAGATGCCATTGGCGCCGCCACGGCCGGTGTAGCTGATCTGCGGCGTGCCGTCGTCGCTGCTGCTGATCGACAATGTGATGCCACTGTTGGCATCGCGTGCTTCGAAATAGCGGTCGTTGAAACGTTTCAGCGTGGCCTCGCGGCCCTGCACGTAGACCGGGCCGCCTTCGTCGGCGTGCACGTCGATGCCGCCCGGGCAGCTGGCGTTGAAGAACGGCACCGCGGCCATGGCCGGGGCCACGAAAACGGTGGACAACAGTGCGGCGGTGAGCGGCAGGGCGTGGCGACGCATGATCGGATCCCGAAGGGGCCCGGGGTGGGCCTGTGGTGGCAGTATGCGATGGGGCGTGGGGGGCTTTCCGTGAGGAATATCAAGAACCGGGTGCCGCGCATGGGGATTCAGGTCTGGTAGGGTGGTCCTGAAGCGCCGCCGGGCTGGTTAAGCCAGCTTTACACCGTGGCCCGCCATGGCCAGTGCGAGAGCGATGGCACGGCCTGATTTATCGTGGATCACGGCAATGCGCGATATGTCGCCTCTGGCATTGCGCTGCTCGAAACGGGCCAAACGCGATAATTCATTTTTCCTCTCAGATCATCCGATGTCATCGAAACAAACGACTGGCAGGCGGTGATTTCGCGTGCACATGATGAATTGCCACCTTCAGCGGGGTGGCCGGGATTTCCAACCCGAAGACTGAAAGCTGTATACGCTTGCCAGCCGGCGCCGTCTTCTCAAGAGCGGCGCCGGCTGGCAATCCGTTCGCCGATCGACGGCGGGCGGTGCGTGGGGGCCTCGTGCCCACCGGCTCATTCAGTCCCGGGATTGGAAACCACGTATCGCCCGCCACCCTTCTCCGGTGGCACCTCTGTTCCGCACGAGGATGCCCGCATGCCCAAGCCCCACCACCCATACCTGACCGCCACACTGGGCGAGGCCGCCCTGCGCCTGCCGCCCGAACTGGCGCAGCCGTTGGAAGCCGCTTTCGCCGCTGCAAACGAGGCACCCGCGCCGATCAATCTTCCCGGCTGCCTGCAGCGTATCCGCGCCGGTGATGCCGCCGACGGACAGCCGTGGCAAGGGCCGGCCAGCACACCCGGCCAGGCCGTGGCCGCCGCTCGCCGGGATCGCGCCGCGGTGGGCCTGGTGTCGCTGCTGGAGCTGTATCACGCCGCCGAGCGTGTGCGCGTGGACGGGGAAGAGAAAGACGACATCGGCGATGGCTCGCGCGAAGGGCTGATGCTGGCCTGCCGGGGGCTGGCGGAGTATGTGGCGTTGCAGGTGGGCGGGGCTCAGTAAATGCGGAACGTTGAGATCCCCAGCGTGCAGCCTTATAACGCCACGCCCCCAGCCATCGAATCAGGCAGACCCACTGCTGGGTAGTAAACAGCAGAGGATGCGGGTGCGCTTTGAGCACCCGCACTTTTGGGAGAAGCGATGAAAGGCGAGCTATTACCTCGAGTGTGAGGTGCGCGATCGCGTCAATCACTCAGCGCCACACTTGCGCATGCCAATTTGCTACTGGTTAACTCACCGGAGCGGGGGCATCCATCCCGCTTCTACACGGGGGCGGGATGTACAGAGTCGCGATGTTCCTTTTCGGTGTCTGCACCGTTTTGCTTTCAGGCTGCACTACTACTGCCGTTCCCAAAGGGGTTGCCTCAGCTGGATACACCGAAGTTGTTTCTGTTCCTCTGGGCCCTCTCCGCTACTTCCACACTGCTTCCCTGCTTCCCGGGCGAACCGCCGTAGGCACCACGCACGTCCACCGCTGTGCAAACACTGAGCGGAGTATCAGCCTGCAGATCGCGGATGGGCTTGTGATCGTTGCTGAAGATGTCTGTTCACGGATCGATGCGGCGGCGGACCTGGCCGAGTCATGGATACCGGCAGCATCCAACAGCTATCGGATCCTGCTAGTGCCGGAAGGCACTGCGGGGGCAATACGGACAAGATCGCTTGGCCGCTTTGCGACAGGCAGGACGCTTGCACTTGCATCGCACGTCTACGGCGATCAACGACAAGCCTTCGCGGATCTCGTTGACCTGGTTGCGCACGAGAGCCTTCACGCATTAGGGCACGCTACCAGGCATCCGCGAGCGCGCGACGAAAGAAGCGCCTACTACGCAGGGCTGTGTGCCCAGCTCAAGATCAACGGGCTCATCAAGGAAGATAGCTTGCCCGGAGCCCCGCTTGCTTCAGGTGATCGGGCAGTACGCATCTCGTCCCAGCAGGCCTATCGTGTGCGGCTTGAGACCTATCCGTTGCTGGTGGACGGCACCATCCGGCTTGGAACGCCATCCGGCGAGTCGATGCTGCAACGGTGCCAGCAGATTGGAAACGAGTTGATTCGTCTGCAGTAGGCCTGAACGCGAAAAGGTCAGCGCACTGCGCTGGCCTTTCTCGCTGAACCCCTGGCTCCGGGGCGTAGCGGAGATCCCAAGTGGTGCCGCTTATCCGAATCGAACGGATGACCTACTGTTTACAAGACAGTTGCTCTACCAACTGAGCTAAAGCGGCATGGGTGGATCACCGGCGGCAATGCCGCGGTCCGGGGATTCTAGCGCAACCGCGCGCATTCCAGCGACCGGCTCTGTGCCGCCCCGCTGCGCTGCTGGGCCTGGGCCGGCTGCCTGCCCGCCGCCAGCTGCCCTTCCAGCCACCACTGGCCGGCGTCGCCGCTGGCGACCAGGCGCGGCTGGAAGCCGGCGGCCTGCACCGCCGCCATGCGCCGCTCGGCGCCTTCGCGGTTGCGGTACTGGCCCAGCGCCACGGCGTTGGCTTCCTCGCCCTGGCTGATGATGTAGTAGTCGCTCAGGCCGGCGGCGACGATGCGCTTCACGGTGGCCTGCGCTTCGTCGCGGTTGGCGGCGGCCGGCAGCATCACCCGGTAACGGGCACTGCCGCTGGCAGCGGGTTGTTCGCGCAGGCGCACCTGGCTGATCAGCGTGCCGGCCTTGCCCTGCGCGCTGCTCGCGGCGGCGCGGTCGGCGAACGGGCCCAGTGCGACGCAGCGCGGCGGCTCGCTGGCCGCAGGCGGGGTTACGGGTTTTTCCGGTGCCGGTACGGGTGCTGGCGGTGCTACCGGCTTGGCAGCGGCAGCAACCGCCGCAGCGTCAGCCGTCTGCGGCTTGGGAATTTCCGGCTTGGCTGGCACGGCCGGCGCCGGCGCAGGCGTCGCAGCCACGGCCGTCTTCGCGGCCGGTTCGCGCTCCACCAGCGGTGCGGTCGGGGCAGCGGCAGTCGCTTCGGCTGCGGCATTGGCATCCACACCACCGGGCACCCAGCGCAGCTCGGCCACACCGGCCGGTTGCGGCGGCGGCGCGGGCGGTTGCGGTGCATCGCGCAGCAGCCACCAGCAGGCGACGCCAAGATTGAGGATGGCCAGTACGACGATCAGGGCACGGGTCAGCATGCGCGGATACTAGCCTGCCGGCTGGTGCACCGCCCAGCGGGCGAGGCCATCCAGCACCAGCGAGGGGTGGTAGTCGGCGCCGGGCAGCAACGGCATCAGCGCCGGTGCGCCGCCACCGTGCACCAGCAGCGACGGTGCCACGCCCAGCAGCGCATGCGCCTGCTGCGCGCTGCGTTCGATCAGCGCCACGGCGGCGCCATCGCAGCCGGAGGCCAGCGCATCGGCGGTGTCGTTGGCGAACTCGCTGTAGTCACCCCCGGTTGCCGGCAACTGCACGGCACGCGCGTGCAGCGCTTCGCGCATGGTGGTGGGCGATGCGGAAATGCGCCCGCCGTGATGCTGGCCATTGGCGTCGAGCAGATCAATCGTCAGTGCGGTGCCCACGCCAACCACCAGCACCGGGCGCTGCGCCTTGGCAGCGGCCAGCAGGGCCAGGAAGCGATCGACACCGAATTTTTCCGGCTTGGCATAGGCAATGCGCACGCCCGCGCATTCGGCGCTGGTGCGCACCACATGCACGTGTTCGAAGCGGCGCTGCAGCTGGTCCAGCATGGCGCTGGTCAGCGACGGTGCGGCCACGCTGGCCACGAACGCGGTGGTGCCGCTGGGCAGGCTGTGCGGCGGCTGTCCGGCCATGCCTTCGGCGCCGTGCGCCCAGGCCTGCACGTCGCCGGCACGGTCACCCTGCAACGGCGCGAACTTGAAGCGCGAGTTGCCGAGGTCGAACAACCAATCGCTCATGCCGCCCTCACGCTGACTTCGCCGGCGTGCAGCAGGCGTTCCTGGCCATCAATGCGCACGCGCAATGCGCCGTCATCGGCCAGGCCAAGTGCGGTGCCGTGCTGCCACTGCCCGTCCAGTTCCACGCGCACTTCGCGGCCGGCCAGCATGTCGAACGCGGCGTAGCGCGGCAGGAACGGCGCCAGACCTTCGCGATCGAATTCTTCCAGCGCCGGCAGCAGGCGTGCCAGCACCGCGGCGACAACCACGTTGCGGTCCACCGGCTTGCCAGCCAGCGTATCCAGGTCTACCCACGGCTGGGTGATCTGCTCGGCGAACGACGGCGGCATGTGCGTGTTGATGCCGATGCCGATCACCGCGCGCGCCGGGCCGGCGTACTCGCCACCGCCTTCTGCGAGCAGGCCGACCAGCTTGCGCTTGCCGTCGACGATCAGGTCATTCGGCCACTTCAGCTGGGCCTGGGTGTAGCCCAGGTCGTGCAGCGCTTCGGCGACGGCGATGCCGGCTACCAGGCTCAGCCCGGCGAGGCGGCCGAGGCCACCGGAGTACAGGCGCAGCACCGACAGGTAGATGTGCGCGGCCAGCGGCGAGGCCCAGGCACGCCCACGACGGCCACGGCCACCGGTCTGGCGTTCGGCCAGCAGGACGCTGACCCCGCGCTGGGGCGCGCTGCAACGCAGCAATTCAGCGTTGGTCGAGTCCACCGTCCAGGCCACCTGCAGGTCGTGCAGCAGGGCCTGGACGTCGGCAGGCAGGCCGGCGCGGATCGCGTCCGGGTCCAGCAGGTCGACCGGGCGGGTCAGGCCATAGCCTTCGCCAGCACGGCCCTCGATGTCCACACCGGCGGCCCTAAGTCCTTGAATACGCTTCCAAATGGCCGCCCGGGTCTGACCCAGCTCACGGGCCAGGGCGTCGCCGGACAGGCGACCGGCAGCGAGTTTGGCCAGCAATTGGCGATCGTCCACGGCAGCTTCCACGAAGTCAGGAAGGAATTATGCGGGAAAGCCGCCAGCGACGCCCGCCACGCTGGGTTTCGCGGGGGCTTCCAACGGGGCGCCGGGTTCGGGCTAGAATCGGGAACTCACCCTCCCTTAACGTGGATGTCGTCAATGCGCCGTTATGCCCATTGCCTGATCCTGCTGCTGATGCCCTTCGCGGCGTCTGCGACGGCAGCGCTGGACGACAGCCGTGGGGCCTGCGTGTCCTCCAATGGCGATGCCGCCTCACAGCGCGCGCCCACCGCCAGCGCATCGGCCGCCAGCACCAAGGCGGCACCGGTACGCCCGGCGGCCAGCACCACCACCGGTGGCGGTGGCAGCGACGACGACATGCTGCAGCGCATCCGCGCGCCGAAGTGGCACAGCTACCTGCCGGGAATGTTCCGCTGATCAAGTCGTTGCTGCAGTGGCTGCGGCCTGCGCCGCGGCCGATCGACGATGCACTTTGGGAAGACGCCTGCCGCCGCGCGGCGTGGCTGCACGGACTGGACGACGAACGCCGCGCGCGCCTGCGTGTGCTGACCACGCGCTTCCTGCATGAGAAGACCATTACCCCGATTGGCGAGCTGCAGCTGCAGGCCGGCGATGGCGTGCTGCTGGCCGCGCTGTGCTGCCTGCCGCTGCTGGAATTCGGCGAGGTGGGACTGGAAGGCTGGTCGCAGCTGATCATCTACCCCGACGCATTCCGCGTGCACCGCAGCCACATGGATGCGGCCGGGGTGCTGCATGAGTGGGATGACGAACTGATTGGCGAATCGTGGGACAGCGGTCCGTTGATCCTGTCCTGGGCCGACGTGCAGGCCGACCTGGCGGCGCCGCACGAGGGCTACTGCGTGGCGGTGCACGAGATGGTGCACAAGCTGGATGCACTGGATGGTGCGATGGACGGCACGCCGCCGCTGCCGCGCGCATGGCAGCGCGAGTGGGCGGCCACGTTCCAGCGCGCCTACGACGCCTTCTGTGCCCAGGTCGATGCGGGCGAAGAAACGCTGATCGATCCGTATGCGGCCGAGGCACCGGAAGAGTTCTTCGCGGTGACCAGCGAGTACCACTTCTCCGCGCCGGATCTGCTGCAGCAGGCGTTGCCGGACGTCGCTGCGCAGCTGCGGCGGTTCTATGGCGAGCCGCCGGCGATCGAAACACGTTAGTGCCGGCCGCTGGCCGGCACCTTGGCAATGCCACCGAAGTTCATGAGGTTGCCGGCCAGCGGCCGGCACTACCGGAACACCACGCGTTGTTGCGCCAGGCGATGCCAGGCGGACGGGAGCGCGCAGCTGCGGCGGTTCTATGGCAAGCCGCCGGCGATCGAAATACGGTAGTGCCGGCCGCTGGCCGGCACCTTGGCAATGCCACCGAAGATCATGGGGTTGCCGGCCAGCGGCCGGCACTACCGGAGCACTACGCGCTGTTGCGCCAGGCGATGCCCGGCGGACGGGAACGCGCAACTGCGGCGGTTCTATGGCGAGCCGCCTGCGATCGAAGTACGGTAGTGCCGGCCGCTGGCCGGCACCTTGGCAATGCCACCGAAGTTCATGAGGTTGCCGGCCAGCGGCCGGCACTACCGGAACACCACGCGCTGTTGCGCCAGGCGATGCCCGGCGGACGGGAACGCGCAGCTGCCGCGGTTCTATGGCGAGCCGCCGGCGATCGAAGTACGGTACTGCCGGCCGCTGGCCGGCAACCTGGCAATGCCACCGAAGCTCATGGGGTTGCCGGCCAGCGGCCGGCACTACCGGAACACCACGCGCTGTTGCGCCAGGCGATGCCCGGCGGACGGGAACGCGCAGCTGCGGCGGTTCTATGGCAAGCCGCCGGCGATCGAAATACGGTAGTGCCGGCCGCTGGCCGGCACCTTGGCAATGCCACCGAATATCATGAGGTTGCCGGCCAGCGGCCGGCACTACCGGAACACCCGCGCTGTTACGCCAGGCGATGCCCGGCGGACGGGAACGCGCAACTGCGGCGGTTCTATGGCGAGCCGCCGACGATCGAAACACGGTAGTGCCGGCCGCTGGCCGGCACCTTGGCAATGCCACCGAAGTTCATGAGGTTGCCGGCCAGCGGCCGGCACTACCGGAACACCACGCGTTGTTGCGCCAGGCGATGCCAGGCGGACGGGAGCGCACGGATTACGGCCCCGGCGGCAGGCGCACTTCGAAGCGGGCGCCGCCCAGTTCCTCGGAGCGGCCTACAGCCAGTTCACCGCGATAATCCTTGATCAGGTCCTGCACGATCGACAGGCCGATGCCGTGGCCCTGCACGCGCTCGTCGCCACGCACGCCACGCTGCAACACCTTGCCGATGTCGTCCGGGGCGATGCCCGGGCCATCGTCGTCCACCGCCAGCAGCAGGCCGGCGCGGCGCGCGTTCGGTGCCGGCAGCGGCTGTGCGGTCAGCAGCACGCGGCGGTTGGCCCACTTGAAGGCATTCTCCAGCAGGTTGCCCAGCAGTTCCTGCAGGTCACCCGGTTCGCCGTGGAAGCGCGCGGCCGGGTCGATATCGAATTCGCACAGCACGCCCTTCGAGGCATAGACCTTTTCCAGGCCACGCACGATTTCCTCGGCGTTGGATTCGATCGGCAGCGGCGCGGAGAACAGCTTGTGGCCCGACGACGCAGCACGTGCCAGCTGGTAGGAGACCAGGTTGTTCATGCGCTGCAGCTGCACGTCCAGCTCCTCGCGCAGCGCACCATCGCCCGCCCCGCTGTCCATCTGCGTGCGCAGCACTGCGATCGGTGTCTTCAGGCTGTGCGCCAGGTCGGCCAGGGTATTGCGCTGACGCTCGAGGTTCTCGCGCTCGCTTTCAATGAAGGCGTTGATGCTGTCGGTCAGCGGTTCCAGCTCGCGCGGGTGGCGCTCGCTCATGCGCTCGGTTTCGCCGCGCTGCACCTTGGTCAGCTCGGTAATCACGCGACGCAGGGGCCGCAGGCTCCACTGCAGAATGACGGTCTGCAGCAGCAGCAGGATCAGGCCGATGCCACCGAGGTAGAACCAGACCCGGCTGCGGAACACCCGCAGCTGTGCACCCAGCGCGCGCGAGTCTTCCATCACATAGATGGTGTACGGGAATTCGGTGGCGGGGTCGGCGTCGGCATCCCACACCAGGCCCAGGCCATAGCGGTACACCGAGCCCTGGCTGCCGTCGATCTGGATCATCGGCAGCGGGCCTTCGAACACTTCCTGGCGAGGTGCCAGCAGGCCGCCGCCGACGGTGGGCAGCATCGGGCCTTCGGCGGACATCGAATTGCCCTTGCCGTGCGGCATCACCACCTGCAGGTACAGGCCGCTGCCGGGCACGTCGAAGCGCGAATCTGGCGGCTGCTCGCGGATGTACAGCGAGCGGTCGCGGGTGAAGTCGATGCCGGCCGCATAGGCGGTGGCGTAGTTCTTCAGGCGCTCACGCAGGTTCGCCTTCGCCGTATCGGCGAAGGCGGCGTCGAGCGCGTAACCGGCCAGCGCCAGGAACGCGACCAGACCCACGGACGCGGCGAACATCTGGCGCGCCTGCAGTGAGCGCGGCCGCCAGCGTCGGAAGAACCACAGACGGCCGGACATCGTGTTATCGCCAGGGTGAGCCGGCTCAGCCCTCGTTGCGCGGGATCGCGAAACGGTAGCCGCGACCGCGCACGGTCTCGATCGGCTTCAGTTCGCCATCCGGGTCCAGCTTCTTGCGCAGGCGGCCGATGAACACTTCCAGCACGTTCGAGTCGCGGTCGAAGTCCTGCTGGTAGATGTGCTCGGTGAGGTCGGCCTTGGAGACCAGTTCACCGGCATGCATCATCAGGTACTCCAGCACCTTGTACTCGTAGCTGGTGAGGTCGACATTGCTGCCAGCCACGCTGACGGTCTGGGCAGCCAGGTCCAGGGCAACCGGGCCGCATTCCAGGGTCGGCTTGCTCCAGCCAGCGGCGCGGCGCAGCAGCGCGTTGACGCGGGCCAGCAGTTCTTCGACGTGGAACGGCTTGACCAGGTAGTCGTCGGCGCCCTGCTTCAGGCCCTCGACCTTGTCCTGCCAGCTCGAACGCGCGGTCAGGATCAGCACCGGGAACTTCTTGCCTTCGTCACGCAGGGCCTTGATCAGCTCCATGCCCGACATCTTGGGCAGGCCGAGGTCGATGATGCCGACATCGAACGGGACTTCGCGCCCCATGTAGAGGCCTTCCTCGCCGTCCTGCGCAGCATCGACGGCAAAGCCTTCGCGCTTGAGCCGGGCTGCCAGGGTCTCACGCAGCGGGGCTTCGTCTTCGACCAGAAGGATACGCATGAACTCTCCCTAGTGTCCTGGGTATGGCCCGGAGGCCTGTGGGGTACGGGTTGATAGCGACGACTATCCCTGTTCAGGGGTTATCGCCGCGTAGTGATGACATATCCGACCGCGGCGTGCGCGGCTGTGAACGCGACGGCGCGGGGTCGTCCATGTAGCGGACCCGGCCCCGATCGTCCATGTACTTCACCCGGTTGATATCGCGACCATCGAACGGCACGCGCTCGGCGCCGAGGATGTGGCCGCCGGTGGTGCGCTGCACGCGGCGCACGGCATCGGACAGCGAACGCTCGTCGCCACGGCCACCGCGCTCACCCCGCTCCATCATCTCCGCCCGCCCCTGGTCGCCGCGCGGCGGCTGTTGCGCCAGCGCCGAAGACAGCGGCACAGCCGACAGGACCACGCAGGTGGCCAGGGCAATGCGGCGATGGAAGGGAGCGGAAGACATCGATGCGATCCTAGCCGAGCACGGCGATTCGTTCAAAAGTCGTAAATCCGGCGCCGGGTTCGAAACCCAGCGTTTTACAAATCTTTTGCAAATTCTTGGTTTACAGCAGTGAATCCGGTCTGAACTTTTCCGGCCCTACGCCCGAGTCGTTCAGCTAAGTGAACATTCGGGACGAATCGCCGTCCCTTGTCAAGTCAGGAATGTGACTGCGGTCACGCTGCGGCGCGATCAGCTTCGCGGTCGGTGACCGCCAGGGCCTGTTCGATCAGGCTCCAGCCGGCGCCCGGACGGTGTGCGCCCTCGCTCAGCACCTGGCGGAATGCGCGCCCACCGGGCTGGCCGTGGAAGAGGCCGAGCAGGTGGCGGGTGATGTGCTTCAGCGCCAGGCCTTCGCCCAGCTGCGCCTCGATGTAGGGGCGCATCGCGCGCAGCAGGTCGCCACGGGCCTGCAGCGGGGCGCCGGTGTGCAGCGCCTCCAGCTGATGCAGCAGGTAGGGGTCGTGGTAGGCCGCGCGGCCCAGCATCACGCCATCGACGTGCGCGGCCTGCGCCTGCACCGCCTCGATGCTGGCCAGGCCGCCGTTGATCACCACCGGCAGTGCCGGGCGCTCCTGCTTCAGGCGGTAGGCCCAGTCGTACTTCAGCGGCGGAACCTCGCGGTTCTCCTTCGGCGACAGGCCCTTCAGCCACGCGTTGCGCGCGTGCACCACCACCATCGCCGCACCGGCGGCGACCTGGCGGTCGACGAAGCTGGCAAACACGTCGTAGTCGTTGTCCTCGTCCACGCCCAGGCGGCACTTCACCGTCACCGGGATATCAACCGCATCGACCATGGCCGCAACGCACTCGGCCACCAGCGCCGGCTCGCGCATCAGGCACGCGCCAAAACGCCCGGCCTGCACGCGATCAGACGGGCAGCCGCAGTTGAGGTTGACCTCGTCATAGCCCCACTCGGCGGCGATGCGCGCGGCCTGCGCCAGCAGCACCGGATCACTGCCACCCAATTGCAGGGCCAGCGGCTGCTCGCTGCGGTCGAAGCCGAGCAGGCGCTCGCGGTCGCCGTGGATGACCGCGTTGGCGTGCACCATCTCCGTGTACAGGCGTACGCCCGGTGCCAGCACGCGGTGGAAAACGCGGCAATGGCGATCGGTCCAGTCCATCATCGGGGCAACGGACAGGCGCAGGGAATCGGCGTAACGGGCGGTGGCGGACGTCATCGGGGCATTGATCGTGGAGACTGGCATTGCCAGTGAGATCAATAGTTTACACCGGGCGGCTGAATGCGCCCGGTCAGCCGCGCGGCGGGCGCCGGTTGGGCCCTGCTCCGGCTGGCGGCCGGGGCGGGCTGGGCGGTGGCGGCGGACGCTTCCTGCCCTCGGGGAGCTTGGGGTTCGCGTTCTCCATGGATACGACCAACTGGTCCAGTGGTGGGTTGGAACCCTTCCTCAACTTAGCCATCGTCTGTCTCCTGGAGAATCTCGACCCACTGCACATCCGCTGCGTGAATCAGTATGCCATCGAGCTGCGGAAGCTCGACCACGGCGGGGCTGGCCACGTGATCCGCTGCTGGATCGGCACCTTCATCGGGTGGATCCGCATCCACCAGCCAGGCCGGCATCTGCATGTAGAACTGTCCCGCAGCGGGGCTGATCGGCCACTCCTTGGGATAGCCGGTCAATCGACGGCCATCCTTCAATTGCAGCACCACGAAGGCAGGACGCGTACCCAGCACGCAGTACCACTCGCTCGGGTGGGATGTCCTCGTGGTGAAGCCTGCACGACGGAGAACCCTGTGGAGGGAATCCTTGTTCGCAGCGAGGGCCAATCCTGCCCCCAGCAGTGCGGCGAGGACAAAACCCCATAGCAGGCTGCTGGTCTCGGTCCAGGTCCCCAGCACAAAGCAGCGACCAGCCAGCAGGAGCATCAGTTCGGTGAACTTGACCAGCACCTGGACCGCGAAGGTGAACACCAACGCTTCCACGGTCCGTTCGAACTGCGGCGGCTTGGGATGGGATGTCAGCCCATAGAACACCCATGCAGACAGGAAACCCGGCAGCAGAAAGGTCAGCAGCGTGGTGGCGTTGTTGAAGAGCGAATCCATTCCGGCAGAAGTACTCCGTCGTGAGGATCACAACGGAGCACGATCACAGCGATTCTTCCACCTTGGGTGGGGTTCACAGGCTGAAGATGCAGCAACCGCAACAGCGGCCATGGCGTTGCAGTTGCTCCACGAGAGCCGATAGCGTCAATGCGCGCTGCCAGCAGCGCCTTTGCCACCCACCTGCTCAATGAGGGTCTGGCTGGCCGCATTGAGCCCCACCACCGTCACCTCCGCACCATGCGTGGCCAACTTTTCCTGCGCCCGCTCCAGCGCGGCCACGGCAGTCAGGTCCCACAGGTGGGCATCGCGCAGATCGATCTGCACCTTCGGCGCCACGTGCTGGTAATCGAACGCCGCACCCAGCTGCCCTGCCGAGGCAAAGAACACCTGCCCACGCACGCGGTAGACCTGCGTGTCATCGGCATCGTCGCGCTGCACGTCCAGCATGCGGCCAACCTTGCGCGCGAAGAACAGGGCCGACAGCAGCACACCGCTGAGCACGCCCTTGGCCAGATCGTGGGTAGCCACGGTGACCACCACCGTCAGCAGCATCACCGCAGAGGAACTGCGCGGATGTGTGCGCAGGTCGCGCAGCGAGCGCCAGCTGAAGGTGCCGATGCTGACCATGATCATCACCGCCACCAGCGCCGCCATTGGGATCTGCCGTACCAGATCGCTGCCGTACACCACCAGTACCAGCAGGAACACGCCAGCCACCAGGCAGGACAGGCGGCCGCGGCCACCGGAGGTCACGTTGATCACCGACTGGCCGATCATCGCGCAACCGGCCATGCCACCGAGGAAGCCGGTGACCGTGTTCGCCACGCCCTGGCCGACACATTCGCGGTTGCGCTCGCTGGGCGTCTCGGTGATGTCCTCGACGATCTGCAGGGTCATCATCGATTCGAGCAGGCCGACCACGGCCAGCGTGGCCGACACCGGCAGCAGGATGCGCAGCGTCTCCCAGGTGAGCGGCACATCGGGCAGCAGGAAATGCGGCAGGCTGTCGGGCAGCTGGCCCATGTCGCCGACGCTGCGTACGTCCACGCCGAAGCCGATCACCACGGCGGTCAGCACCACAATGGCCACCAGAGGCGACGGCACCGCGCGGGTAATGCGTGGCAGCAGGTAGATGATCGCCAACGCGGCGGCGCACAGCACGTAGACCGTAGGACCGCGACCGATCAGCTCGGGCATCTGCGCCAGGAAGATCAGGATCGCCAGCGCGTTGACGAAGCCGGTGATGACCGAGCGCGAGACGAAGCGCATCAACGAGCCGAGCTTGAACACACCGGCCAGCACCTGCAGCAGGCCGGCCAGGATGCTGGCGGCGAACAGGTACTGCAGGCCGTGGTCCTTGACCAGGTCGACCATCACCAGCGCCATCGCACCGGTGGCTGCGGAGATCATGCCGGGGCGGCCGCCAGCGATGGCGGTGATGACGGCAATCGAGAACGCGGCGTACAGGCCGACCTTGGGGTCGACGCCGGCGATGAGCGAGAACGCGATGGCCTCGGGAATCAGGGCCAGGGCGACGACGATGCCGGACAGCAGGTCGCCACGGATGTTGCCGAGCCATTGCTGGCGCAGGGGGTAGGACGTTTGCATGGGAAAGCTCCGCGCGCAGGCGGGCGTGGCCGCATGGCGCTGCAGTGGAAAGACACGGGTTCCTGAGCCGGGCAGGCCGGCTGCCGATGTGCGGCAAGGGTCAGGGTGGCGTGATCACTGCAGGCGGGCGTCGGTACGTGGGAGGGACGCAGTCTACGGGAAGCGACCCCACGGGGGTAGCGCGGATGGCCGGCGAGGCAGCGAAACGCAGCGGAGCATGGCTCCGCTCTACAATCACAGCATGGCCGCCGACCACCCGCATTTCTTCGACCCCGCCACCGAACAGGGCGTGCTGCGCCTGTCGATCGCCGCCTCGCTGCTGCTGGCCGCCGCCGCAGTGGTGTTCGGCCTGCTGGCCAATTCCTCGCTGATCATCTTCGACGGCATCTACGGCCTGATCGACGTGGTGATGACCTGGCTGTCGCTGCTGGTGGCGCGGCTGATCGCGCTGTCCACACAGACCGATGCGCTGCAATCGCGTCTCAACCAGCGCTTCACCATGGGCTTCTGGCACCTGGAGCCGATCGTGCTGGGGGTGAGCGGCACACTGATGATCGGTGCGGCGCTGTATGCGCTGGTCAATGCGGTGGACGCGTTGATGTCCGGGGGCCGCCACATCGCCCTCGGCCCGGCCATTGCCTTCGCCGGGCTGTCGATCGTGGGCGAAGGCGCGCTGGCCTGGTTCATCCTGCGCGCCAACCGCCGCATCGGCTCGGAGTTCATCGCATTGGACGCGAAGAACTGGGTGATCGCGGCCAGCATGTCGGCCTGCTACCTGCTGGCTTTCCTCGGCGGCGTACTGGTGCAGGGCACGTCGCTGGCGTGGGTCGGGCCGTACATCGACCCGGCCATCCTCGCCTTCGTCTGCGTGCTGGTGATGATCGCCCCGCTCGGCACGGTGCGCCGGGCGCTGGCCGGCATCCTGCTGGTCACCCCGCCGGAACTGCAGGCCCATGTGGATGCAGTGGCACGCGGGATCGTGGCCAAGCACGGCTTCGTCGAGCACCGCAGCTACGTGGCCCAGGTGGGGCGTGGCGAGCAGATCGAGCTGTTCTTCGTGGTACCGGAAAACGACCCGCCGCGGCCCCTGGTGGAATGGGACCAGCTGCGCGACGAGATCGGCGATGCACTGGGCGAGGCCTCGCCGGACCGCTGGCTGACCATCATGTTCACCACCGACCGCGAATGGACGATCTAGGCTGGCAGGACGATCGATCAAATTTTTCGTACGCATTGCAACCCAACGTACGCGGAAACCGGGCAAAGTAGGCTCCAACGCAACACCCACCCACCGACCAGGAGCATCCCGATGTCCATCGAAAAGGTTCTGTACACCGCCCAGGCCACCTCCACCGGCGGCCGTGAAGGCCGTTCCGTCTCCTCCGACAACGTGCTGGATATCCAGCTGTCGACCCCGCGCGAGCTGGGCGGCGCCGGCGGCCCGGGCACCAACCCGGAACAGCTGTTCGCGGCCGGCTACTCGGCCTGCTTCCTGGGCGCGCTGAAGTTCGTGGCCGGCCAGGCCAAGGTCGCGCTGCCGGCCGACACCACCGTGACCGGCAAGGTCGGCATCGGCCAGATCCCGACCGGTTTCGGCATCGAAGCCGAGCTGACCATCAGCGCTCCCGGCGTGCCGCGCGAGCAGCTGGAAGAGCTGGTGCAGAAGGCGCACATCGTGTGCCCGTACTCGAATGCCACGCGCGGCAACATCGACGTGACGCTGGTCGTTGCCTGATGGGGTGATGCCGGCCAGCGGCCGGCACTACCCGCGCCAAAGCAAAAAAATGGGCGGATGCCGGTCGAAACCGAACATCCGCCCATCCCACCTTCGTTGTCCCGCACGGGGGCATGAGGTTGCCGGCCAGCGGCCGGCACTACCAGGTCACTTCTCGCTGGTGATCAGCTGCACGACGCTGGAGAAGTCCAGCTTGCCGCGGCCGGCCTGGTGGTTCATCGAGTACAGGTTGCGGGCCACTTCGCCCAGCGGGATCGAGGCGCCGACACTCATCGCCGCTTCCACCGCCAAGCCCATGTCCTTCAGCATCAGATCGCTGCCGAAGCCGCCGCTGTAGCCGCGCGAGGCCGGGGCGTTTTCCAGCACGCCCGGCCACGGGTTGCACACTTCGGTGGCCCAGCTGCGGCCGGTGCTGACCGCCATCATCTGCGACAGCACCTTCGGGTCCAGCCCGTGCGCCACGCCGAGGGCGATGGCTTCGCCGGTGACGGCCATGATCACGCCCAGCGCCATGTTGTTGCACAGCTTGGCCACCTGGCCGGCACCGCTGGCGCCGACATGGAAGATGTTCTTGCCCATCGCCTGCAGCACCGGGCGGGCGCGCTCCAGCGCATCCTCCTCGCCACCGACGATGAAGGTCAGGGTGCCGGCCTGGGCACCGGCGGTACCGCCGGACACCGGTGCGTCGATCATCTGCAGGCCCCGTGCGGCAGCGGCTTCAGAGACCTTGCGGGCGCTGGCCGGTGCGATCGTGCTGCAGTCGATGACCAGTGCGCCGGCCGGAATCGCGGCAAGAATGCCGTCATCGCCCAGGTACACGCCTTCGACGTGGCGGCTGGCCGGCAGCATCGAGATCACCACCTCGGCATCGGCCAGGGTTTCGCGCGCCGATGCGGCCGCGCTGGCGCCGGCATCGACGGCGGCCTGCACCGCGGCCGGGACCAGATCGAACACGCGCACGGTATGGCCGTTCTTGACCAGATTGGCGGCCATCGGGCCACCCATGTTGCCCAACCCGATGAATGCAATGCGGCTCATGCAAGGCTCCTTTCAACAAGGGGAGTGCCCAGGTCGGCCAGCGGATGCGCGGCATCGGCCCAGGGGGAAGCGAAGAAGGTGTCGGCCCACGCGCCGGTGGCCTCGGCCAGAGTGGCCGGGTTCCACTGTGGATTGCGGTCCTTGTCGATCAGCAGCGCGCGGATGCCTTCAGCGAAATCACCGTGGGCGGCGCAATGCAGGGCGACGATGTACTCCAGGCGATAGATCGCGGCCAGGCCCTGGCCGGCACTGCGGCGCTGCAGTTCGTACGACAACCGTGCCGAGCCTGGCGCACCGGCGGCAAGGGTCTTCTGTGCCGCCTGCAGCCAGGCATCGTCGGTCTGCAGAGTGGAGATGCGGCCGATGATCGCGGAGAGGTCATCGCCTTCGCACAGCGCATCGACCTGCGCCGCATTGGCCAGCAGCGGACCGGTCGCGGCGTCACTGGCATGCGACTGCAGCAGATGGCTGAGCCGTTCGTGGTTGTGTGCGGCATCGCTGGACCACGCGACCTGCAGCAGCGCATCGAACACCGCGCTGCGGCGTTCTTCGGCCACGTGCACGTCGGCCAGGCCGGCGTAGATGGCGTCGCCCGGATTGAGCAGCGCACCGGTCAGCGCCAGGAACAGGCCGCCCTTGCCCGGTACGCGCGGCAGCAGCCAGCTACCACCCACATCCGGGAACAGACCGACGGTGATTTCCGGGAAGGCCAGCTTGGAGCGCTCGCTGACCACGCGGTGGCTGGCACCGGACATCAGGCCGATGCCACCGCCCATCACGATGCCGTGGCCCCAGCACAGGATCGGCTTGGCGTAGGTGTGGATGAGATAATCGACGCGGTACTCAACGTCGAAGAACTCAGCGGCGTAGTCGTTCTCGCGGATGTCGCTGCGGCCGGCCTCGCGGAAGGCGACCATGCTCTTGTACAGGCTGTGCAGGTCACCGCCGGCGCAGAACGCCTTTTCGCCGGCACCCTGCAGCACCACCATGGCGATGCCATCGTCGTCGGCCCAGGCATTCAACTGCTTCAGCAGCAGGTGTGCCATCGGCAGCGAGAAACCGTTGAGCGTACGCGGCGCATTGAGCGTGGCGATGCCGATGCGCGTGCCGTTGCCAGCCACGCGCTCTTCGAACAGCACCGGTGCGTCGTCGGCAGCGGTGTCGGTGCTCATGCGTTCTTCCACTGCGCGGCGCGCTTTTCCAGGAAGGCGGTCACGCCCTCGACCTGGTCGGCGGTGTCGAACAGATCGACGAAGGCTTCGCGTTCGGCCACCAGCGCCGAAGCGTGAGTGCCGGTGCGGGTGGCCTGCACCAGGGTCTTGCAGGCGGCGATGCTGGTCGGGCTCTGCTTGCCGGCCTTCTTCGCCCATTCCAGCGCCAGCGCCTTGGCTTCGCCCTTGCCGACCTTTTCTTCGGCCAGGCCAATGCGCAGCGCGGTCTCGGCGTTGATGCGCTCGCCCAGCAGGATCATGCGCTTGGCCCAGCCCTCGCCGACCAGGCGCGGCAGGTTCTGGGTGCCACCGGCGCACGGCAGCAGGCCGACGGTGGCCTCCGGCAGCGCGACCTGGGCGTGGTCTTCGATGATGCGCAGGTCACAGGCCAGCGCGCATTCCAGGCCACCGCCCATGGCGTAGCCGTTGATCGCGGCGATCGACACGCCACGGAAACCGGACAGCGCTTCGAAGGCTTCACCGAAGCGGCGCGCGGCTTCACGTGCAGCGGCCTTGTCGCCGGAGGCGAACTGGTTGAGATCGGCACCGGCGGAGAAGAACTTCTCGCCGCCACCGGTGATCACCAGCGCGTAGATGTCGCGGTCTGCGTTGAGCGCGCCGACCAGATCACGCAGCGCCGACAGGCTGTGCACGGTCCAGGTATGCGCCGGCGGGTTGTTCAGGGTGACCACGGCGGTGTGGCCATCCACCTCCACCTTCAGGCCCACGTGCTCCTGGGTACGCCAATCCTTCATCGCAGTTCCTCTTCGGTGTTGAGCAGGTGACGGGCAACGATCACCCGCATGATCTCGTTGGTGCCTTCCAGGATCTGGTGCACGCGGCAGTCACGCAGCAGGCGCTCGATCGGGTATTCGCGGATGTAGCCGTAGCCACCGTGGATCTGCAGTGCTTCGTTGCAGACGTTGAAACCGGCATCGGTGGCGAAGCGCTTGGCCATCGCGCACCAGACGTTGGCATCGCTGGCACCGGCATCGAGCTTGCGCGCGGCGGTGTGCACCATCTGCCGTGCAGCCACCAGCTGGGTGACCATGTCGGCCAGCTTGAACTGCAGCGCCTGGAACTCGGCCAGCGCCTTGCCGAACTGGCGGCGCTCGCCCATGTAGCGGCGCGCGGCATCCAGCGCGCCCTGCGCGGCACCCAGCGAACAGGCGGCGATGTTGATGCGGCCGCCGTCCAGCCCCTTCATCGCCAGCTTGAAGCCGCCGCCTTCCTCGCCCAGAAGGTGGCTGACCGGCACGCGGACGTTTTCGAAGGTGATGCCACGGGTGGGCTGGCTGTTCCAGCCCATCTTCTCTTCCTTGCGGCCGAAGCTGATGCCCGGCAGGTCGGCCGGCACCGCAATGGCGCTGACACCACCGGCACCGGCACCACCGGTACGCGCCATCACCACCAGCAGCTCGGTGGCACCGGCGCCGGAAATGAAGGCCTTCGAGCCGTTCAGCACATAGAAGTCACCATCGCGCACGGCGGTGGTCTTCAACGACGCCGCATCGGAACCGGCACCGGGTTCGGTCAGGCAGTACGAGGCCAGCTTGTTGCCCGAAGACAGATCGGTGCCCCACGCATCGCGCAGCGCCGGCTGGCCCCACTTGGACACCATCCACGAGGCCATGTTATGGATGCTGATGTACGCTGCGGTCGACGGATCGACGTTGGCGAGCTCCTCGATGACGACGGCGGCGTCCAGTCGGCTCAGGCCGCTGCCGCCCACTTCCGGGTCCATGTACAGGCCGCAGAAACCCAGTTCACCGGCCTTGGCGATCGCCTCGCGCGGAAAGATGCCCTCCGCATCCCATCGCGCGGCGTGCGGCGCCAGTTCGGCCTGTGCGAAGTCGCGCGCCGCCTCGCGGTACGCCTGCTGCGCTTCTTCCAGTTCCGTCGTCATCGAGTGGCTCATGGCTGCTCCTGCCGTTACTTCAGGCTGATCGTGGTGTTGACGCCATGGCTGAGCGTCTCGTCATCGAACCAGCGCGCGGTGACCGTCTTGGTCTGGGTGTAGAACAGCACCACCTGCTTGCCGTACGGGCCCAGGTCGCCCAGCTTGGAGGCGCGCGAACCGGTGAACGAGAACAGCGGCACCGGCACCGGAATCGGCACGTTGATGCCGACCTGGCCGACGTCGATGTCTTCCTGGAACTTGCGCGCGGCGGCGCCGGACTGGGTGAACAGTGCGGTGCCGTTGCCGTTCGGGTTGCTGTTGACCATCGCGATGGCCTCTTCCAGCGTCTCCGCTTCGAGGATGACCAGCACCGGCCCGAAAATTTCTTCCTGGTAGATGCGCATGTCGGTGGTGACACCGGCAAAGATGGTCGGGCCAACGAAGTTGCCCTTCTCGAAACCATCGACCTGCGGCTTGCGGCCATCCAGCACCAGCTTGGCGCCCTGCTCCACACCCGATGCGATCAGGCCTTCCACGCGCTCGCGGGCGCTGCAGGAAATGACCGGGCCCACATCGGTGCCGGCGACGGTGCCGCCGCTGACCTTCAGGGTCTTGGCCTTGGTGACCAGGTCCTGCACCCAGTTGCGTGCTTCACCGACCAGCACCAGAGTGGAGGCGGCCATGCAGCGCTGGCCCGCGGCACCGAAGGCGGCGCCGACCATCGCGTTGAGGGTCTGTTCCTTGTTGGCGTCCGGCAGCACCACGGCGTGGTTCTTGGCGCCCATCATGCACTGCACGCGCTTGCCGGCCAGCGAGGCACGGTTGTAGACGTGGGTGCCGACGCGGGTGGAACCGACGAACGACACGGCCTTGATGTCCGGGTGGTCGCAGATCGCGTTGACCACTTCCTCGCCGCCGTGGACGACGTTCAGCACGCCCTTCGGAATGCCTGCTTCCAGCGCAAGCTCGACCAGGCGCATGGTGACCATCGGGTCCTGCTCGGACGGCTTGAGGATGAAGGTGTTGCCCGTTGCAATCGCCATCGGGAACATCCACAGCGGGATCATCGCCGGGAAGTTGAACGGGGTGATGCCGGCGCACACGCCCAGCGGCTGCATGATCGTGTAGGTGTCCACGCCATTGGCCACGTTGTTGGCCAGTTCGCCCAGCTGCAGGTTGCCGATGGCGGCGGCGTGCTCGACCACTTCCAAGCCACGGAACACATCGCCTTCGGCGTCCGGCAGGGTCTTGCCCTGTTCGGCGGTGAGGATGTGGGCCAGCTCGCTCATGTTCTCGCGGATCAGCTGCTGGTACTTCAGGAAGATGCGCGCGCGGGTGCCGATCGGGGTCTTGCGCCAGGTCTTGAAGGCTTCCTTGGCGGCGGCGACGGCGGCGTCCACTTCGCCGGTGGTGGCGAACGGCACCTTGGCCAGCACGTCCTGGGTGGCCGGATTGATCACGTCCTGCCAGTGGGAGGTGGCCGATTCAACGAACTGGCCATCGATCAGCATGCGGATACGGGGCGCTGCAACAGTCATGACGACAATCCCACAGGGTGCGAAAGATGCTTGGCATTATTCACAGCACCCACCTCGATTTCCGGGCTGAATCCGCTTAATCTGGCCAACACGCCAGACGATTCATGTTAATTCTGTGAATTATTCAGCCCCCCAGCGACAACTTGGCCTGCGCCTACTACGGCTGCGCGAGCAGCGCGGCTACAGCCAAGTGGACCTGGCCCGCGCCTTGGGCCTGTCGGCCAGTTACCTGAACCAGATCGAGCGCAACAAGCGCCCACTCACCCCGGCCGTGCAGAAGAAGCTGGGCGAGGTACTGGGCGATGTTTCCTCACTGTTCGACGAAGATGAGCCCGCTGCCCTGCAGGAAGCGCTGGGCGAGACCCTGCGCGACCTCGGCTTGGCCGAAGTCAGCGCGACCGAGCTGCGCGCCCTGGCTGGCAACCTGCCGCAGGTCAGCCGCGCGCTGCTGGACCTGCACCGCCGCCACCTGGCGCTGCGCGAGCATGCCGCCGCGCTGGAGTTCCAGCTGGGCGAGCCCGGTGCCGGCAGCACCCTGCCCGCCGGTGACCAGGTGCGCGAGTTCTTCAACCGCATGCACAACCACATCCCCGAACTGGACGAGCTGGCCGAGCAGCTGTTCGCCGAATGGGGGCTGTCGCCCGGGCATGTGGCACCGCGGCTGCGCCAGCTGCTGGCCGACCGCCATGGTGTGCTGGTGGAAGTGGCCGCACTGCAGGCCGGGCGCGAGAAACGGCAATACGATGCCGGTGCGCGGCGGCTGTGGCTGCCCGATTACCTTGAGCCCGGCCAGCAGGCGTTCCAGATGGCGGCCGAGCTGGCCCTTCACGGCTACCTGCCGCAGATCGATGCGGTAGTGGCGCGCGCTGGCTTTACCGATGAGGCACGCATCGCGCAGGCGCGGATTGGCTTGTCGAATTACTTCGCCGGTGCGTTGGTGATGCCGTACATGCGTTTCCTGCGTGCGGCCGAGGCCAGCAGTTACGACATCGAGCTGCTGGCGCACCAGTTCGGCGTGGGCTTTGAAGCGGTCTGTCATCGGCTGAGCACGTTGGCGCGGCGCAGCGCGCCCGGCCTGCCGTTCTTCTTCATCCGCGTGGACCGTGCCGGCAACGTGTCCAAACGCCATTCGGCCACCGATTTCCATTTCTCGCAGGTGGGAGGGTCGTGCCCGCTGTGGATCGTCTACGAGGCGTTCAACCAGCCGGGGCGCATCCTTACGCAGACCGCGCGCATGCCCGATGGGCGTCGTCATTTCTGGCTGGCGCGGCAGGTCAGCAGTGGTCCGGTCGGCCATGGCCAGCCGCGCAAGACGTTCGCGGTGGCGCTGGGCTGCGATCTGCAGCACGCCGAGCGGCTGGTGTATTCACTGGGGCTGGATGTGCAGAGTCCGGGTAATTCGGTGTCGATCGGACCGGGGTGCCGGGTGTGTCCGCGTGAGGACTGCATGCAGCGCGCGTTCGCGCAGTTGCCGGGGCGGTAGGGTTGGTTCGGCAGGGCTGCGCCCTGCACCTGCGGTAGTGCCGGCCGCTGGCCGGCAACCTCAAAAGCAACAGCTGGCATTCCATGGGTTGGCGGGGCGGGTCCGGACAACCGATTTGGTAGGTGCCAACCTTGGTTGGCACAACCTTGCCGTGCGCGAAGTGCATCCACGCGTGGCGTGGCTCTACTAGTCCCAGAACACGGTCAACACGCGGTGACCTGTGGAGGGCGCAGGCGCGTCGATGTGTTGCCCGTACGGCCAGCCTTCGCCGACGCCGTCGCATTCCAGGCCCTGCAGCCAGCCTTCCACGGTTGCGGCATCGGCGCTGGTCAAGACGTGCACGTTCTCTGCAGCTGGCCATTCGCTGTCGTCTTCCAATGCACTGCCCCAGTCTTGGTGCAGGCCCACGTAGACACCTTCCACTTCAGGCTTTGCCGCAATCGCAACCAAGCGTGCGTATACCTCGGCAATCGGTGGGCGCCCATAGCCCCACTGGTTCGGTGCGATGCACTCCTCGAAATCGTTGCCTTCGAAATACGCGGCCAGCGGCACCACCGGCAGGTGCTCCGGATCGCGTTGATCGAGGCGTTCAAGCACGTCCAGCAGCTTCTGGCGAGGGGACATGGGGCATTCCTTGCAATGGGGAGCCGCGATTGTATCCATCGCGATCAATAGATCGGCGTCACCTTCATCTGCGGCAGCGGGCGCGGTGCGCCGTCGGTGAGGTCCGGGCCGAGGTCCTCCCAGGTACGTCCCTGCTCGACCATCAGCCCCCACAACTGCTGCGATGCCAGCCGCTTGTCTTCCGAGCCCAGCTTGTACGACGGTGGCGCCGGCTGGCCACTGGCAACCATCGAGTACGCCGCGCGGTAGGCCAGTACCTGCTGCGCCGGGTCGTCGGTGCGCGCCACTTCCAGCGTGTAGCGCTGGTAGGCCGAGGCCAGGTTGCGCCAGCGGATCCAATAGTGGTTCTCGAACGAGAACGAACAGAAGCGCGCACCGGCCAGGCTGCCCTTGTCGGCGATGCGGGTCAGCACCTCCTGTGGCATGTCCAGGTTCATGCCGCCTTCGTCGCCCTGCAGGCTGACGTGCACGATGCGATCGCGGTAGCCCGGTGCGCGCGCCTGCAGCAGGTCGCGCCAGTTCTGCATGGTCGCCACCACCGCGAACAGGAAACGGCCCAGTTCTGCGGCCGCCAGCGGCGTAGCGATCGACTGGTAGGTACGCTGCCAGCCGTGGCGGTTCTCGGTGGGCAGGAACACGGCGTGTTCCAGCGCCTGACGGCCACTGCTGCCGTGGCTCACGTCTTCGGCGTGCTGCGGGTAGACCAGATTGATGGCGAAGGTTGGCCAGCGCGGCAACGCGGCATCGAACAGGTGGATCGGGAAGTTGCTGCTGATGCCACCATCGGAGAACCAGCAGATGCGGAACGCGGTGATCACCGGTCCGCAGGTCTGCCCGGCACTGGTCAGCCCTTCCATGCTGTCGGCGACGTTGTGCTCCTGGTCGGCCGCAGGTGCGGTCGGTTCACAGCGACGCTCGCGGCGTGAGGGCTCATGCAACGGCACCGCGCTGATCAGCAGCGGGAAGCTCAGGCTCATGCGCGTGGCCACCAGCACCGGCAGCTTCGGGCCCTGCGGCAGGTGGTAGTACCGGCGCCCTTCCACCTCCAGTGGCGGGCCGGCCTGCGTCACCAGCCACTGCACCACGCTGGCCGGAAACAGCTGCTCGAACTCCTCGCGCAGGAACCAGAACTGCGCGCCGCCCAGCGGCAGCGTGCGCGGCTCGTTGTGCGACACACAGGTGGTGATCATCTGCAGGCTGATCGCATGCGGGCTGTCCGGCTCGCCGGCATAGCGCGGCGCATCGTGCAGGTCGGCGAACGTGAGCGGTGCATCCAGCGGCTTGCCGGACAGCTGCTGCAGGCATTCATGCAGCCACTCGGTCAACGCCGGCGTGCGTGCATCGCGGCCGAGGCCGCTGCACAGGCCCAGCAGGTTACGGCGCGCCACCCGCGCTACCCGCAGCGCGGCACCGGCCACGCCGGCACCATACGCGCACAGCAGTGATGGCAGCAGCGTGGCGGCCACACCGCTCCAACCGCCGCCCCACCAGCCCAGGCCGAGCAGCAACGCCAGCGACACCAGCACCTCCAGTGGCGCAATCTCGAACACCGCGATGGCCAGGCACAGCAGCTTGTGTGGCAGGCCGGCATTGCCGGTCAGCACCACCAGCAACCGATAGGCGGCGCGCGCGCCCCGTGCCGGCTGGAACAGGCTGTAGATGAAGCCGCGCCGCGACAGCTGCGCCGACACCGCCGACAGCCCGCCGTAGCCGGCATCGCCGGGCAGGTGCTCGCCGGCCTGCTGGCGACGATCACCGCACGCCGCCGCGGCCGCCACCGCCGCGGCAATGGCGCCGGCCGAGGTGCCGCCGATGCTCTTGAAGCGATACTCGCGCGCCAGCGCCAGTACCGCATTGGGGTACACGATGCCGCTGGTGATGCCGCCTTTCATGACCAGATCGCAGTACTTCGCCGCCACGAGCCACCTCCCGTCTGTCGGTGCCCAGTATGGCAAGAGGCGCTCTCACAGCCTGAGAAGCGAGCCACAGCCCTGCGCTTTCATTGGCCCTTGACCATTGGCCTCGACGCGTCCACCGTGGGCACGCCGAAGGTATCCTTGCCGTGGCATTGATGGCGGCAGGGATTTAAACGGGAATCCGGTGAAGGCGCCTTGCGCGCCCATTCCGGAGCTGCCCCGCAGCGGTGAATGGAAACGAATCCTGCCAACAGCACTGGGCTCACGCCTGGGAAGCGGCAGGTAGTAGGTGGGCTGCGGCCCGTGTCCATCAGCCCGAATACCGGCCCCGGCCGGGGGACACGACCGTCCCCTGACTCGACCTGGAATCTCCGCGGGGAGGTTGCCGGGGCCGTCGTTGTCCTGCGCCTGCAGGCGGTGCGGCCGCGTGCGTCCTGTTCACGGTTTCCGGCCAGACTGTTCACCCACGCGCTGATGCATGGGCCACCGCCGTTGCCGGCGGTCCATGCGGTACCTGACGATGACCGAGCTCCAACGCCCCACCCTGTCCCTGCCCGAAAACGGCCAGCGCCTGCTGCTGCACTCGTGCTGCGCCCCCTGCTCCGGCGAAGTGATGGAGGCGATCACCGCCTCCGGGATCGACTACGCGATCTTCTTCTACAACCCCAACATCCACCCGGTGAAGGAATACGAGCTGCGCAAGCAGGAGAACATCCGCTTCGCCGAACAGCACGACATCCCGTTCATCGACTGCGACTACGACACCGACAACTGGTTCAGCCGTGCACGCGGCATGGAAAACGAGCCCGAGCGCGGCATCCGCTGCACGATGTGCTTCGACATGCGCTTCGAGCGCACTGCGCTGTACGCGCACGAGCACGGCTACGACACCATCAGTTCGTCGCTGGGCATCTCGCGCTGGAAGAACATGGCGCAGATCAACGACTGCGGCATCCGTGCCGCGTCGCGCTATGAAGGCCTGCAGTACTGGGACTACAACTGGCGCAAGGGCGGCGGTGCCAGCCGCATGATCGAGATCAGCAAGCGCGAGCAGTTCTACCAGCAGGAATACTGCGGCTGCGTGTACTCGCTGCGCGATGCCAACCGTCACCGCCGCGAGAATGGCCGCGAACGGATCAAGATCGGCCTGCTGTACTACGGGCAGGACGCTGAGACGCCGCAGGGCGATTGACGTGTGGGCATGGGGCGGCCACGCTGGTCGCCCCTTCTGCTGTACCGGAACTGCCATGACCGCCCTGCCCGCCGATGTCGCCCTGCTGGTGATCGACCTGCAGCCGGACTTCATGCCCGGCGGCGCGCTGGCCTGCGACCAAGGCGATGCGCTGGTGGCACCGATCGCCGATCTGCTGGCACAGCGCCGCTACCGCACCGTGGTGGCAACACAGGACTGGCACCCGGCCGACCATGCCTCGTTCGCCAGCCAGCACCCCGGCCAACGCCCCTTCGAGACCATCCTGCTGCACGCGCAGCCGCAGACCCTGTGGCCGGACCACTGCGTGCAGGGCAGCGCCGGTGCCGCGCTGCATCCGGGCGTGGACTGGACCGTGGCCGACCTGATCCTGCGCAAGGGCACGCGCCAACAGGTGGATTCATACAGCGCCTTCCGCGAGAACCATGGCCCCGATGGCGAGCGCCCGGCCACCGGCCTGGCCGGCTGGCTGCACGAACGCCGCATCCGCGAAGTGCACGTGTGCGGCCTGGCCCGCGACTACTGCGTGCTGTGGAGCGCGCAGGACGCGGTGAAGTCCGGCTTCCGGGTGAAATTCCTGTGGGAGCTGACCAAGCCGGTGACCGACGCCAACGACGCGATGGTGCGCGAGGCGCTGGGCAAGGCGGGGATCGCGATCGTCTGACCCAGAGCGGTAGTGCCGGCCGCTGGCCGGCAACCTCGGGATCTCTGCAGTTGCCGGCCAGCGGCCGGCACTACCGGATAGCACCCGTGGTAGCGCCGGGCCATGCCCGGCGGACGCGGGATGGGCGATTACCGGAACACCACCGTTCGGTGCCCGTTGAGCAGGATGCGGTGCTCCACATGGCGGCGCACGGCGCGCGCCAGCACCAGCGATTCGGTATCGCTGCCCAGCCGCACCAGCTCGCGCGGCGCCATCGCGTGGTCCACGCGGGCCACGTCCTGTTCGATGATCGGGCCTTCGTCCAGATCCTCGGTGACGTAGTGCGCGGTGGCGCCGATGATCTTGACCCCGCGCGCGTGTGCCTGGTGGTACGGCTGCGCGCCCTTGAAGCTGGGCAGGAAGCTGTGGTGGATGTTGATCGCACGGCCGGCCAGCGCGCGGCACAGCGTGGGTGACAGGATCTGCATGTAGCGCGCCAGCACCACCAGATCGATGCGTTCGCGCTCGACCAGGTCGATGATCTGCTGCTCCTGCACCACGCGCGTATCAGCGGTCACCGGCAGGTGGTGGAACGGCACCTGGTAGGACGCCGCCAGCGGCGCGAAGTCGGCGTGGTTGGACGCTACTGCGGCAATGTCCACCTTCAGCTGGCCGCTGTGGGCACGGAACAGCAGGTCGTTGAGGCAGTGCCCCTGCTTGCTGACCAGCACCAGCAGGCGTGCACGGCGGCGGCCATCATGCAGCTGCCAGTCCATGCCGAAGCCGGCGGCGAGCGTGGCCATGGCGGCGTGCACGGTCTCCAGCGGCAGGCCGGCATCGCGATCGAAATGCACGCGCAGGAAGAAGCGGCCACTTTCCTCATCACCGAACTGCTGGGCGTCGAGGATGTTGCAGCCGTGGTCGAACAGCAGGCCGGATACGCGGTAGACGATGCCGGTACGGTCGGGACAGGACAGGGTGAGGATGGAATCGGGGCGCATCGCCCGAGTGTAGGGCAGCAGCCTGTCCTCGGGATCGATGGTCACCGATGCAACCGACCTGCTTGGTTCAGTCCCAAGCGATACTTGGGTTTCTCCATGGCAAGCTGGTCGGTCATGAACCTGTTGCAACTGATCCGCAGCTTCACCCGCACCGCAGAGACCGGCAGCATTGCCGCAGCGGCCCGCATCCTTGGCATCAGCGCCACCGCAGTCGGCCAGAACATCAACCGGCTGGAGGCGCATCTGGGCGTACGGTTGCTGAACCGAAGTACGCGCCAGCTGGCCCTCAGCGAGGCCGGCGCGCTGTACCTGGCGCAGGTGCGCCACATCGAAGCCGACCTGGCGCGCGCGCAGGCGATGGTCACCTCTGGTGACATCGAACCGGCCGGACCACTACGCATCGCCAGCAGCAGCGCGTTCGGTCGCCACGTACTTGCCCCCTTGCTGCCTTCGCTGCAGCAGCGCTACCCGCAACTGCAGCTGGAGCTGCGCCTGACTGACCGCGCCGTGCAGCACGGCCCGGAAGCGGTGGATGCCAGCATCCGCATCGGTGCACAGCTGGAGGACGGTGTCGTCGCACGGCAGCTGGCGCGCGTGCCGTTCGTGTTCTGCGCCTCGCCGGCCTATCTGAAGGCACACGGCACCCCGCAGCAACCCTCCGAGCTGAGCGGCCATCGCGGGCTGCTGCACCGCTTCCCCACCGATGGCCGGCCGCTGCGATGGGGCCTGTTGAAGGATGGCCAGCGCGTGGACGCCGCACTGCCGCCGAGCATGGTCTGCGATGACATCGATGCGCTGGCGACGCTGGCCGCAGCCGGTGCCGGCATCACCCGGCTGGCCGCATTCGTGGCCGAGCCGTACCTGCGCGATGGCCGCCTGCAGGCAGTGTTCGGCGCCGACACTGCATGGCGCCCCGAACCGATGGAAGTCTATTTCTGCGTCAGCGACCGCCGCGATTTCACTGCCAAGATCCGCGCGCTGTTCGAGCACCTGCAGGCCGGCATGGCGCCGGCCTGGCGGGTGTGAGCCTCAGCGCGTCTTGAACACGCCGCGCGCATCGCGCGGCTCGCAGCGCAGGTACTGCGGCGCCGGTTCCACGCTGTCGCGCAATGCGGCGGCGGCATGCCACGGCCAGCGCGGGTCGTAGAGGATGCCGCGCGCCAGGGCTACCGCATCGGCGTGGCGATGGCGCAGGATCGATTCGGCCTGCTCCGGTTCGGTGATCATGCCCACGGCGATGACCGGCATGCGCACCTTGGCCTTGATCGCCGCCGCGAACGGCACCTGATAGCCCGGGCCGACGGTGATCTTCTGGCGCTCGTCCAGGCCGCCGCTGGAGACATGCAGGAAGTTGCAGTCGCGCGCGTCCAGCACCTGGGCCAGCGCCTCGCTCTGCACCAGGTCCCAGCCGCCATCGACCCAGTCGCTGGCAGAGATGCGCACGCCCACGGCGACCTTGTCGGACACTGCCGCACGCACCGCATCGAACACCTCCACCAGCAGGCGCAGGCGGTTCGGCAGCGAGCCACCGTAGCCATCGGTGCGGCGGTTGCTCAGCGGCGACAGGAACTGGTGCAGCAGATAACCGTGCGCGGCATGCAGCTCGATCAGCTCGAAGCCCAGGCGCTCGGCGCGCACCGCACTGGCGGCGAAGGCGGCGATGACCTCGGCGATGCCGGCCTCGTCCAGTTCCTGCGGTGCCGGATCGGCGGCATGGAACGGCAGCGGCGACGGCGCCACGGTGGCCCAGCCACGCGCATCGTCGGCCGGCAACTGGCCACCACCGTCCCACGGACGCCTCACCGAGGCCTTGCGGCCGGCATGGCCCAGCTGGACGCCCAGCGGCATCGGCGACCAGCGGCGGACGCTGGCCAGCACCTGCGCCAGTGCGGCCTCGGTGCCGTCATCCCACAGGCCCAGGTCGGCCCAGCTGATGCGGCCGCGCGGTTCGACCGCGGTGGCTTCCAGGATCAGCAGGCCGGCACCGGACTGCGCCAGGTTGCCCAGATGCATGGCGTGCCAATCGCTGGCGCGACCGTCTTCGGCGGAGTACTGGCACATCGGCGCGATGACGATGCGGTTGGACAGGGTCAGGGGGCCGAACGAGATCGGCGAAAACAGCTGGCTCAAGACGGTGATGAACGACGTAGGGGGTGCGTATTGCACCGCCGCACGGCCTGCGAATCAACCGTCTGGATGGATCGCTGTTTCGCGGTGGGCGTGCAGCCGAGCGTGTGCTCGGCTCAGGATGAGGCCCACGCGGCCAGCGCCTCGGCGCAGTCCCGTTCATCCTTGAACTGCAGCAGGTCGTCGGCGCGGGTGCGGCCACGGTTCAACGCCGCCACCGGCAGCCCTGCCCTGGCCGCCGCCTGCACGAAGCGGAAGCCGGAATAGACCATCAGCGATGAACCCACCACCAGCACGGCGTCGGCCTGCTGCAGGTGCTCCTGCACCGCCTGCACGCGCTCCCGCGGCACGTTTTCGCCGAAGAACACCACATCCGGCTTCAACACGCTGCCGCAATGCGGGCACTCGGGCACCACGAACGCGGAGAAATCGGTCTCCAGATCGGCATCACCATCGGGCGCGATGCCTGCCTCCAGCGCGTCCCAGCCGGGATTGGCGTCCAGCAGGCGCTGCTGGAAGTCTTCACGATCGCTGCGACGCTCACAGCCCATGCAGCGCACCAGATCCAGGCGGCCATGCAGGTCGATCACGTTGTGGCTGCCGGCACGCTGGTGCAGGCCGTCCACGTTCTGGGTCAGCAGCACCTGCAGCTTGCCTCGGCTTTCCAGCGCGGCCAGGGCCTGGTGGGTGCCGTTGGGCCGGGCCAGGCCGAAGCGCGGCCAGCCGAGCAGGCTGCGCGCCCAGTAGCGCTGGCGGGTGGCCGCCTCGCCCATGAAGGCCTGGTAGGTCACCGGCGGCGTGCGTTTCCACTGGCCGTCGGCATCCCGGTAATCGGGAATGCCCGAGGCGGTGCTGCAGCCGGCGCCGGTCAGCACGAACAGGCGCTGGGCACGGTCGATGAAGTCGGTCAGTGGCAGGGTCATGGCTGCCAGATGGGGGCGCGGTGGCGCCCCCGCAAGCGCCGGTCCGTTGGCCGGGTCAGGCCGCCGGCAGCGGCGGTACCGCGATCGGGTGGCCTTCCTCGTCCAGCGCGATCATCACGAAGTGACCGCGGGTGCACAGCTTGCGCTCGCCGCTGTGCAGATCTTCGGCGACAAGTTCCACCTCCACCTTCATCGAGCTGCGGCCGACTTCGACGATGCGGCCGATGGTTTCCACCATCTGGCCGATGCGGATCGGCAGCTTGAAGTCGACCTGGTCGCTGCGCGCGGTCACCACGGTGCGGCGCGAGTAACGGGCGGCGGCCAGGAAGGCGGCCTTGTCCATCCACGCCAGCGCCTGGCCACCGAACAGGGTGCCAAGGTGGTTGGTGTGGTTGGGAAAGACGATTTCGGCCATGCGCACTTCGGTGGGCGGCACGGTCTCGGGGATGGGGGTCATGGGGGGGCTTCGGTGTGGGGTGCTGCGGATTCTAAGCGACCGGCGTGATGGCCATCGGAATGCACGTGCAACGGTCACCCGGCAGCGGTGCCTGCGCAGGCCGCGCCTGCGGCAGGCGTTACACTGCGCCACGCCCACTGCCAGGACCGCCCATGCCCGCCACTTCCGACCTGCTGGCCTTCGCGCTGGTTTCACTGGCCATGGTGCTCACGCCCGGGCCGAACATGATCTACCTGATCTCACGCTCGATCTGCCAGGGGCCGATGGCAGGCCTGATCTCGCTGGGCGGGGTGGCGCTGGGCTTCGTGTTCTACATGCTGTGTGCGGCACTGGGCATCACCGCCCTGCTGATGACCGTGCCGTTCGCCTACGACGCGCTGCGCATCGGCGGCGCGCTGTACCTGCTGTACCTGGCCTGGCAGGCGCTCAAGCCCGGCGGCCGTTCGCCGTTCGCGGTGCGCGAACTGCCGCAGGACAGCCCGCGCAAGCTGTTCACGATGGGGTTCCTGACCAATCTGTTGAACCCGAAAGTGGCGGTGATGTACCTGTCGCTGCTGCCGCAGTTCCTGCATCCGGACGGCGAGGGCAGTGTGCTGATGCAGTCGATCGTGCTGGGCTCCACCCAGATCGCGGTGAGTGTGACCGTGAACGGCATGATTGCGCTGACCGCTGGCAGCATCGCCGGTTTCCTGGCCGCGCGCCCGACCTGGCAGGTGGTGCAGCGCTGGCTGATGGGCACGGTGCTGGCCGGGCTGGCGGTACGCATGGCGGTGGAAGGGCGACGCTGATTGTAGAGTCGAGCTTGCTCGACCGCTTTGCGCGAACGGCAGTCGAGCAAGCTCGACTCTACAAAGGCCCGCGTGCAGCATGACGGCCGGTAGCACCAGGCAGGCTCCGCCGGGCATGGCCCGGCGCCACCAACAAAAAACCCCGGCGTTGGCCGGGGTTTTTTGTTGCGACAGATCTGACCGGTTCGATCAGAAGTTCATGTCGAAGGCGACTTCGCCCTGCACGCCGACCTGGTAGGCCGAGACGCGGCGTTCGAAGAAGTTGGTCAGCTCCTGCACGTCCTGCAGTTCCATGAACGGCAGCGGGTTGCGCACGTTGTACTTCTTTTCCATGCCCAGCTTGGCAAAGTGCTGGTCGGCACAGTGCTGCAGGTACTGGCGCATGTCGCGGGTCGAGATGCCGGCCACGCCACCGGACAGCACGTCCTCGGCGAACTGCACTTCGCATTCGATGGCTTCGGCCAGCATGTCGTAGACCTGCTGCTTCATCTCGTCGTCGAACAGGTCCGGTTCTTCCTCACGCACCACGCGCACCGACTCGAACGCGAACTCCATGTGCGCGCTTTCGTCGCGGAACACCCAGTTGGTGCCCGAGGCCAGGCCCGGCAGCAGACCGCGCGAACGGAAGTAGTACACGTAGGCGAACGCAGCAAAGAAGAACAGGCCTTCGATGCAGGCGGCGAAGCAGATCTGGTTGAGCAGGAACTGGCGGCGCTCGGCACGGGTCTCGATGCGCTTCAGGTCCTGGATCGAGTCGATCCACTTGAAGCAGAAATCGGCCTTCTTCTTGATCGAGTCGATGTTCTCCACCGCGGCGAACGCTTTGACGCGCTCTTCCGGATCCGGCAGGTAGTTGTCGAGCAGGGTCAGGTAGAACTGCACGTGCAGCGCTTCTTCATACAGCTGGCGCGACAGGTACATGCGCGCTTCCGGCGCGTTCAAGTGCTGGTACAGGTTCAGCACCAGGTTGTTGGACACGATCGAGTCGCCGGTGGCGAAGAACGCGACCAGGCGGTGGATCAGGTGACGCTCGCCCGGCGACATCTTGCTGTGCAGATCGGTGATGTCGATCTGGAAGTTGATCTCTTCCACCGTCCAGGTGTTCTTGATCGCGTTCCGGTACATGTCATAGAACTGCGGGTAGCGCATCGGGCGCAGGGTCAGTTCAAAACCGGGATCGAGCAGCATCTGCTTGGGCTTGTCGGCCATGGGTGTTTCCTTGAATTCCTGGGTGAGCCGCCGGGCATGGCCCGGCGCTACCGTGGGTGATGATCGTTGGCCGGGGTTGCCGGCCAGCGGCCGGCACTACCGCGCGGCGGTGCCGCTCTTACTGGCAGGCCTCGCAGGCTTCCGGGTTTTCCAGCGAGCAGGCGATGGCTTCGTCCGGGCTGAACACCTTGGCCGGGGCTGCGCTGCTCACCGTGGTCTTGGCGATCTTGGTGGCCGGGCGCGAACGCAGGTAGTAGGTGGTCTTGATGCCCTGCTTCCAGGCGTACATGTACATGGAGGACATCGCGCCGATGTTCGGGCTTTCCATGAACAGGTTGAGCGAGGCCGACTGGTCGATGAAGGCACCACGCTCGGCGGCCATGTCGATCAGCGAACGCATCGGCAGTTCCCACGCGGTGCGGTAGACCTCGCGCAGCGTTTCCGGAATCTGTGCCACGCCGGCGATGGAGCCTTCGGCCAGCTTGATGGCATCGCGCATGTCGGCGGTCCACAGGCCCAGCTTCTTCAGCTCGTTCACCAGGTAGCGGTTGACCTGCAGGAAGTCACCGGACAGGGTCTCGCGCTTGAACAGGTTGGACACCTGCGGCTCGACGCACTCGTAGCAGCCGGCGATCGAGGCGATGGTCGCGGTCGGGGCAATCGCGATCATCAGCGAGTTGCGCAGGCCGTGTTCCTTGATGCGGGCACGCAGGGCATCCCAGCGCTCAGCGTCTTCCGGCACCACGTTCCAGGCGTCGAACTGCAGTTCGCCACCGGCGGCGCGGGTGTCGTTGAACGACGGGTGCTTGCCGCGTTCCTGGGCCAGCTCGCAAGAGGTTTCCAGCGCGTGGAAGTAGATTGCTTCGGCGATCTTCTTCGACAGGGCGCGGGCTTCGGCGCTGTCGAACGGCAGGCGCTTGCGGAAGAACACGTCCTGCAGGCCCATGCAACCCAGGCCGACCGGACGCCAGCGCAGGTTGGCGCGGCGGGCGGTTTCGATCGGGTAGAAGTTCAGGTCGATGACGCGGTCGAGCTGGCGCACGGCCAGGCGCACGGTCTCGGCCAGCTTCTCGAAGTCGAACTCGTTGTGCTCGTCGAAGTGGTTGCCCAGGTTGATCGAACCCAGGTTGCACACTGCGGTTTCATCGTTGGAAGTGACTTCCAGGATTTCCGTGCACAGGTTGGACAGGTGGATCACGTTGCCCGGACGCAGGGTCTGGTTGCTGGCGCGGTTGCACTTGTCCTTGAAGGTCATCCAGCCGTTGCCGGTCTCGGCCAGCGTACGCATCATGCGGGCGTACAGCTTGCGCGCGGAGATGGTGCGGTTGGCCTTGCCCTGGGCTTCGGCCTGCAGGTAGGCCTGCTCGAAGGCTTCGCCGAACAGGTCGGTGAACTCCGGCACGACGCGCGGATCGAACAGCGACCATTCCTGGTCGGCCTCGACGCGCTTCATGAACAGGTCCGGCACCCAGTTGGCCAGGTTCAGGTTGTGCGCACGGCGGGCTTCGTCACCGGTGTTGTCACGCAGCTCGAGGAAGTCCTCGACGTCGGCGTGCCAGGTTTCCAGGTAGACGCAGGCTGCGCCCTTGCGCTTGCCGCCCTGGTTCACCGCGGCCACGGACGAATCCATGGTCTTCAGCCACGGCACGATGCCGTTGGAGTGGCCGTTGGTCGACTTGATCAGCGAACCACGCGAACGCACGCGGGTATAGCTGACGCCGATGCCGCCGGAGAACTTCGACAGCTGGGCGATGTCGCCGTACTTGGAATAGATCGACTCCAGCGAGTCCTGCGGCGAATCCAGCAGGAAGCACGAGGACAGCTGCTCGTGGGTGGTGCCGGAATTGAACAGGGTCGGGCTGGACGGCAGGTAGTCCAGGTTGCCCATGCGCTTGTACAGCGCCAGGGTCTCGGACACATCCTCGCTCAGCGCGCTGGCAATGCGCAGGAAGAACTGCTGCGGGGTCTCGATCACCTTGCGGGTGTGCGGATGGCGCAGCAGGTAACGGTCGTACAGGGTACGCAGGCCGAAGTAATCGAAGTTCAGGTCCAGCGAGATGTCGATGGCATCGTTGAGCTTGCGCGCGTTGGTCTGCACGAAGTTCAGCAGGCGGTCGTTGATCAGGCCGACTTCATGGCCACGGCTGACCGACTGCGAGAAGGCGTAGATTTCCTGGCCCGAGACTTCCTTGGCGATGTAGTTGGCCAGCAGGCGCGCAGCGAGGCGGCCGTACTCGGGCTCTTCACCGATCAGCAGGGCGGCGGTGCGGATGGACAGTTCGTCCAGCTCGCGGGTGGTGGCGCCGTTGTACAGGCCGGAAATGGTGCGGGTGGCCACGCGCATCGGATCGACGGCGTGCAGGCCTTCGGAGGAACGCTGCACCGCGCGCACGATCTTGTTCAGGTCCACCAGTTCGGTCGTGCCATTGCGCTTGGTCACACTCATCGCGTTGGCCGTCGGCGGCGACGTCAACAGGAATTCGCTTTCCTTCTCGATGGTGGCGCTGGATTCGGTGGTCACGGCGTGTGTCCTCTTGGCGTGATTGGTGGGTGCTCGATGCATCGGGTGACGCAGCCCGGGACATGACAGCCCAGGATGGCAGGACGGCGTCGCAGGGGATGAGACCCTGCGCCTGCCACTACCGTTGACGATCGCGGATGGGTACCCCGGGCACCCCCTTGAATTGGGGTTGCTGCGACCGACGGCCACAAGATAGTGGGGGTAATGGGGTCCGTCAACGCCAAATGTAGTGAAATTCGGCAATCCCTTGCGCCGCAAGGATCGTGCCATCGGCGCCCGGATCAGACGCTTCAGACCTGCCGGAACGGGCTGCGCAGTCAAGCCCGAAAGGCGTCATCGCGGTGGTACAACGCACCGCGAAAACGGAACAATGACAGCTTCACATGACAGTGATGAAACTGGCTAGGGACAACCCTGTGGATAGCTGGTGGGCAGCCGGTGGGAATCCGGTGGACGGGTGACTTCCGGCCGGTGACGCCCGCGCGCTGGCAGCGGATGCTGGCCGCTCGCTCCCGGAAAAGGATGCTCCGATGCACCTGCGGTTGCCCGCGCTGGCCCTGCTGCTTGCCCTGTTCATTGCCCCGGCGCTGGCCGCCGAAGGGCCGGACCTGCGTTCGGACCAGTGCGGCATCCATACCGACTACGACGTGCTGGTGGACAGCGGCGGCATCTGGCTGCGGCATGGCCCGCAGGCGCCGCACGAGGTGGTGTTCCACGATGGCGTGCTGAGCCTGGACGACACGATCGTGCCGGTCAGCGAGGCCGACGCCGCCCGCCTGCGGCAGATGGAGGCCGGGGCGCGGCAGCTGATGCCGGCGGCCACCGCGCTGGCCCATGAAGTGAGTGGGCTGAGCTTCGACGTGCTCGACGGGGTCTATGAGAGCCTCACCGGCACCGCCAACAGCCGCAAGGTCCGGCGCCTGCGCCGGCAGGCCGATGACTGGATCGGCGGCACGCTGGGCAAGGGTTACTGGGAACAGGCAGTGTTCGGGCCGGGCTTCGAGGCCAAGGTGCAGGACATGGCCGAGTCGCTGTCCGCGTCCATCGCCCGCAGCGTGCTGTGGCAGGTGTTCACCGGTCGCAGCGATGCGATGGAGGAACGCGCCGACCGCCTGGACGCGCAGATGGAACAGCAGCTGGAAGGCCGCGCCGAGCGCATCGAGGCCCGCGCGCAGGCGCTGTGCCCGCTGGTGCAGTCGCTGGCAGACGCCCACGACGCGCTGGAGGTGCGCTACCAGGGACAGCCGCTGCGGCTGCTGGAGCGCGGCGAGAGCGTGCGGGTGGAGCACGGCGATGGCTCGGGCCTGCATGTGTCGGCCGGGCCGGATGAGCGGCCGCGTGGGAATGCGGTGGCGCCGACCCGGTAACCGCGCGGCGGATGCCGGCCAGCGGCCGGCACTACCGGAACCCTGGCCGGCAACGCATTTACCTGGGTGGCGCCCTCACGCCCGGTGCGGGGTACCCAGGTACTCGGCGCTCTGCATTTCGATCAAACGCGAGGCGGTGCGCTCGAACGCGCCCTGCAGGCGCTGGCCGGTGTACAGCTCGATCGGCGAGGTGCTGGCGGTGCAGACCAGGTTGACGTGGCGGTCGTACAGCTCGTCGATCAGGTTGACGAAGCGGCGCGCGGCATCTTCGTTCAAACGGTCGAAGGCGGGGATGCCGCCCAGCAGCACGGTGTTGAACTCGTGCGCGATCTCGATGTAATCCGACGGGCCACGCGGGCCTTCGCACAACGCGGCGAAATCGAACCAGGCAATGCTCTTGCCACGGCCGCGCACCGGGATCTTGCGGCCTTCGATCTCGATGTTGCCGGGCTTGGCCGGCTGGCCGCCGCTCAGTTCGTTCCAGCGCGTGGCCAGCCACTCATCACTGTCGGCGGCCAGCGGTGCGCGGTACACCGGCGAGCGGGTCAGCGCGCGCATCCGGTAATCCTCGGTGCCCTCGGCGTACAGCTCCACGCAGAAGCGCTGCAGCAGGCCGATGGCCGGCAGGAAGCTCTCGCGCTGCAGGCCGTTGAGGTACAGGTTCTCCACCGCTGTGTTGGAGGTGGTGACCAGGGTCACGCCTTCGGCGAACAGGCGCTCCAGCAGCCGTGCCAGCAGCATCGCGTCGCCGATGTCGGTGACGAAGAATTCGTCCAGCACCAGCACCCGCAGGTTGCTGCGCCATTCCTGGGCGATCTTCGCCAGCGGGTCGCTCTGCCCCTGGTGCTCGCGCAGGCGCTCGTGGACGCTGCGCATGAAGCGGTGGAAATGCGTGCGGTACTTCTGTTTGATCGGCAGGCCGTCGTAGAACAGGTCGACCAGGAAGGTCTTGCCACGGCCGACGCCGCCCCAGAAGTACAGACCCTTCACCGGCTCAGGCTTCTTCCAGAACGAGGACAGGCGGTCCAGCCAGCCGTCTTCGGCGCTGTCGACCAGGCCCAGGTGGATGCGGTCCAGTTCGGCCAGCGCTGCGTGCTGGGCCGGGTCGTTCTGCCAGTCGCCACGGGCAACCCCTTCCGCGTACCGCTGCGACGGGGTCAGCTCGGTTGCACT
Organism: Stenotrophomonas sp. 28608_Sma; assembly: GCF_056486185.1. Lineage (NCBI taxonomy): Bacteria > Pseudomonadati > Pseudomonadota > Gammaproteobacteria > Lysobacterales > Lysobacteraceae > Stenotrophomonas > Stenotrophomonas sp. 28608_Sma. The sequence continues at coordinate 294,943 of NZ_CM151308.1, read as the reverse complement.
CATGCCGCCGCGCCCAGCCAGTGCTTCACGCCGTGGGTCAGCGCGCCACGCAGATCGATCAGCTTGCGGTGGAAGAAATGGCTGGTCTCCGGCATGCGCACCAGCTCATGCGGGACGTCCAGCGTGTCCAGCCACTGGTAGACGGCCTGCGGGTCGACGATCTCATCCTGCTCGCCCTGGATCACCAGCCAGCGCGCCGGCGGCGCGATGCCATCGAAATCCCAGCGGCCGGCCGGCGGTGCGATCGAGATCAGCGCTTCCGGCTGCAGCGCGGCAGCAGCCTTCAGCGACACGAACGCGCCGAAGCTGAAACCGGCCAGCCACAGGCGGTCGTCGGGCCGCTGGCTGCGCACCCAGGCGGCGACGGCTTTCAGGTCATCCTGCTCGCCCACGCCATGGTCGAACTCACCGGCCGACGCGCCGACGCTGCGGAAGTTGAAGCGTACCGTGGCGATGCCCAGCTCGCGCAGGGTGGTGGCGGTCATGGTGACCACCTTGTTGTGCAGGGTGCCGCCTTCGGTGGACAGCGGATGGCAGATGATGGCCACGATCGGCTGCGCCGGCACATCGGCCTTGGGCAGGTCGACGACCACTTCCAGCGGGCCGGCCGGGCCGGCCAGTTCGAGGCAGGCGGTTTCGCCGGGGGCGACGGGGAACGAAGGCTTGTGCATGGCACCATGATACCGTCCCCTGCCCCTGCCCTGTGCTCGCCCCATGCTCTACCTGTCCTTGGCCGTGATCTGCAGCGTGCTGGTTTCGGTGTTGTTGAAGGTGGCCGGACGCCGCCAGCTGGATGTTTCGCAGATGGTCACCTGGAACTATCTGGTGGCGGCAACGCTCACCGCCGTGGTGCTGCAGCCGCCGCTGGACGCACTGCGCGCGCCACATGCCCCGTGGCTGTCGCTGCTGGCACTGGCGGTGGTGCTGCCATCGATCTTCCTGGTGCTGGGCCGCGCAGTGGCGGTGGCCGGCATCGTCCGCAGCGACGTGGCGCAGCGCTTGTCGTTGCTGCTGTCTTTGGCCGCCGCCTTCCTGTTCTTCGGCCAGACTGCGACGCCGTGGAAGCTCGCCGGTCTCGCCCTGGGCCTGCTGGCGATGGTGGCGATCAGCCTGCGCCCGCGCGGCCCGGCGGTGGCGTCCTCACCGGGTGGCTGGGGCTGGCTGCTGGGCGTCTGGGCCGGGTTCGCGGTGGTCGACGTGCTGCTCAAGCAGGTGGCGCTGTCCGGCACGCCGTCGATGGCGGCGGTGCTGGCCAGCTTCAGCGTGGCCTTCGTGCTGATGCTGGCACTTCAGCTGTGGCGGCACGCCAGTGGCCGCAGCCGGTTGGCCTGGCGCAACCTCGGTGCGGGCGCGCTGCTGGGCCTGCTCAACGGCGGCAACATTCTTTTCTATGTGCACGCGCATCAGTCCATGCCGGAGAGCCCGGCCACCGTGTTCGCCGGCATGAACATCGGCGTGGTGGTGCTGGGCGCGCTGGTGGGCGTGTTCGCCTTCGGCGAGGCCACCACGAAGTGGAACCGCGCCGGGCTGGCGCTGGCGGTGCTGGCGATTGGATTGATCGCCTGGGGCTGAGCCCGGCCTCGGGGTCAGAGCCCATTTCGTTGGAATGGGATCCGACCCGGCGCTGGCCGTTATTTATCGAAGCCCAGCAGCAGCGGATCGTGGTCGGAACTGCGCCACGGGCCCTGCACGTTGCGGCCCTGGTAGCCGCTGGCGTCCTGTTCGTCGGCATTGCTGTGCCACTCGGCGGCACCGCGCAGGCGCTGGGCCATGCCCGGGCTCAGCAGCGCATGGTCGAGGCGGCCGGTATAGCCGTTGTAGACGTAGCTGTAAGGATGCTCGACCTGGGCGACCTTGAATGCGTCCTGCCAGCCCAGGTCATGCAGGGTGCGGATCGGGTCTTCCATCGCGTAGGCGTTGAAATCGCCCAGCAGCACCACGTCCTTCACCTTCAGGCGGCCAGCTTCGGCCTGCACCCACTGGTTCAACTGCTTTGCCGATTCCACCCGGGTGGCATTCCAGCAACCCTGGCCATCGTTGCGGTCGGCATCGCCGCCGCTGGCATCACGGCAGCCCTTGGACTTGAAATGGTTGGCGACCACCATGAACGGTGCGCCCTTGCCCTGGAAGGCCTGCGCCAGCGGTGCGCGGCTGTGTTCGGCGAAAGGACCGTCGGTTCTGGTCAACGGCTTGCCCAGCGGCTTGAACGCGCTCCTGCGATAGATGATGCCAACCCGGATCGGGTTGCTGCCCGGCCCCTCGCCGGCATCGACGAAGGCCCACTGCTTGTCGGCGGCAAGACCGGCGTTGAGGGCGCTGACCAGTTCGGCGATGGCCGACTGCGGGCCATAGCCATCGTTTTCCAGTTCCATCAACGCGGCGATGTCGGCACCGAGCGCGTTGACCGTGGCCACCAGCTTGCCGACCTGCGCCTTGTGCTCTTCCAGCGTGCGCGCGCCGCGCAGGGTCGGGAAGCCACCGCCCTGGCCATCGCCATTGAAGAAGTTCTCCAGGTTGAATGCAGCGATATGCAGGCTGCCCGGCACCGTCGGCACCGCCGGACGCTTCAGCTCGGGCAACGTGAGTGCACCCTCGACCTGCAGGCGCGGACGGCCCTGTGCGTCCACGTGCACGACACCTTCCACATTGCGCAGCTGCATGCCGGTGCGCAGCACCGGGTTGGCTGGCAGGTAGGCCACGCTGGCCGGGTCGCGGGCTTCGCTGCCGTCGTCCAGCAGCAGGCGGCGGCGCTGGTTGTCGGCCATCACCTGCTCATAGCCGGCAGTACCCGGCGCGGCCACTTCGGTCGGCTGCCAGAGGCGGCCATCGAAGGCCACGGTGAGCTGCCCAAAGCGCTCCAGGCCATCGGTGCCGGCCAGGGTGAGCGGTGCGGCGATGCGCACGCGCTGGCCATCCAGCGCACGCCAGTCGGCCGGCGCGGTGGTCAGCACCACGGTGGCGCTGCTGCGCGCGGCGGACGGCGACGCGACCGGTGCGGCCTGCGGCTGGGCCTGGGCAAAGGCGCCGGCCGGCAGCAGCAGGGACAGGGCAAGGGCGAGGGAACGGCGGCGCATCGACGGGCGACTCCATGGAAGAGGCGCACAGACTAACCCTGAAATGCGAAACCCCGCCTGCGGGCAGGGTTTTGACCTTGGTGGGCAAAGCCTGGGTCGTGCCGGCCGCTGGCCGGCAACCTCATGACCTTCGTGCGATGCGTGGTTGCCGGCCAGCGGCCGGCACTACCGGTTACTTCAGGTTGCCCAGCATCCAGTCCACGGTGGCGTGGATCTGTTCCTCGGTCAGCGCCGGGTTGCCGCCCTTGGGCGGCATGATGCCGCCATCCGGACCGGTATAGCCCTCGATGGCGTGCTTGTAGAGAGTGTCCTTGCCCTGTGCGATGCGCTTGTCCCAGTGCGAATGGTCCAGCGTCGGCGCCATGCCCACGCCGGTGGTGTGACAGGCGGTGCACAGGTTGTCGAAGATGACCTTGCCGTCCTTGGTGCCGCCGTAGGCCACCTGCGAGGCGGCCTTGGCCAGCGCGGCGGCCTTGGCCGCAGCCTGCGCGGCGGCGCCGGTGCTGCCGGCATAGACCGCGCCGGTGGGCGAGATGCGCTGCTCGGTGCGCTTGGCCGCGGTCGGCGACACCTCGGGCGGAATCCGGGTGTGGATGTAAGCGGCAAGGAGGATGAGGCCGAGGGTGATGGTCGCCAGCAGCGCGATCACCATGGAGAAGCGTTTCAGGAACTCCAGATCGTAATTCCGCACTCTTCGTTACCCCTGGCTGATAGTCGTTGGACCACGGCTGAGCGACTGCGTGATGGACCGAGTATAGAACGCGCTTTGCGTGCGACAACAGGCGTCACTGCTGGTGCGGCGCAGCATTCGGACCCGGTAGTGCCGGCCGCTGCCCGGCATCGCCAGCCCGCCGGATGGATCGTGCAGAAGCCGGCCAGCGACCGGCTCTACCGGATTACCGGGCGCCGATCGCGCGCAGGCAGAAGCTGCAGATCGCATCCACCAGTGCGTCTTCGTCGCGGTGTGCTTCGCGGCTGGGCGCGGTCGGGCCGACCATCGCCTCGGTGAAGGCGCCGACGAGGCAGGCGGCGGCCACATGCGCGTCCTGCGCCGGCAGCTCACCGGCGGCCACGCCCTCCTCCACCAGCCGCAGGAACACGTCGCCGAAGGCACGACGACCACGCATGCGCTCGGCTTCCACGTCCGGGTCGACCGGTTCGACGATGAAGGCATGCGCCAGCCCCGGCCCGGCCAGGGCGCGGCGGACGAAGGCGGTGATCGCCAACCGCAGGCGCTCGCTGGCCACCTCCGGGCCGCTGGCGATGCGCTCCATGATCGCGACCTCGTGGGCCACCGCGGCGTTGAGAACCTCCACGAACAGCTCGGCCTTGGACGGGAAGTGCCGGTAGATCAGGCCGGTGGACACCCCCGCCTGGGTCGCCACGGCGGTCACCGGGGCATTGCGCCAGCCGCCGGTGGCGACCAGCTCACGGGTGGCCAGCAGGATCCGTTCACGGGCCCCGGCCAGGCGTTCTTCCATCAGTGCAGAGCGTTTGTAGGCCATGTTTTGATTCTAGTTTCAATTTTTGAATTTGTATTCACTTCTTACCCGAACCCCGCTACGCTGGGGGCCAATCGCCCGTGCGGGCAGCGGTCCTGCAGACCGCCGCCCGCTCCCCCGCCGGGCGCGCCCATTTCCTGCCATCCCGTCGTGGAGCCACCACAATGCACGTGCCATCCCTGAACTTCGACCTTGGCGAAGACATCGACCTGCTGCGCCAGAGCGTGGCCCATTTTGCCGCCGCCGAGGTCGCACCGCTGGCCGCCGAGGCCGATGCCAGCAACCAGTTCCCGCTGGCCCTGTGGCCGAAGCTGGGCGAACAGGGCCTGCTCGGCCTCACCGTGGAAGAAGAATACGGCGGCACCGGCATGGGTTACCTGGCCCATGTGGTGGCGATGGAAGAAATCTCGCGTGCCTCCGGCGGCATCGGCCTGTCCTATGGCGCGCACTCCAACCTGTGCGTGAACCAGCTGCGCAAGAACGGCAACGAAGAACAGAAGCAGCGCTTCCTGCCCGGCCTGTGCAACGGCAGCCTGGTCGGCGCGCTGGCGATGAGCGAGCCGGGTGCCGGTTCGGACGTGGTGTCGATGAAGTTGCGCGCCGACAAGCGCGGCGACCGCTACGTGCTCAACGGCAACAAGATGTGGATCACCAACGGCCCTGACGCCGACGTTCTGGTGGTCTATGCCAAGACCGACATGGAAGCGGGTGCCAAGGGCATCACCGCGTTCCTGGTCGAGAAGGGCATGAAGGGCTTTTCCACCGCGCAGAAGCTGGACAAGCTGGGCATGCGTTCTTCGCCCACCTGCGAGCTGGTGTTCCAGGATTGCGAGATTCCTGAAGAGAACGTGCTGGGCCAGGTTGGCGGTGGCGTGCGCGTGTTGATGTCCGGCCTGGACTACGAGCGCGTGGTGCTGTCCGGTGGCCCGCTGGGCCTGATGGCTGCGGCGATGGACGTGGTGATGCCGTACGTGCACGAGCGCCACCAGTTCGGCGAGCCGATCGGCAGCTTCCAGCTGATCCAGGCCAAGATCGCCGACATGTACGTGGGCCTGGGTGCCTGCCGCGCGTATGTCTATGCCGTGGCACGTGCCTGCGACCAGGGCCGCACCACCCGCCAGGACGCCGCCGGTGCCATCCTGTACGCCGCCGAGAAGGCCACCTGGCTGACCGGCCAGGCGATCCAGATCCTCGGCGGCAACGGCTACATCAACGAATACCCGACCGGCCGCTTGTGGCGCGATGCCAAGCTGTATGAGATCGGCGCCGGCACGTCCGAGATCCGCCGCATGCTGATCGGCCGCGAACTGTTCCAGCGCACCCTGTAAGGCCAACGCGATGACCGTCCTGAACAGCCAGCTGCAACCGGGCAGCGAAACGTTTGAAAGCAACCGTGCCGCCATGCAGGCCGTGGTCGACGACCTGCATGCCACCCTCGCCCGCACCGCGCTGGGCGGCAGCGAAGCCGCGCGCGCCAAGCACACCGCACGCGGCAAGCTGCTGGTGCGCGACCGCATCGACGCCCTGCTCGATCCCGGCAGCGCCTTCCTGGAAATCGCGCCGCTGGCCGCGCACGGCATGTACGAAGACGCCGTGCCCGCCGCGGGCGTGGTGGCCGGCATCGGCCGCGTCAGGGGCGTGGAATGCGTGATCGTGGCCAACGACGCCACGGTCAAGGGCGGCACCTACTACCCGATGACGGTGAAGAAGCACCTGCGCGCGCAGGAGATCGCCGAGCAGAACCACCTGCCCTGCATCTACCTGGTCGATTCCGGTGGCGCCTTCCTGCCGCTGCAGGACGAGGTGTTCCCCGACCGCGATCATTTCGGCCGCATCTTCTACAACCAAGCCAACCTGTCCGCGCAGGGCATCCCGCAGATTGCCTGCGTGATGGGCAGCTGCACCGCCGGCGGCGCCTATGTGCCGGCGATGAGCGATGAGACGGTGATCGTGCGCGAGCAGGGCACGATCTTCCTCGGCGGCCCACCGCTGGTGAAGGCGGCCACCGGTGAAGTGGTGACGGCCGAGGAACTCGGCGGTGCCGATGTGCACACGCGCATTTCCGGCGTGGCCGACCACATGGCCGACAACGACCTGCAGGCACTGGCGCGGGTGCGCGCGATCATCGCGCAGTTGAACTGGCGCAAGCCGGAACCGGCGATGGCGGTGCAGGCCAGCGAAGAACCACTGTTGCCGGCACACGAACTGTACGGGGTGATCCCGGCCGATACGCGCAAGCCCTACGACGTGCGCGAAGTGATCGCGCGCCTGGTCGATGGTTCGCGTTTCGATGAATTCAAGCCGCGTTACGGCGCAACGCTGGTGACCGGCTTTGCGCATCTGAACGGCTACCCGATCGGCATCATCGCCAACAACGGCATCCTGTTCTCCGAGTCGGCACTGAAGGGCGCACACTTCATCGAGCTGTGCACCCAGCGCAACATCCCGCTGGTGTTCCTGCAGAACATTACCGGCTTCATGGTCGGCCGCAAGTACGAACAGGGCGGCATCGCCAAGGACGGCGCCAAGCTGGTGATGGCCGTGGCCTGCGCCAAGGTGCCCAAGTTCACCGTGGTCATCGGTGGTTCGTTCGGTGCCGGCAACTACGGCATGTGCGGCCGCGCATACTCGCCGAACTTCCTGTGGATGTGGCCAAACGCGCGCATCGGCGTGATGGGCGGCGAACAGGCCGCCAGCGTGCTGGCCACGGTCAAGCGCGATGGCATCGAAGCCAAGGGCGGCCAGTGGCCGGCAGTGGAGGAAGATGCATTCAAGGCACCTATCCGCGACCAGTTCGAGCAGCAGGGTCATCCTTACTATGCCAGCGCGCGCCTGTGGGATGACGGCGTGATCGATCCGGCCGACACCCGCCGGGTGCTGGCCCTGGCGCTGTCGGCCAGCCTCAACGCCGCCCCGCAGCAGACGCGCTTCGGCGTGTTCCGCATGTAACCCGTGCCATGACCGAGTCTGTTGCCATGTTCACCAAAGTCCTGATCGCCAACCGTGGCGAAATCGCCTGTCGCGTCATCGCCACCTGCCGCCGCCTCGGCATCGCCACCGTGGCGGTGTATTCCGATGCCGACCGCAACGCCCGCCACGTGCGCCTGGCCGACGAAGCCATCCACATTGGTCCTGCCGCCGCACGTGAGAGCTACCTGCGCGGTGATGCCCTGCTCGATGCCGCACGCCTGACCGGCGCGCAGGCGATCCACCCCGGTTACGGCTTCCTGTCCGAGAATGCCGACTTCGCCGACGCCTGCGCCGCCGCCGGCATCACCTTCATCGGCCCACCGGCCAGCGCCATCCGCGCGATGGGTGACAAGAGCGCGGCCAAGGCACTGATGGCCAAGGCCGGTGTGCCGCTGACCCCCGGCTATCACGGCGACCAGCAGGCGCCGGACTTCCTGCGCGCACAGGCCGACGGCATCGGCTACCCGGTGCTGATCAAGGCCAGCGCCGGCGGCGGTGGCAAGGGCATGCGCAAGGTCGAGCGCAGCGAGGACTTCGTCGATGCGCTGGCCAGCTGCCAGCGCGAGGCGGCCTCGGCGTTCGGCAACGACCATGTGCTGGTCGAGAAGTATGTCGAGCGCCCGCGCCATATCGAGATCCAGGTGTTCGGCGACAGCCACGGTGAGGCGGTCTATCTGTTCGAGCGCGACTGCTCGGTGCAGCGCCGCCACCAGAAGGTGCTGGAAGAGGCGCCGGCGCCGGGCATGAGCGCAGAACGTCGTGCTGCAATGGGCAAGGCGGCAGTCGATGCCGCGCGCGCGGTGGGCTACGTCGGTGCCGGCACGGTGGAGTTCATCGCCGGCCCGGACGGCGATTTCTACTTCATGGAAATGAACACCCGCCTGCAGGTCGAGCACCCGGTGACCGAGTACATCACCGGCACCGACCTGGTGGAGTGGCAGCTGCGCGTGGCCTCGGGCCAGCCGCTGCCGCTGCGCCAGGAACAGCTGGCGATCCACGGCCACGCCATCGAAGCGCGCCTGTATGCCGAAGATGCCGACCGGGGCTTCCTGCCCTCCACCGGCACCCTGCGCCGCCTGCGCCTGCCGACCCCGTCGGCCCATGTGCGCGTGGATACCGGCGTGGAGGAAGGCGACAGCATCACCCCGTACTACGACCCGATGATCGCCAAGCTGATCGTCTGGGACGTGGACCGCGAGGCCGCACTGCGCCGCATGAGCCAGGCGCTGGCCGACTGCCAGGTGGTGGGCGTGACCACCAATGCCGGTTTCCTGCGTCGCCTGGTCAACACCGATTCGTTCGCGCACGCCAAGCTGGACACCGCGCTGATCGAGCGCGAGCAGGCGGCATTGAGTGCAGTGGGCGACACGGATGATGCCCTGTGGCTGCTGGCCGCTGTGGCTGCGGTTGCAAGCACGGGCGGCGCCAGCACCGACGCGCGCGATCCGCATTCGCCGTGGCAGGCCCAGGACGGCTGGCGCCTTGGCGCATCGGCACCGCGCGTGCTGCCGCTGCAGCAGGGCGAACGCAAGCAAACACTGAAGGTGTGGGCGCAGGCCGATGGTTGGCGCGTGCAGCGCGATGACGCCGCGCCGGTGCAGGTGCTTGGCACGGCCGATGCACAGCATCTGACCGTGCAGCTGGGCGAGCGCCGCTGGTCACCGCAGCTGCTGCGCGAAGGCGACCAGCTGTATCTGTTCGGCGCCGATGGCCAGCACCGCTTCACCCTGCACGATCCGGTGGGCGAATCGGACCACGCCGTGGCCGATGCCGGCAGCCTGCTGGCGCCGATGCCGGGCAAGATCGTCGCGACACTGGTCGCGGCCGGCACCGAGGTCAAGCGCGGCACGCCGCTGGTGGTGCTGGAAGCGATGAAGATGGAGCACACCCTGCAGGCACCGGCAGACGGCACGGTGAAGGGCTACCGCGCCAAGGCCGGCGACCAGGTGGGTGATGGTGCGGTGCTGGTGGACTTCGAAGCGGCGTGAACGATGACGCGCCGGGCCCTAGGGCCCGGCTGCATCGGCATTCCCTGCGCGTGGGTCCGCCCGCGGCCACACGTGGCCATCCGGGTCCAGCTCCGCGGTGATCTTTGTGCCACTGCGCCAGCCCAGCCCGCAGATCGCCAACGCACCTTCGGCCATCGGCTGCAGGCCAAGCGCACGCCCGGCCTCGGATTCATTGATGGCCGCTGTAACAAAAGCGCCCAGGCCCAGTGCGGTGGCCGACGCATACAGTGCCTGTGAAACATGGCCTGCATCCAGCGTGACAGCGCGGTAGGCCTTGGCATGGTTCCGATACTTCCAGAAGTTGCGCTCGAAGCGGCACACCAGCACCAGCAGCACGTGTGCATCGGCGAACCAATGCTGCCCGGCCAGCAAGCGCTGGCACAGCGACTCCAGGTCCTGTGGCTGTGCCGGCAGCCGGCCCAGCTCGTGCGCCACCGCATGGTAGTGATACAGCCCCGGGGCCATTCCCTCCACGTTGCGTACCAGCAAGTAGGCCTCCAGCGGATGCAGGCTGCCGGCTGAAGGCACGTTCTTCTTCAGGAACCGCACACCTGGATCGGTTTCCACCTCGGCCTGTGCCATCAGCACCTGCTGCAGCACGCGCGCCAGCAGTGGCAACGGCAGCGCACGCGCGCTATCGAAGTTGCGGCAGGTAGCCCGTGCCTGCAGCTGCGACTGCATCGGATCATCCTCGTAGCACGGCAGTGCCTGTGCTCCATGTATACGCGGAGGTGCCTCGGGTGGCGGACTGCCGTAGCTGCGCACCAGATCGCGTGCGGTCACCAGCTGGTGCTGCTCCATGTCCTGCACGCTGTCCACCTCGTCCCAGCACGACTGCTGGTAGTGCAGCGCCGACAGCGGCCACCAATGACTATCGCGCAGGCGCTGCTCGGCAGCGCAGGCCTTGGCGTGGGCCGGATCATCGCTGACCAGCAGGCCCTGCTGCAGCAATGACAGCACCCGACCGCGCGCGTCCGCTGCTTCCGGCAACGGCTGCCACTGTTCGGCACTGCAGGCCAGCAACCAGGCACAGCTTTCCGCGTCGATCACCTGCACCGACGGCAGGTGCGCCGCACGCACCTGCAGGACCGGCTGCAGCTGCACGCCGGTACCACCAGCCAGCAGTTCCTGCAGGTTGAAGGACGGGCGTTCGACCGGCTCGACGAACAAGGTCCGGCAACGACGGAATCTCATCGCAATGGCATCCGAGGGCTGTTCGGGGCGCCGATCATAGCGTGGCGGGTGCACGTACCCATCAACTTCGCGGCGCCACCGCCGATAATTCCATTTTCCCATTCTGCTGGTGCTGATCCCATGTCTGCTTCCCCCCTTTCCGCCGACGTTGTCCAGCAGCTGCTGGAGCGCCTGGCCAGCGATGATGCCTTCCGGTCCGAGTTTGCCAAGGATCCCGGCCTGGCCCTACTCGCACTAGGTGCGGACGAAGACACCGTGCGTGCCTGCCGTGCATCACTGGCGTCCCTGGGCAGCAAGATGGAGTTCGCCCAGGCCGCATCACGCATGCGGACCCTGCTTGGGACACGCGCCGCCTTCAATGTGCCGTTCCTGTTCGAGGATGGCTTGCCTGGTCTCCAGCAGGAGTAACGATCAGGGTGCCGCTGCGTCCGGGCTGCTGTGAGAGGCCACGGGACTCTCGATCAATGCCAGCCGCTGCACGTCGTTCACGTTCAACGGCAGCAGTGCGTAGTCGCCGATGTTCTCTGCAAAGGCCAGGCCGGCATGGTGTTGAAGCCAGCGCAGCTGACGCTGCGCTGCATCGTGCTGACCCTGGGATCGCAGCAGATCCAACTGCAGCACGCGCCACTGGAACAAACTTGCCTGGCGCTGCTGCGCCAACAACTGCTGTGCACGCAGCGTTTCTCCAGCGTCCAGGGCCATGCGTGCCTGCAGCAGGTTCCACAGTTCGCGCAGGCGCGGATCGTCGTCGCGTTCGGGCAGCGCCTGCAGCGCGTCCCTTCGCTGCATGACCACCGTTGCCTGGCCGGCGCGCAGCGCATGGTAGGCAGCGGCAAGAGCGATGAATGCGTTGCGCCGTGCCGGTGCAGGCTGGTCACGATCGATCGCCGCGAGCGCGCGATCGAGCACCTGCTGGTACTCATGTCCCGGCACGGAAACGCCTTGCCGTGCACGCCAGGCCAGCGCCTGCAAAGCGAGGATGTCACACATCCCACCTGCGCTGGGGCACTGCGACGCAGCCTGCTGCATGTCGCCCGCAGCTTCAGCGCTGCGACCCTGCATGGTCAGCACGGCAGCCCGCTCCATGCGTGTCCCGGGGCCCAATGGCCCCATCGCGGTGAACCCGGCGTTGGCCGCGTCGAAATCGCCAGCCAATGCGGCAATCACCGGCTCCATGCCATCGCCGTTCCAACCCGGGTGCAGCCGCGCACCGCGCAGGGCTGCTTCCGCTGCGGAGGCTTCGCCACGGGCCAATTGGATGCGTGCAACAAACGCCAGCACCAATGCACGGCGCGAATGCTGGCGTCCCAGCAGCGGCTGCGTCGCGGCCAGTGCGCCATCGTAGTCACCCTGCGCGAACTGCACCATCGAGTAGTTCATCCAGCCGGCCGGGTCGTCCGGGTACAACTCGGTCAGCATGCGCCATTTGTCAGCGATGCGTGCAGGCGGTGCCCCTTCGAAATCGGCCGCCCAGGCATCGAGATAGAGCTGGTCGCGCGCGGTCAGGTGCGTACGTTGGCTGACCGCCTTGCGGTACAGCGCCGCGGCCTGCTCCAGATTGCCCTTTGCGTGCTGGATGTTCATCTGCCCGACGTAGGCGAAGGCAAAGGCAGGATCCAGCCGGGTCGCCTGCTCGAAGAACATCAACGCATCGTCATAGCGCGCGGCAGCCGTTGCATCGACGCCCTTGGCATAGGCATGCAGTGCGTCCAGATTGGCGGTAGCCACGGTTGGCAGCGGCCGCTGGTCTGCGCCGACGTCACGAAGCGCTTCGCCAAGGTCCGTACGCAGCGCCGCAACCACGTGATCCGTCGAGGCGAGGATCGAATCCAGCCCGCGACCGTCGGCAAAGCGTGTGTAAACGGTCTGTCCGCTACGCGGATCCACGACTTCGACACTGACCCGTACTTTGCCATTGAGCTCCAGCACACTGGGGATCAGTACCGCACGAACTCCGTCACGCAGCGCGACCTCGATGGCCAGCCTGCGGTCCAGCCGCGCCTGCGGAGGGCGCTGCATCAGCTGCAGGGTGTCACGCACCTTCAGCTCGCTGAGGATGTTGACGAAACGCGACTGCCCCAGGCTGATGTACAGCGCCTGCTCCAGGCTGCTGTCCAACTGGGGATATGCCGTGGCGTTGTGCACCGCCGCCACGATCACCCAGTCGCGTTCGGCGAAGGCGATGGCCGGTGCCGGCCGAAACAGCGTCCACAGCACTCCGCATAGCGCCAGCATGAGTGCCGCCTCGGTCACCAGCGCCGCTGGGCGACGCCACAGCGGCAGATCCCGCCACGCTTTTTCACCCGAGCGCGGGCGACGTAGCGGGGCGCTGCCACGCAACCCCACTTCGAATACTTCCTGGCGTTCGCCGATGCCCTTGAAGCGCCAGCAGCCGTGATCCTTCCAGCGCAGCTCGTCAGCCGCCCAGGGCAGTTCGCTGGCTGCCCGACGCGTCATCTGTTCGGCGGCCGCGGACAGCAGGACCTGTCCAGGCCACGCCAGCTGCATCAGGCGCGCAGCCATGGGCTTGGCCAGGCCTTCCACCTCCACCGGTTTTGCGCCGTGGGCAACGGCCTCGGCACTGTTGTTCCACAGCAGCACGTCACCCACGTGCAGGCCGGCGCGTGCACGCAGAACAACGCCACGTTCGCGCCCCAGTGCATCAACGGCGTTCTGGTAGGAAAGAGCAAAGCCGATGCCATCGATGGGACGTTCGAACAGGATGAACAATCCGTCAGACCGATCGATCAGCTGGCCGTTCCAGCGCTGCTGCAGGCCAAGCACCAGGCGGTCATGCTGCTGGAACAGCTCAGCGGCGGCAATGTCACCGATCCGCTCGACCAGCTGCAGCGAATCGCACAGATCGGTGAACAGCAGAGTCCGCACCTGCGAACTCTGCATCGGGAGAAAATCCGGAATGCCGTCCATTGCCACCTCTGCTGCTCATTGTCCGCTTTCGGAGTCGCCGCCCCAGCGCAGGCAGTTGCCACCATCGCGCTTGGCCTGGTACAGCGCGCGGTCCGCGTTGGCGTACCACTCGCTCCAGCCTGCCTCCGGCGCCAGCAGGCTGGCACCGATGCTGACCAGGCTGACGTGCGGCGTGCCATGACTGCGTTCGAGCAGGCCATGCACCGCGCTGAGGATGAACTCGGCCGCGTGCTGCACGATCTCATGGTTGCCACGGCGCAGGATCAGGCAGAACTCATCGCCGCCGAGGCGGCAGGCCAGGTCCTGCTCACCGGCCATCGAGCGCAGGATGTTGCCCATGCTCTGCAGTACACGGTCGCCGGCCTGGTGGCCGTGGCGATCATTGATCTGCTTGAAGCGGTCGCAGTCGATCAGCAGCAGTGCCTGCGGCAACCCTTCGCCATCGGCGCGGCATTCCTGCAGGTACAGGGTGAGGCCACGACGGTTGTGCAGCCCGGTCAGTTCATCGGTACGTACCAGTTCACGGGTGTGGGTCAACTGGTGGGTGGTGATGTACAGGTTGTCCAGCGCGGTTTCCAGATCGTGGTTGCGCCGACGCAGCTGGCTGATCAGCGCCTGCTCGTTGGTCAGCACGCGCATGATCGTACGGCGCAGGAAGTAGGCGACCAGGCCGGGATCGGATTCCACCAGGCGATGGAAGTCGGCCGGGCCCAGCTCCAGTACTTCACAGTCGGCCAGCGCGCGTGCACTGGCGCTGCGCAGGTGATCGCCGACCAGCAGGCCAAGCTCACCGAAGAACTCATGCTGGCCGAGCGTCTTGATCACCAGGTCCTCGCCGAAGTCCAGTTCGATCTGGCCTTGGAGGATCACATACATCCGTTCGCCGCGATGGCCACGCTGGAACAGCCATTGTCCGGCATGAAGCTTGCATGGACGGGCAAATCTGGCGAACAATGCGACCTCGGCAGCGGACAGCAGCGCGTGCACGATCTCGGCCATCGCCACCCGGGCGATACCTGACGTCACATCACTGTTCTCGGCCGCACCCCTGCCGGTCATTCCCTGCACCCGCCGCCAGCGTCCCCTGGTGAGCCGCGGAGCATAGCACCGCTTTAAAGTGTGCGCCCTATCTCATTTTGACCCGTCTGCCGATCTTGATTGATGTGAAGATCGGTGGTGGCCCGTTCTGGTCACGGGTGTCCGGGCAAAACCCCTGCTGGATCAATCCGATGCTGGGTTTCACAGGCTTTCGGCCAAGTTGCCGGCACGCGGGGGTGCGCCTGATTGACGCTGGCTGCGCGCTGCTCCCTTGCATCGATACAACAACGCCGGCAGGTCCCCCGACCGGCCGGCGTTGTCTGGCCCTTCCCTGGCCACCCTGATCGGATTTCGAGGCTTCGGTAGCGCCGGCCGCTGGCCGGCTTCCCTGTGGTGCCCGAAGGATCGCGTGGTTGCCGGCCAGCGGCCGGCACTACCGCATCACGCCGCGCGTTCGCTGCGCCCGCCGTGGAACTGCTCTTCCTCAGTCGAGCCGGTCAATGCGGTGGTCGACGACTGGCCCTGCTGGATCGCCTGGGTCACCGCATCGAAGTAGCCGGTGCCAACCTCACGCTGATGCTTGACCGCAGTGAAGCCGCGCTCGGCCGCTTCAAACTCGGCTTCCTGCAGTTCCACGAACGCGCTCATCTGTCGACGTGCATAGCCGTGGGCCAGATTGAACATGCCGTAGTTCAATGCATGGAAGCCGGCCAGGGTGATGAACTGGAACTTGTAGCCGTAGCTGCCCAGCTCGCGCTGGAACTTGGCGATGGTGGCGTCGTCCAGGTTCTTCTTCCAGTTGAAGCTGGGCGAGCAGTTGTAGGCCAGCAGCTTGCCCGGGAACTTCGCATGGATCGCCTCGGCGAACTTGCGCGCGAACTCCAGGTCCGGCTTGCCGGTCTCGCACCACACCAGGTCGGCGTAGGGCGCATAGGCCAGGCCACGACTGATCGCCTGGTCCAGGCCGTTGCGGGTCTTGTAGAAGCCTTCCACGGTGCGCTCGCCGGTGGCGAATGGCTTGTCGTTGCCATCGATGTCGCTGGTCAGCAGATCCGCGGCTTCGGCATCGGTACGTGCCACCAGCAGGGTCGGCACGCCCAGCACGTCGGCGGCCAGGCGCGCAGCGTTGAGCTTCTCGATGGCCTCGCGGGTCGGCACCAGCACCTTGCCGCCCATGTGGCCACACTTCTTCACCGAGGCCAGCTGGTCTTCGAAATGCACGCCGGCGGCACCGGCCTCGATCATCGCCTTCATCAGTTCGAACGCATTGAGCACGCCGCCGAAACCGGCTTCCGCATCGGCCACGATCGGCTGCAGGAAGTCAATGTCGTCCTTGCCTTCGGCGTGGTGCAGCTGGTCGGCGCGCAGCAGCGTGTTGTTGATGCGCTTGACCACCGCCGGCACCGAATCGGCCGGGTACAGCGACTGGTCCGGGTACATCTGCCCGGCCAGGTTGGCGTCGGCCGCCACCTGCCAGCCGGACAGGTAGATCGCCTTCAGGCCGGCCTTGACCTGCTGCATGGCCTGGTTGCCGGTCAGTGCACCCAGCGCGTTGACGAACTCGCGCTCATGCAGCGATGCCCACAGCTTCTCTGCACCCAGGCGGGCCAGCGAATGCTCGATGTGGACGGTGCCGCGCAGGCGCACCACGTCGGCGGCGCTGTAATTGCGCTGGATGCCTTCCCAACGCGGGTTGGTATCCCAGTCGTGCTGGATCTGTTCGGCAGTGGGCAGCTTGCTCATGTCTTTCTCCAGTTCGGTTCGTGCGTGCAGCGGGGAGGGAAACGGCGGGATACGCGGGCGGCGATCAGTCGATGCGCGCGTAGGCCGGCAGGGTCAGGAAATCGGTCAGTTCGTCGCTGCGGCTCAGTTCGCCGAGCAGGGTGATGGCCTCGCCGATGCGTGCACCACCGGGCAGCGCGGCGGTATCGCCCAGCCGTGCCGGCAGCTGCGACAGGGTGGAATCCAGCAGCGCCAGGTCGATCGCGGTGCCATCGTCCAGTTGCTGGCCCGGCGTATGCAGCCACTGCCACAGCTGGCTGCGGCTGATCTCGGCGGTGGCCGCGTCCTCCATCAGGTGATGGATCGGCACGCAGCCGTTGCCATCCAGCCACGCCGCCAGGTAGCGCACACAGACTTCCACGTTGCCCTCAAAGCCGGCACGGGTGATGGTGCCCGGCGGCCGCGCGATCAGTTCGTCGCGGCCGACGCGCACATCCTGGCGCAGCACGCTGTGCTGGTTTGCACCGGGCATGTGTTCGTCGAAGATCGCCATCGCCACCGGAATCAGCGCCGGGTGCGCCACCCAGGTACCGTCGTGGCCGGCAGTGACCTCGCGCAGCTTGTCAGCGCGCACACGGGCCATCGCCTGCTCGTTGGCAGCGGCATCGTTGTTGATCGGAATCTGCGCGGCCATGCCGCCCATCGCATGCGCACCACGGCGATGGCAGGTCTGGATCAGCAGCTCCGAATACGCCTTCAGGAACGGCTGGGTCATGGTCACCTGGCCGCGTTCGGGCAGCACGCGGTCGGCATGGCGGCGGAAGGTCTTCAGGTACGAGAAGATGTAATCCCAGCGCCCGCAGTTCAGGCCGACGATGCGGTCACGCAGCGCGTGCAGGATCTCGTCCATCTCGAACACCGCCGGCAGCGTTTCGATCAGCACGGTCACCTTGATCTGGCCATGCGGCAGGCCGAGCATCCCTTCGATGTGCGACAGCGCGGTCTCCCACAGCGCCGCCTCTTCCATGCTCTGCAGCTTGGGCAGGTAGAAATACGGGCCGCGATCCTTGGCCTGCAGGGTGCGGGCGTTGTGGAAGGCAAACACCGCCGCGTCGAACAGGCCACCAGCGATGAACTGGCCATCGATGCGCACGTGCTTCTCGTCCAGGTGCCAGCCGCGCGGGCGCACGATCAGCACCGCCTGTTCGTCGAACGGGCGCAAGGTGTAGTGCTTGCCGGCCTTCCCGTTGGATGCCGGTGCGGTGTACTCGAGATCGCCACGCACCGCGGCGGCCAGCGACTGCTGCCCGGCCAGCAGGTTGCGCCAGGTCGGCGAGGTCGAATCCTCGAAGTCGGCCATGAACACCTTGGCGCCGGAGTTCAGCGCGTTGATGACCATCTTCGGGTCGGTCGGGCCGGTGATCTCGACGCGGCGGTCCTGCAGCGCGGCCGGCAGCGGGGCAACACGCCAGTCGCCGCTGCGGATCGCGGCGGTGTCCTCGCGGAAGTCCGGCAGGCCGCCCTGGTCGAAGAACGCCTGGCGCACGCGGCGTGCCTGCAGCCGTGCCTGCCGGCCCGGTTCCACCGCACGGTGCAGCGACACCAGCAGGGCCAGCAGCGGCGCCGGCAGCAGGGTGTCCTGGCCGGCCACGCGGGTCGCCAGGGCGATGCCGGGGGTGGCCTTGCTGGCGGGGGTGGGAACAGCGGAAGCGACGGCGGACATGGGGCGACTCCAGCGGTGGGGGAACGCCTCCACGGTGCCGTCGGCGCCGAGTATTTGGCAAAACAGTTTTTGCAATGCTCTACATAAGTTGTGCTAATACTTGTGACGCCATGACCACGCGCCCTTCGCCAAGTCCTCGTTTTTCCTACAAATCCGACCGGTTGAAGCCGCTGCGCGCGTTCTGCCAGACCGTGCGCCTGGGCTCGGTCTCACGGGCGGCTGAGGCGCTTTTCGTCAGCCAGCCGGCCATCAGCCTGCAGCTGCAGGCGCTGGAGCGTGAGCTGGGGGTACCCCTGTTCGAGCGCAGCGGGCGCCGCCTGGTGCCCAGCCGCGAGGGCCAGCTGCTCTACGAGATGGCACAGCCGCTGGTGGAGAGCCTGGACGGGCTGGAGGCGCGCTTCCGCGACAAGGTGCGCGGCCTGGACGCGGGCGAGCTGAACATCGCCGCCAACAGTTCGACCATCCTGTACCTGCTGCCGAAGATCGTCGAACGCTTCCGCCTGCACCATCCGGATGTGCGGCTGACCCTGCACAACGCGATCAGTGCCGATGGCACCGACCTGCTGCGCGAGGATGCCGCCGACCTGGCGATCGGCTCGATGACTGATGTGCCGGCCGATCTCAGCTACGCACCGGCCTACCGTTTCGAGCAGGTGCTGATCGCGCCGCACGACCATCCGCTGGCCAGCGGTGGCGAGCTGGAACTGGCCGACATCGCGCGTTTTCCGCTGGTGCTGCCACCGAAGCGGCAGATCACCTACCGCCTGGTCGACCAAGTATTCCAGCGCCACCGCATCGCCTACATCGTGGCATTGGAAGTGGGTGGCTGGGAGGTGATCAAGCAGTACGTGGCGATGGGCATGGGCATTTCCATCGTGCCGGCGCTGTGCCTGAACGAGGCGGACCGCGAGCGGCTGGCGGCGCGGTCGATGAAGCGCTGGTTCCCGGAGCGCAGTTACGGGGTGATCGTGCGGCGTGGCAAGGCGCTGTCGGCGCAGGCGCGGGCGTTTGTGGAGCTGATCCAGCCGGAGTTGTTCAGTCCGCGCGACTACGACCAGAGCGGGCATTCCGAGCGGTGAGGGTTGTTCGGCAGGGCTGCGCCCTGCACCTGCCGAATCAACGTCAACGGCAACTGCAACGTCAAAAGGCGGGCTTCCGTGAGATGGCGGGGTAGGTCCGGTTGCGGGGGACGCTGCAAGTACGTCCCTGTAAGCTCGGTCGCCGCTTGCTCGTGTGCGCTGTCCTGCGCACACGGCAAGACCGGGGTTGGGCGTCTTGCCCAACCCGCCCGAGGCATGCCTCGGGCCCATGCGGCTCACGCCCCCGCAACCGGACCCACCCCGCCTTCGACAGATCACTAGCGCAGTTGGTAGGTGTCGACCTTGGTCGACACGGTAGATCCACGCCATGCGTGGGTGACGTACAAATGATCGAACTGTTGGATCCACGGGCTCTGACCCTGCGTGAAGCTCACGGCGGGAGCGATTACGCCGTGGGACCGTGCACGATGGCGAGCCATTGCGCGAACGCGGTGTCGAAATGTGCGGGCTGCAGGTTGGTCCAACTGCATTGGTAGATCCGCTGCTCTGATTCAACATCGAGAATCTCGGCATCGCATTCGCCGGAACTCCAGTAGGTGATGCGGGCGATGACCTGCGCGGTACCGATGTCAAGCCTGCCAGCCGTGTTGGCGGTGGGGGGACAGCGCGTGGCGATGCCATGGGGTGCAGCCCAGGCCAGGAAGGCGTTCAACCATTCGCGGTGGATTGTCGGGTCGAAGGGCATGGGGTTCCGGCCAAGGTGGATTCCTGACCGTAAGATAGGCAGGCCGACCGGGCGCGTCATCTGCCGCTGCTGCATGTCCATCGAACTCCGCCATCTGCGCTATTTCCTCGCCGTTGCCGATACGCTGCACTTCGGACAGGCGGCGGAGCGGCTGGGCATGTCGCAGCCGCCGCTCAGCCAGCAGATCCGCCAGCTGGAAGATCTGATCGGTGCGCGCCTGTTCGTGCGCAGCCATCGTCGTGTGCAGCTGACGCCTGCCGGTGAGCTGCTGCAGGAACGTGCACGCGCCATCGTGCAGCAGGTGGAAACGGCGGTGGACGAGGTGCAGCGCGCGCAGCGCGGTGAGCAGGGTGAGCTGCGCATCGGATTGACCCGCGCCACGCCGCTGTCACCGCAGATTCCGCGTTCAATCCTGCAGTACCGCCAACGCTATCCGCAGGTGCGGCTGCAGCTGAGCGAGATGAACACCCTGCAGCAGATCGATGCACTGCTCGATGGCAGCCTGGACGTGGGCATCATCCGCAAGCGCGCGTTGCCGCCGGAACTGGTGGCGCACAGCCTGTTCGTCGATCCGCTGGCGTTGATCGTGCATGCCGACCATCCTGCCCTGCGCAGACTGTCGAAGCAGGGCACGCTGTCGATGCGCGACTTCGCGCAGGAGCCGTTCGTGGCGTTCCGCCGCAGTGCCGGTGCCGGCATCCACGACCACATGATCGCGCTGTGTGCGGCTTCCGGGTTCACTCCGCGCATCGTGCAGGAAGCCGGTGAGGCATCGACGCTGATCAGTCTGGCCGCTGCTGGCCTGGGTGCGGCGATCCTGCCGTCGTCCTGCGATCACATCCGGGTGGAAGGCGCGCGCTTCGTCGCGCTGGCCGATGCCGGTGCGCATTCGGAAGTGCAGCTGGCGTGGCACCGCGAGGGTGTGACGCCGTTGATCCGCAACTTCGCCGGGCTGTTGCGTGAGGCGTTCGCGGAAGGGTGAGGTGCAACCCACCCGGTAGCGGCCAACCTTGGTTGGCCCACGGCCACAGCGCCGACCAAGGTCGGCATCTACCAGAGCAGGATCACGCCGTCACCGGCTGCGGGGCGCGCTGCTGCAGCGCCCAGACAATGCCACCGCCGATCAGGGTCAGCACGGCGGCGAACAGGCACACGCCCAGCCAGTCCCACGCCGCATAGGCCAGGCCGCCTACACCACCGAGCACGCTGGAACCCAGATAGTAGGCAAACAGATACAGCGCCGAGGCTTCCGCGCGCATTGCACCTGCGCGGCTGCCGACCCAGCTGCTGGCCACGGAGTGACCGCCGAAGAACCCAAACGTGACCAGCGCGATACCCAGTGCCATCGTGCTCAGCCACGGCATCGCCAACAGCGCGATGCCGGCACCAATCAGTGCGAACGAGATCGACAGGATGCGCCCGCGCCCGTAACGCGTCGCCTGCTGGCCCATCCACGCCGAACTGAAGGTGCCCACCAGGTACACGCTGAAGATCAGCCCCACCACGGTCTGGCTGAGGTGGTACGGCGGCGCCAGCAGGTGATACCCGAGGTAGTTGTAGAGGGTGACGAACACGCCCATCAGCACGAACGAGGTAGCGAACAGCCACGGCAGCCCCGGGTCGGCGAACAGCGTGCGCCAGCGCGACGGCAATTGGCGCAGGCCGCCGCGACGTGCATGGAAGTGCCGCGACGGTGGCAGCTGCAGCCACAACAGCACGGTACTGGCGATGGCGATGATTGAGACGACGCCGATGCCCCAGCGCCAGCCCCAGTGGTCGGCGATGATGCCGGCCAGCAGGCGCCCGCTCATGCCACCGATGGCGTTGCCGCCGATGTACAGGCCCATCGCCAGGCCCAGCGCGCGGCTGTCCATTTCCTCGACCAGGTAGGTCATCGCCACTGCCGGCACGCCGCTCAACGCCAGGCCGAGCAGGGTGCGCAGTACCAGCAGCGTGGTCCAGTCATCCACCAGTGCCGTGCACAGCGACAGCGTGGCCGAGGCCAGCAGCGCGGCGATCATCATCGGGCGGCGGCCAACCGCGTCGGAGAGCAGGCCGGCCAGCAGCATCGCCACTGCCAGCGTGCCGGTGGTCAACGACAGCGACATCGCGCTGCCGGCGGCGGACACGCCGAAATGACGGCTGAACTCCGGCAGCAGCGGCTGCACGGTGTACAGCAGGCCGAAGGTGGAAAAGCCGGCCAGGAACAGCGCCAGCGCGGTGCGGCGGAAGGCTGGCGTGCCCTGCTGGATGCGGGTCTCGGCGATGGGATCGACAGTGGGGGGGCGGCGTTCGACGGCCGCCGCGGTTTCGCCAGTCATGGGATCGATGGGCCGGTGGGGCGGCCAAGCGTGGGAGGGAACGGGCCTCAGACTAGGCCCGTCGATCCAGTCGATCCATAACCTGGTAGGTCAGGATTGATACATAAGAAGTATCAATTCAGCTTACAGACGCTGCCACTCGAAACCGTCGCCACGACGGTAGTACACCGCCACGGCGCGGCCGTAGAGCTTGTCGGCGTCAACGAAGCCGAAGAAGCGACCGTCGAAGCTGTTGCCACGGTGGTCACCCAGCACCAGTACCTTGCCGTCCGGCACCACCAGGTCAGCGATGTCCGGGCCGCCGCCCATGTCCAGGTCGAGGCGGGCATGGCGGTCGCCGAAGGCTTCCACGTCCTGCAGGTCGGCGGTCTGCAGCGGCTGGCCGTTGATGCTCAGATGGCCTTCGCGCAGCTGCACATGATCACCGGCCACTGCAGCCACGCGCTTGATCAGGCGGGTGCCGTCGGCCGGCGAGTCGAATACCGCCACTTCGCCGCGCTGCGGGGTGCCGGTCGCCATCAGTTCCTTGCCGGTGAACGGCAGGCGCAGGCCATAGGCGCGCATGTCCACCACCACCCGGTCGCCGGGCTGCAGGGTCGGCTGCATCGAGCCGCTGGGCACCACGTAGTGGTTGGCGAGGGTATCGCGGGCGGCGGCGAGCAGGCCGAGCATCACCAGCAGCGGCAATGCTTCCTTCTTCAGCCAGGCCAGCGCGCGTTCGGAAAAGGGAGGGCGGGCAACAGCATCCATGACAGGCTCCGGGTAGGTGATAGCGGTATCAGACCACACGCAGGCGCCGCAGGTTCCCGGTAGCGCCGGACACGGGTTACGCAGGTTTTACGCCCCGGCCCGGCAGCGGGCATCGCACCTTTACGGGCAGCACGCGCATCGTGTGCCCACCGCGCCGCAGGGCGCATTCCGCAAGGTGTTGTATGACCCTCCTGGTGATCCGCCACGCATCTTCGTCGGCGCCGCGTCCGCAGCTGCCGGCACAGTTGGCCGGCCATCGCGTGCTGTGCAGCGACTGCGCCAGCCTGTCTGAAGTGCGCCAGTGCCTGTGCCAGCCGCAGGCGCGCTCGGCCGACTGGGTGCTGCTGGATGTCGGCGTGGCCGACGAGGCGCAATGGCAGGCCGAGGGGGGCGCGCTGCAGGCGGCGCTGGAACGGTTGCCGGCGCAGTACATCGAACTGCAGTCACCCAGCGAACCCGGCCTGGATGCGCGCCTGCGCCTGCAGCATGGTCCTGCCGCGGTAGTGGTCGACCAGCGCAGCCAGCAGGCCGGCTATCCGCTGTCGCTGGCCATCGTCGGCCGCCGCCTGGCACAGGAGGGCTGAGCCATGTCGATCTTCATCATCCGTGGCCCGGAAGCGTCCGGTGCGTTGATCCGCACAGCAATGCCGCTGCCGGCGCCGGTACTGAAGTCGCTGGTGCATCGCGCGATCGACGCCGGTACCAGTGTGGCGATCCGTGCCTGCGGTTCGGAACAGGAACTGCTGGATGCGCTGCGTGTGGCCGACCACAGCCGCGGCGAGGTGACCCTGCTGGATCCGGGTGCATGTGCCAACAGCCTGCGCCTGCAGCGCCTGCTGCCCTACCTGCACAACGCCTATGTGGAAGTGCATGACGACGGTGCAGTGGCCGAGCCGTGCCTGCCGGCCGGTGTCGGCCAGCGCCTGGGCATCGCCGCTGGTTACGGCGCGCAGAGCTATGTGCTGGCGCTGGATATCGCGCTGGATCACCTGGGCCTGGCCGAGCAGGCGAACCGGGTGCACGTGGGGACGTAAGCCGCTTGTGTAGAGTCGAGCTTGCTCGACTGGCTTTTCGCGGAAAGACCGTCGAGCAAGCTCGACGCTACACAAAGAAAAACGGCGGGGTTGCCCCCGCCGTTTTCTGTTTCTTATTTCAGCCCGCGGAACTTCAGCAGCGGTTCCACCGACGGGTCCTTGCCGCGGAAATCGCGGTACAGGGTCGACAGCTCCACGCTGTTGCCGCGCGAGAGGATCTTGTCGCGGAACTCCTGGCCGTTGGCCGCGGTCAGGCCACCGTGTTCGGTGAACCACTGGTAGGCGTCATGGTCCAGCACTTCGGCCCAGAAATAGGCGTAGTAACCGGCCGAGTAACCGCCACCCCAGATGTGATCGAAGTAGGTAGTGCGGTAGCGCGGCGGCACCTGCGGCAGGTCGACCTTGAACTTCTTCAGCGCGCTGGCTTCAAAGGCGCCAACATCCTGTAGCGGGGCGTCAGCCTTCTGCGTGTGCCAGGCCAGGTCGAGCAGTGCGGCCGACAGGTACTCGGTGGTCGCATAGCCCTGGTTGAAGCTGCGTGCCTTGAGGATCTTGTCGACCAGTTCCTGCGGCATCGCCTCGCCGGTCTTGTAGTGCTTGGCGTAGTTGGCGAACACCTTCGGATCCAGCGCCCAGTGCTCGTTGAACTGCGACGGGAACTCGACGAAATCACGCGAGGTGGCGGTGCCGGCGATCGACGGGTACTTCACGTTCGAGAACATGCCATGCAGTGCGTGGCCGAACTCATGGAACATCGTGGTCACGTCGTCGAAGCTGATCAGCGCAGGCTGGCCGGCGGCCGGCTTGGTGAAGTTGCAGACGTTGTAGACCACCGGCTTGGCACCGGTCAGGCCGTCCTGCTCGACGAACACGTCCATCCAGGCACCGCCGGACTTGCTGTCACGCTTGAAGTAGTCGGTGTAGAACAGGGCCAGCGAGGTGCCGTCCTTGTCGAACACTTCGTACACCTTCATGTCCGGGTTGTAGGTCGGAATGTCGGTACGCGGCTTGAACGTGATGCCGTACAGCTGGGTAGCGGCGTAGAAGACGCCGTTCTGCAGCACGTTGTCCAGTTCGAAGTACGGCTTGATCTGCGACTCGTCCAGATCGTACTTGGCCTTGCGCACCTGCTCGGCGTAGAAGTCCCAGTCCGAAGCAGCGACCTGGAAACCACCCTTCTGCGCGTCGATCACCTTCTGGATCTCGCCGGCTTCGGCACGCGCCTTGGCAGTGGCGGCCGGCACGGTGTCGGTCAGCAGCTTGAGCGCGGCAGCCGGGGTCTTGGCCATCTGGTCGCCCAGCTGGTAGTCGGCGAAGGTGTCGAAGCCGAGCAGCTTGGCCTTCTGCGCACGCAGCTGGGCCAGGCGCTGCACGGTCTGCCGGGTGTCGTTGGCATCGCCACGCTCGGCGCGGGTTTCCGAGGCCTTCAGCACGGCGGCACGCTGGTCGCGGTCACTCAGCGAGCCGAGCACCGGCTGCTGGGTGGTGTTCTGCAGCGGCAGCAGGAATTTGCCATCCAGCTTGCGATCCTTGGCTGCATTGGCGGCATTGTTGATCGCATTCTCGTCCAGGCCGGCCAGCTTGGCCTTGTCGTCGACGACAACGGCCGCAGCGGCGGTGGCCGCCACCAGGCGGGTGTGGAACTGGGTGGAAAGGGTGGTTTCTTCCACGTTGAGCTTGCGCAGGCTCGCCTTGTCGGCGTCGGACAGCTGCGCACCGGCGCGCACCAGACCGTCGTAGTAGTGCTCGACCAGGCGCTTCTGCACCGGGTCCAGCTCCAGCGTGTCACGCTGGTCGTACAGCGACTTCACGCGCGCGAACAGCTTCGGATCGAGGTTGATCTCGTCCTGGTGCGCGGCCAGCTTCGGCGCCACGTCTTCCTGGATCTTCTGGCGCGCATCGTTGGTATCGGCCTGGACCAGGCCGAAGAAGATGCGCGACACGCGGTTCAGCGTCTCGCCGCTGCGCTCCATCGCCACGATGGTGTTGTCGAAGGTGGCCGGCTCGCTGCTGTCAGCGATCTTGCGCACGTCGGCCAGGTGCTGGCGCATGCCTTCTT
This sequence comes from Stenotrophomonas sp. 28608_Sma, assembly GCF_056486185.1. NCBI lineage: Bacteria > Pseudomonadati > Pseudomonadota > Gammaproteobacteria > Lysobacterales > Lysobacteraceae > Stenotrophomonas > Stenotrophomonas sp. 28608_Sma. The sequence goes on along the minus strand of NZ_CM151308.1, from coordinate 268,834 downwards.
CGAACGCCGGCAGGTAGTCGCTGTCCTTGATCTTGTCGAACTGCGGCGCCTGGAACGGCAGCGTGCTGGCGCTCAGCAGCGGATTGGTGGAGGCTTCGGCCGGCTGCTGGGCCGGGGCTTTCTGGGCATCGGACACGGGGGTGGACTCCTTGCCGGAACAGGCCGCCAGCGCCAGGCTGATGGCGGCGGCCAGGACTACGGTACGCGACATGTAAAACACTCCTTGGGCAGACGGTACGGGATACCAGCCCTCCACCCTACTCCTGTCGCGCTCGCCCGGCATGTGCCGGACGTGGCGTCTATGCGGCGGCCTGCGGCTGGCTCAGACCGTACCGCGGGTCTTGCCGATCCAGGGCCGGTAGAACTCGCGGATGGCGGCCATGTCGGCGGCGTCATCGCCGGTCGGCGTGAACAGCGGGCCGATGCCGATGGTCTTTTCCGGGTAGTGGAAATACGCGGCCAGGATCGGCACGTCGGCCATCCGCGCGATCTTCAGGAAGCCGGCCTTCCAGTCCTTCACGGCCTTGCGGGTGCCCTCGGGCGTGATGGCGAACCACATCTTCTCGTTGTTGCGCAGCAGGTCCACGGCCTGGCCGACGGTGCCCTGCGGCGAGCTGCGGTCCAGCGGGATCACGCCCAGCTTGTGCAGCAGCGGGCCGAGCGGCCACCAGAACAGCGATGCCTTGCCCAGCACCTTCACCTTCATGCCCAGCGCGATCTTCGCGGCCATGCCCCACAGGCCATCCCAGTTGGACGAATGCGGGGCGATGATGAAGACCAGCCTGGGGATGTCAGGCAGGGTACCGGTCACCTTCCAGCCGCCCATGCGCAGGGTGCAGCGCGCCAGCCAGCGCAGGAAGGCGTTGGGTTTGACCTGCGGCATCTGCGGCGGCACGGCCGGCAGCAACGAAGTCGGGTTGTTCAAGCAATCACTCCCAGTCACGTGATGAGCGCCCGCGCTTGATCTGCGCGCGCCCGCGTTTGGCGTCCAGACGACGCAGTTTCGACCCGAGGGTCGGCTTGGTGGCCTTGCGCGGCTTGGGCACGCTCAGCCCGGCCTGGATGAAGGCCGCCAGCCGATCGCGCGCATCCTCGCGATTGCGATCCTGGGTCCGGAAACGTTGCGCGTCGATGACCAGCACGCCTTCGCCGGTCATGCGCCGGTCACGCCGCGCCAGCAGGCGCGCGCGCAATGGTTCGGGCAACGAGGGCGAGTTGGCCACATCGAAACGTAGTTCCACCGCGGTGGAGACCTTGTTGACGTTCTGGCCACCGGCGCCACTGGCACGCACGAACCGCTCGACGATCTCGCCGTCGGGGATTTCAAGCTGCGCGCTGATGGTGACCGGTCCACTGCCCATCCGCGCATTGTAGCGGCAGCCACGCACCGGAGTGCGGCATCGCGCCCCGTATGCCGCCGATCAGGTACCGAACACGCCGCCTTCGCCTTGGCTGCGGGTATGCTGGCCGTCCCATGTACTGCAGGAAGCCCCGCATGACCCGCACCGCACCCGCCCTGCCGTCCCTGCTGCGCCGCGCCGCCCTGCTGCTGGCGCTGGCCGTGGCCAGCGTTCCGGCCCTGGCCGCGCCACCGACCGATGGCGACATCAACCGCCTGCTGTCGGCCTCACGCGCGCAGAGCATGATCGACACCATGCTGCCGCAGATCGAGGCGATGCAGCAGCAGCAGTTCCAGCAGGTAGCCGCACAGCGCCAGCTCAATGCCCAGCAGCAGGAACAGCTGAAGCGGATCCAGGCACGGACCAGCCAGACCCTGCGCCAGGCCCTGTCCTGGCAGCAGCTGCGGCCGATGTACGTGGACCTGTACAAGAAGACCTTCAGCAAGGAAGACGTGCTGGCGATGGCCGAGTTCTACGAGAGCGCGGCCGGCCAGAGCCTGCTGGACAAGACCCCGGCGCTGATGCAGAACGTGATGGTGGCGATCCAGGCGCGCATGCAGCCGCTGTTCGCGGACCTGCAGAAGGATCTGGAAGCGATCGTCAACGAGCCGGAAAAGAAATGAGGTAGTGCCGGCCGCTGGCTGGCTCCCCATTACATCTGGAATCGCGCAGATGCCGGCCAGCGGCCGGCACTACCGTCAATCGATATCCACCTGCCAGCCGAACAGGTCCAGCGCCTTCTGGAACCCGCCGTCCAACGGCGCACGCACGTCCACCGTGCCACCGTCCGGATGCGGGAAGCGCAGGCGCTCGGCGTGCAGCAGCATGCGGTGCACGCCCTGCATGCGGAAGATGCGGTTGTGGCGACCATCGCCGTGGCTGGTGTCGCCGATCATGTGATGCGAGAGGTGCTTGAGGTGCCGGCGGATCTGCCGGAAACGCCCGGTCTGCGGCTGGCAGCGCAGCAGCGCGTAGCGCGAGCTGATGAATTCACCGACCGGCACCGACAGCTCGCCGGTGGCCAGGCGCTGGAAGTCGGTGATCGCCGGCTTTTTCACCGGCTTGCCCGGGCCGCCGTCCAGATCATGATCGACCTGCCAGGCGAGCTCGGCCGGCCAGCCCCGGCAGACCGTCAGATAGTCCTTCAGCACTTCGCCGCCCATCAGTGCCTTGCCCAGCGCGCTGGCGGTGTCGCGGTCGAAGGCCAGCAGCAGGCAGCCACTGGTGGCCCGGTCCAGGCGATGCACGAGGAAGATCGGGCGGCCCAGCTGCTCGCGCAGGCGGTCGGCCAGGAAGTCGTCTTCGCCACGGGCCAGCTTGCTGTCGTGGACCATCAGCCCGGCAGGCTTGTTGACCACGGCCAGGCGCTCATCCAGGTGCAGCAGCTGCAGGGGCGCGGTGTCGGTCTCGACCGCGGCGAGGGTATCGGGTTCGGTGCTCACGGCAGGATTATCGGGGCTGGGCATTGAATGGGGTAGAGCCGGCCGCTGGCCGGCTGTCTCCGGGCAGTCGGATGGCTGCGGTTGCCGGCCAGCGGCCGGCAACAGCGTGCCAACCAAGATTGGCACCTACCTGTAGAGCGGTCAGGCGCTGCGCACGGCCAGCAGCTCGCCGTTGCCCACCGGCACCAGGCTGGTGCTGAAGTCCGGATCAGCGTCCAGCAGCACGCGCAGCGGTTGCATCTCTTCCGCATGCGAGGTGGCGTTGTCCACCACCAGCAGGCCACCCGGGCGCAGCACACGACGCAGCTGCGGCCACCAGCCGGCGTACTGCCCGCGGTCCGAATCGAGGAACAGCAGGTCGATGCAGGCATCGGCGGCCTGCGCCAGCCAGAGCCCGGCATCGTCGTGGACCAGCGTGATGCGATCGGCCAGACCACTGCGCGCGAAGGTATCACGCGCCATCGCCACCTTGTCCTCGGCGTATTCCAGCGTGGTCACGTGGCCGTCGATGGCGGCGGTTGCCTCGGCCAGCCACAGCGTGGAATAGCCGTTGGACGTACCGATTTCCAGCACCCGGCGAGCGTTGCCGAAGCGCACCAGCACCGACAGGAATTCACCGGTGTCGGGCGTGATGTTGAGCATGCGTCGGCCGCGCTCGCTCTCGCGTGCGTCGTTGTCGGCGCCGAAGCGGATCAGTTCGTCCTTGAGTGCCTGCAGCATGGGGCCTACTTCCACCACGCGCGCAGCAGCGCCACTGCGCCGAGCGCACCGGACAGCCAGCTCCACGCCGGCACGTCGCCCCAGTACCAGCCCGGCGGCTGCAGCACATACATCAGTGCAGCGATGGCCAGCAGGCCGACACCGGTGATCGCGCCGACCGCATGCTTCTGCAGGCGCTGCACGCTGGCATCCAGTGCGGCTAGGTCGCGCGAACGCATCGACAGTTCGTGGCGGCCTTCCACCTGCTGGGTCAGCCAGGCGTGCACCAGGCGCGGCATGTCCGGCGCATGGGTCATGATTTCCGGCAGGCGCTTGCCGATCTCGCGTACCACCCGGCGCGGGCTGTAACGCTCGCGCAGGATCTTCGCCAGCACCGGCTTGGCCACCGCCCAGATGTCGATCTGCGGGTCGAGCTGGCGGCCGACGCCTTCGATGTTCAGCAGGGTCTTCTGCAGCAGGATCAGCTGCGGCTGCAGGGTCAGCTGGTAACGCTGGGCCACGCGGAACAGCTTCATCAGCACTTCGGCCAGCGAGATCTGCGACAGCGGCCGGGTGAAGTACGGCTCGCACACCGAACGCACGGCGGCCTCGAGGTCATCGATGCGCACGTTGTCCGGCATCCAGCGTGCCTGCACGTGCAGTTCGGCGATGCGGCGGTAATCGCGGTTGAAGATGGCCATGAAGTTCTCGGCCAGGTAGTACTGATCTTCCTGCGAGAGCTGGCCCATGATGCCGAAGTCCAGCGCGATGAAACGCGGGTTGGCGCGGCGCGCCGGATCGGTGTCGACCCAGATGTTGCCGGCGTGCGCATCGGCGTGGAAGAAGTTGTCGCGGAACACCTGGGTGTAGAACACCCGCACGCCCTTGGCGGCCAGCGCCTTGCGGTCGATGCCGGCCTTGTCCAGTGCGGCGATGTCATCGGACGGGATGCCCCACACGCGTTCCAGGGTCAGTGCCCGCTCGGCGGTGTGGCTCCAGATCACTTCCGGCACGTACAGATCGTCGCTGTTTTCCCAGAAGCGGCGCAGCACGCTGGCATTGGCGCCTTCGCGCTGCAGGTCCAGCTCGGCAGCCAGGGTGTTCTCGACTTCGGCCACCACTTCGCGCGGGCGGATCTTGTCGGCGCGCGGGTGGGTGCGCTCGACCAGGGCAGCCAGCGAATTGAGCAACGCGATATCGGCGTCGATCTGCTTCTCGATGCCCGGGCGCAGCACCTTGACCACCACCTGGCGGCCATCGGCCAGCGTGGCTGCGTGCACCTGCGCGATCGAGGCCGAGGCCAGCGGTTCGGTATCGAAGCTGGCGAAGGCCTCGCTGACCGGCAGGCCCAGCGCTTCCTCGACGATGCGACGCGCGGTCTCACCATCGAACGGCTTGACCCGGTCCTGCAGCAGGGTCAGTTCATTGGCCACATCCGGCGGCACCAGGTCGCGGCGGGTGGACAGGATCTGGCCGAACTTGACGAAGATCGGGCCCAGATCCTGCAGCGCCAGACGCAGGCGTGCACCGCGCGACTGAGCGGCGATGTCGGCCGAGGCGCGCGGCACGAACGGCTTGGCCAGGCGCAGCCAGCGCTCGGCAGGAGTGCCCTGCAACAGGTCGTCGAGGCGGTAACGCAGGATCACCCGGCCGATGCGGCTGGCACGCAGCACGGCCTTCATGCGGCACCCCGCAGACGCTGCACGCGTGCACCGAGGCGTTCGACGTCGTCGCGCAGCACGTCCACATCGTCGTGGAAGGCATCCAGCTCGGCACGCGGCACCACGTCGCGCGATTCCTCGGTGATGAACTCGGCGGCGCTGTGGGCCAGGTCGATCGCGCCCTGGCGCGCATGCTGCAGGGCGCTGCGCAGGGTGTTGGCCACCTGCACGCCCAGCACGTCGCCGAACACGCTGACGAACGGCTGCTGCCAGTCAGGATCGAAGCCCTTGGCCAGCTGCTGCAGGCGACGCGCCAGTTCGGCATCACCGGCCACGCGCACGCGACCCTTGCCGTTGTTGTCGCCGCGCCGTGCGTTGGCCAGCAGCGGCAGCTGCGCCAGCACGCCGGCCAGGCTGCTGCGCACGGCCAGGTCGGCTTCCTGCGCGTCCACCGGGCCGACCCGCAGTGCATCACCGTCGACGCTGATGCGCATGGCCAGCGACGGCGCTTCCAGGGTCAGGTCGATGTGCCGGCCGTCGAGGCTGGCCAGTGCATGGCGGGTATCCGGATCCAGCGCCAGCGCGCGGTTCAGGGCGATCTGCAGGGCGCGGCCAGCGACCGGCTTGAGGGACTTGAGCAGGGAGAGAGCCATGTGCGCATTCTACCTGCGTGGGTGGGGGGCTTGGGCCGGGCTGCCGCCCGGCACCCGCAGATGCCACTGCGAGAGCAACATCAAAGGCTGGCTTCCTGTGGAGAGGCGGGGTGGGTCCGGTTGCGGGGACCGCTGCAAGTACGTCCCTGTAAGCTCGGTCGCCGCATGCTCGTGTGCGCTGTCCTGCGCACACGGCAAGACCGGGGTTGGGCGTCCTGCCCAACCCGCCCGAGGCATGCCTCGGGCCCATGCGGCTCAGGCCCCCGCAACCGGACCCACCCCGCCTTCGACAGGTTCCTGCGATCTGCCGGAACGTGCTCTGGTAGATGCCGACCTTGGTCGGCGCTGGATTTCCGAGGGTGCCAACCAAGGTTGGCCGCTACTCGAGCCGGCCGCCAGGCGGTTCATCTGTGCCTCACCTGTGCGGCAATGGAAGGTTCATGCTGTACGGCCACGCAACGCACAGGACATCGCAACACCATGGCACGGACCCGGGTCGGCATCATCTTCGGGGGCAAGTCCTCCGAGCACGAAGTTTCGCTGCAGTCGGCGAAGAACATCCTCGATGCGCTTGATCGCGAGCGCTTCGAGCCGGTGCTGGTCGGTATCGACAAGCAGGGCCAGTGGCATCTGAGCCAGCCGGATACCTTCCTGATCAATGCCGATGATCCGTCGCGCATCGCGCTGCATCGGTCCGGTACGTCGCTGGCGGTGCGCCCGGGTGTGGAACAGGCACAGCTGCAGCCCTCCGATGCGGCCAGCGCGCTGGGCCAGATCGATGTGGTACTGCCGATCGTGCACGGGCCGCTGGGCGAGGACGGTGCGCTGCAGGGGCTGCTGCGCATGGCGAACCTGCCCTTCGTCGGTTCGCCGGTGCTGGGCTCGGCGATGGCGATGGACAAGGACGTGACCAAGCGCCTGTTGCGCGACGCTGGCCTGCAGGTGGCGCCGTGGCTGTGCATCCGACGTCACCAGGCCGCTGACGTTGATGTCGATGCGGTGATCGCGAAGCTCGGCCTGCCGTTGTTCGTGAAGCCGGCCAACCAGGGTTCGTCGGTGGGTGTGAGCAAGGTCAAGGATGCGGCGGGCTTCGCCGCGGCACTTGCATTGGCGCTGCGCTATGACCATAAGGTGCTGGTCGAATCGGCGGTGGCCGGCCGTGAGATCGAGTGCGCGGTGCTGGGCAACGAACAGCCGCAGGCCAGCCTGTGCGGCGAGGTGGTGGTGCACGACGAGTTCTACGCCTACGACACCAAGTACATCAACGAGGATGGCGCCGAGGTGGTCGTGCCGGCGGATATCGATGCTGCAACCCAGGCGCGTATCCAGCAGATCGCGCTGCGGGCCTACCAGGCGCTGGAGTGTGCGGGCATGGCGCGCGTGGATGTGTTCCTCACCGCAGACGGCGAGATCGTCATCAACGAGGTCAACACGCTGCCGGGCTTCACCCGCATCAGCATGTACCCGAAGCTGTGGGGCGCCAGCGGTGTGGACTACACCACGCTGATCACGCGCCTGATCGAACTGGCGCTGCAGCGCCATGAAGCCGATCGCGGATTGCACAGCGCTGTGTAGCAGCGCTCTCTGTAGAGTCGAGCCATGCTCGACTGCTTTTCATGAGTCGAGCATGGCTCGACTCTACAAAGATGCGTGCCGACCGACGGTCGGCACCCACCGGAAAGAACAGTGCCGGCCAGCGGCCGGCACTACCCAGCGGTCTTCTAGCCGCGCTTGCGGAACATCGAAATCACTGCCAGTACCAGGAACACAACGAACAGGATCCAGGCGATGTTGCTGGCGGCACCGGCGATGCCGGAGAAGCCGAGCACGGCAGCGATGATGGCGATGACGAAGAAAATAACGGCGTAATGCAGCATGGTGCTCCTCGCAGATGTCCGGGCCGTTGGATGGCGTGGGTCCATCCTCCCGATCTGGCGGTGTGCAACCAGTGATGGCGACCTATGCGGCAGATGAAGCCTTCAGCCTGCGCAGCCCTTCTTCAATGCTGACCTGCGGCACGTAGCCGAAGTCACGGCGCGCCGGCTCCATGCTGTACCAGTGCGGCGTGCACAGCTGCTCGGCCAGGAAGCGGGTCAGCGGCGGCTCGCCACGCAGGCGCAGCAGCGGCCACAGCCGCTCGCAGACCGCACCGATTCGATAAGCGGTCTTGAAGCTGATCGCCTTGTCCACCGTTGGTGCCCCCACAGCGGACAGCAGCTTGTTGACCAGCTCGCGCATGGGCAGCGGTTCGCCGTTGGAAATGAAGTAGGCCTTGCCCGCACACGCGGCACCCGGTGCCAAGGCTTCGAAGGCGAGGAAATGCGCGAGCGCGGCGTTGTCGATGTAAGTGGTATCGACCTTGTTGTTGCCATCGCCGACCAGCCGCAGGCGGCCCTGCCGCGCACGTTCGGCCAGGCGCGGCACCAGCTGCTGGTCGCCCGGGCCCCAGATCAGGCGCGGGCGCAGCGCCACCGTCGCCAACGAGGCGTCATTGGCCGCCAGCACGCGCTGTTCGGCGATCGCCTTGGTCGCCGCATACGGTGCCTGGAAGTCCTCGCCGTACGGCACCTCGTCAGCCCCCAGGCCTTCCACCGGGTGGGTCGCGCGGTGGGTCACGCTGGGCGTGGAGGTGTAGACCAGCCGGCTGATGCCGTGCGCGCGGCAGGCGGCGATCACGTTGTCGGTGCCGACCACGTTGGCCTGGTGGTAGCTGTCATAGCTGCCCCAGGCGCCGGCCTTGGCGCCGTTATGGAATACCGCATCGACGCCGGCCACCGCGTGCAGCACCGCCTGCGCATCGGCCAGATCGCCACGGATCTGTCCCACCCCCATCGCCTGCAGTTCCGGGTAGTGGCTGCGGTTGAACGCCAGCACCTGGTGGCCACGTTCGACCAGCCCGCGGCACAGCGCCTGGCCAAGGAAACCACCACCACCGGTGACCAGGATCTTCATGCGCGCTTCTCCAGTTCGGCGCTGGCCCAGACGGCGAGCTTCTCGCGGCCGATCTTGGCGTTGTGACGGATATCGACGGGGAACGCGGGATGCATCAGGAAGTGCTGCAGGCCGGCTTCTGGCGTGCGGGCTGCTGCGTGCGCACGCAGCGCTTCCTGCAGCGCCGGGCTGTCTGACTGACCACGTTGCAGCTCCACGCACAGCACCGGCACCTGCGCACCCGCCGGGCCAACGCCAACCAGTGCCGTGCGCGCCACGCCCGGCACGGTGTTGAACACCGGCTCCACCTGTTCGGTGTACAGCGGCCCCTGTGCGGTTTCCACGCGATGGGTCTTGCGGCCGCAGAACCACAGGCGGCCCTGCGCATCGAAGTAGCCCACGTCACCCATGCGATGCACCACGCGCGTGCTGCCATCGGCCAGCGTCTCGCGGATCTTCGCCGCCGCGGTGGCCTGCGGGCGGTTGAAGTAACTGTCGGTAGCGGTCGGTCCGGCCACGGTAATCTCGCCCACCTCGCCGGTGGCCAGCACGCGCGCCTGCGACCAGTCGGCCAACGGTGCGTCATCGATGGCGATGATGCGCACCTCATTCGGTTCAACCACGCTGCCCACGCAGGTACCGGCACCGGCCTCGGTGGCCGCGCGGGTACGCTCCAGCTCGCGGCCTTCCACCACCGCCACCGGCAGGCACTCGGTGGCACCGTACGGGGTCCAGAACTGCGCATCGGCCGGCAACAGGCTGCGGATGGTGGCGACCACATCCGGCGGCACCGGGGCGCCGGCCGAGGTCACCCGGGTCACCGTCGGCAACGGCCGGCCGTGACGGGCCAGCACCCGCATCAGCGCAGGCGAGCCAAACAGTTGGGTCACGCCGAAACGCTGGATGGCATCGTGCAGGCGTGCCGGGTCGGCCTGTGCCGGCCGGGTCGGGTCCATGTCCGGGATCACCGAGGTCAGGCCCAGCGCCGGGTCGAACAAGGCAAACGGCGGGAAGGTCGGCAGGTCCACCCCGCCCGCTTCCATGCCAAAGGCACTGCCCAGCAGCTGGATCTGGCCGACGAAATGACGGTGGCGGTAGACCACGCCCTTGGGCACGCCGGTGGAGCCGCTGGTGAACAGGATCGCGGCCATGTCCTCGCCATCGGTGGCGGCCAGCATCGCCCCCCCGTTGGCACCGGCGCGCTCCAGCGCGGCCAGCGTGGTCCCGCCCCAGCCGAGGCGGCGGCCGACGGTGACCAGGCGGGTCGCCGAGGGCGCCCAGCGCAGCGCCAACCGCGCCACGTGTGCCAGCGGAATGCCAATGAAAGCCTCCGGCTGCGCCTCATCCAGGCACTGCTTCAGCGCGCGTTTGTCGATGCCCGGGTCGACCAGCACCGGCACCGCACCCAGTTTGAACAGGGCAAACATCAACAGGAAGAACTCCGGCGACGGCCGCACCATCACCACCGTGCGCACCCCGCGACCGATCCCGTAGCCTGCCAGGCCAGCCGCCATGGCGTCGCTGCGGGCGTCCAGCTGGCGGTAATCCAGGGTCACGTCGTAGGCGGCCATGCCGTTGCCGGCGCCACGGCGGCCCGGGCAGCGGATGGCGATCTGGTCGGGCCGTTCACGCGCCAGTTCAGGCAAACGGGCGGCAATATTGCAGGGTCGGTTCATCCGTTCATTGTCGCCGCTTACGGAATTTCTTGCGCGGCGGCCCACTTCGTGGAAAATCCGCACCCTCGTTCCTGATTCCGACTGCCGCCCGAGGCGGCTTGCCCATGCAACATCCCTGCATGACCTGCGGCGCCTGCTGCACCCAATACCGCGTGGCCTTCCACTGGATGGAATCAGACGAGGTCACCCCCGGCGGCGTACCGCACCAGCTGACCGAGGTGCTGGACCCGCATCGCCTGTGCATGCGCGGCACCCACTCCAAGCCGGTGCGCTGCGTGGCGCTGGATGCGCAGATCGGCGTGTATTCACGCTGCACCATCCACCCCAACCGGCCCAGCGTGTGCCGTGAGGTGGATGCATCGTGGGAGTACGGCAAGGCCAGCCCGCAGTGCGACAAGGCGCGCATTGCCTATGGCCTGGATCCGTTGACCCTGGCCGACTGGCGCTGGCGCGACGAAGCGGGCAACGACGACGACCACCCGGACGACAACGGCAACAGCCCGTCACCGCAGGCGCCGATCGCGGCGTAGGGGTAGTGCCGGCCGCTGGCCGGCAACCTCATGAACCCGGCGCGCATTGCGCGCTTGCCGGCCAGCGGCCGGCACTACCGGGATCCGATCAGAGCGGGTTGGCGTCCAGGAACGCGCGGATTTCCGGCACCAGAACTTCATGCTTGTCTTCCAGCACGTAATGCCCGGCATCCTCGAAGGCATGCACCTGGGCCTGCGGTAGCGCGGCCTGGAAGCCCTTCAGGAAGTGGTGGTCGAACACGAAGTCGCGCAGGCCCCAGCCGAGGAAGGCCGGGCGGTCCGCGAACGACGGCAGCGCTTTGCCGGCACGCTCCAGCAGCGACCAGGCCTTGTCGGCCGGCGACAGCGGGATGTCCTGCATGAAACGGATGGTGCTGATGCGGTTGGCGTAGTTGTTGTACGGCGACACGTAGGCGCGGCGCACATCGGCCGGCATCTTCCGCTCCACACCCAGCCACGAGGCACCGGACGAGAACGCGTTGAAGGTGCGGATGATCCACTCGCCGATCTTCCAGTGCCGGCCCAGCGCGATCTGCCACGGCATCGTCTTCGCCGCCGGCATCGGGAACGCGGCGGTGTTGAGCACCACCAGGCGCTTCACCTGGTCGTGGTGCGACAGCGCCCAGCCGAAGCCGATCATGCCGCCCCAGTCGTGCACGGCCAGGGTCACCGGACCGGTGATGCCCAGGTGCTTCAGCAGCGCATCAAGGTCGTCCACGCGCGACTGCAGCGTGTACTCGTAGCGGCTGTCATCGGGTTTGTCCGACAGGCCCATGCCGATGTGGTCCGGCACGATGCAGCGGTACGTGTCCGACAGGCCGGCCACCAGCGTGCGCCAGTAATAGCTCCACGACGGGTTGCCGTGCACCATCACCACCACTTCGCCATCGCGCGGGCCTTCGTCGAGATAGTTCATCGACAGGCCGGGGCGGACCTCGAAGCGCTGCGGGTGGGCGGGGTAACCGGGAAGCTGGGACATCGGATCGCACCTGTAGAAAGGGCCGGTAGAACCGGCCCTTGGACACTTGGAAGATCATCGCTGTCCGTCGCGAGCGATTGGCGAGGCAATCGCGCAGCAGGTCAGCGGTGACTTTTTTACCAGACCACTTCAGCCATCGAGCAGTTCAGGCCCGAGCCAATGCCCAGAAGCGCGATGCGATCGCCCTTCTTCAGCTTGCCCAGCTGCTTGAGCTTGCTCAGCACGATCGGCACCGAGGCCGGGCCGATGTTGCCGTGCTCGCCGAAGATGGTCATGACCTTCTTCGGGTCGATGCCGAAGTTCTTGATGAACGCAGCAGTGTGCGGCTGGCTGACCTGGTGGATCACGAACTGGTCCAGCTCTTCCACGGCCCAGCCCAAGGCGATCTTGGCGGCGGTGAAGGTCTTCTGGGCCAGCTTGATGCCTTCGATCAGCAGCAGGCGGGTGTCGGTGACCATGCGGTCCAGGTTGCCCAGGCACAGCTGGTTCCACTCGGTGGCCGAGCGGGTCACGCCGCCCTTGTAGCGCGGCGCATCCGGCACCAGCTCCGAGCGCGCCATCACCATCGCGGCGGCGCCCGAACCCGTGGTCAGGGCGGCCAGCTCGTTGCGGAAGTCGTCGGCGGTGACGTCCGGGGCGGTCATGCGCTCCAGGGTCTTCTCGTACACCAGGTTGGCGGTCTCGCCATCCACCACCAGCGCGTAGTCGATGTCGCCGCGCTCGATCATGCGCGCCGCGATATCCATGCCGTTGATGAAGGCCAGGCAGGCATTGGCGACGTCGAAGGTCATGCACTCGTCGCTGACGCCGAGGTTGCCCGACACGATGGAGGCCGTGGACGGCTCCAGGTAGTCGCGGCTGACCGAGGTGTTGACCAGCAGGCCAACCTGCGTTGCATCGATGCCCGCGTCTTCCAGCGCCTTGCGGCCGGCCATGGTGGCGGCATCGGACGCAAGCACGCCGTTGTCCCACAGGCGGCGGGCATGGATGCCGGCGATATCGCCGAGCACGTCGGTGCGGATACCGAGGCGATCCAACGTCGGCTGCAGCCGCTCGTTGATTTCCTTGGTCGTCAGCGTGTGCGGCGCATCAACGTGTGCCAGGCCGGCGATCGAGACATTCTTGAAGAGCATCGAGGTTAGCGCCAAGGCTCAGGCAAAAGGGGGCGCTATTCTATAACCCCCGGGGCCTTCACCGCATCTTTACGAATTCAGGCTTGGCCGTATGGTGAAGGGTTCAGCGCGGCGGGCACTGGAAAGCGGCGAAGCGCTGACTGCCATCGGCCGGAGCCGCGGCGGCCTGCACGGCATTGGCACCGGCGCTCGGCGCCTCGTTGCGGGCCAGGGTTTCCAGCTCTTCCTGCACACGCAGCGGGTTGCGGTTGTAGAAGCCGACCTTGCTCTTCACGGTGACCACCACCTCGCCCTTGGCGATGCAGCCAGCGGGAACCGGGCCTGCCGGCAGCACGCGGGTCGCCTTGCCGGCCGGTTCGATCGGCACCCAGGTACAGGCGGTGACGGTGAGCAGCAGGGAGGAAAGCAGCAGAACGCGCATGGGCAGATCCTGGAAGGGTATGGGGGGATTCTGCCTGAACAGCCTGAATCGGGGGTAGCCGGTGGGTGGGGTCAGATCCCCCGCAGGGGAGCCTGACCCCGCCTTCGGGTCACGGAGTTGCCGGCCAGCGGCCGGCACTACCAGAGCAAGGTTGCCGGCCAGCGGCCGGCACTACCCGGGGAGGCCTGCCCGCGGGGGCGGGCAGGCGCATCCCTTATTTCTTGACCGGGTTGCCTTCGGCGTCGATCACGGTCACCTCGCCCAGGTTCAGCGCGCGCACGGCCGCTTCGGTCTGCTTGAGGTCACCCACCACCACCCAGGTCAGCGCCTGCGGCTTGATCTCGGCGGCGGCCTGCTGCACCTGTGCCGGGGTCATCGCCTCGATCTCGGCCTTGCGGCGCAGCACGTAGTCATCCGGGCGCTTGAACTGCACGATCGAACCGATGGTCGACGCCACCGCGCTGGCGGTCTCGTAGGCACCGGGCAGGCTCAGGGTCTGGATGTTGCGGATGCGGTTGACCTCGGCGGCGGTGGCCGGCTTGCTGCCGTCGGCGAACGCGGCGATTTCCTTGCGCATTTCCGCCATCGCCGGGCCGGTCTTGTCGATCTGCACCGGCGCGCTGGCCATCCACGGGCGCTGGCCCACCGAATTGATCGCGCTGCTGCGCGCACCATACGACCAGTGCTTGTCCTCACGCAGGTTCATGTTCAGGCGCGAGGTGAAGTCGCCACCGATCACGCCGTTGGCGATATCGAAGCGGGTCGAGCTGGTGGCGCTGGACGGCGCGACCACCTGGCCGGCGAACAGGTTGGCCTGCACCGCGCCCGGCTGGTCGATCAGGAACACACGCGGGCCCTTCGGCAATGCGACGTCGGTCGCCGCCTTCACCTGCGGAGCATCGCCGGCAGCCTTCCAGTCGCCCAGCTGCTTGTCCAGCAGCGGCACGATTTCCGCCAGCGTGGTATCACCGACCACGATCAGGGTGCCGTTCTGCGGGCGCAGCCAGTCGTGGTGGAAATCAACCAGATCTTCGCGGGTCAGGCCGCTGATCGCCGCCTCATCGCCACTGCCGGTGAACGGAATGGCATACGGGTGGCCCTTGCCATACAGCAGTGGCGGCAGCACGCGCATCGCCACCGCACCCGGGTTGACCTTCTCCTGCTGGATGCCGGCGATCCAGGTCGCCTTGACCCGGTCGATCTCACCCTGCTCGAAGCGCGGCTCGCGCAGCAGGTCGCGGTACAGCGCCAGCGACGGTGCCAGGTTTTCCTTCAGTGCCGACAGGTCCACGCTCATCGAGTCCAGGCCGGCCGAGGCATCCAGGCTGGCGCCCAGCGCATCGGCAGCATCGGCGAAGGCCAGCGAGCCGAGCTTGCCGGCGCCTTCGGTCATCAGGCTCATGGTGAAGTTGGCGGTGCCCGGCTTGCGGCCCTGGTCGGCGCTGAAGCCGCCCGGGAACTGGTAGCTGAACTGCACCACCGGAATCTCATGGCGTTCGGCCAGGATCACCTGGGTGCCGTTCTTCAGCGTGGCGCGCTGCAGCGCCGGGAACTTCAGCTGCGGGAACTCGCGGGTCTGCGGTACGCCGGCCTTGCGGTCGACCTGCTCCGGCAGGGTGCTGTACTTGGGGTCCACCGCGGGAACGTTGAACGGCTTCGGCGCCTGGCTCGGGTCTTCCTTCAGCGCCACACGCTCACCCGGTGCGATCACCAGGGTGTGGCTGCCCTTGTCCAGCCACTGCGCGCCCAGCCGGCTCAGATCAGCGGCACTGGCCTTCTCGCTGTTGGCCAGCGAGGTGCGGAAGCAGCCCGGGTCGCCGGTGAACACCGCGCACTCGGCCAGTGCGTCGGCCTTGCCGCCGAAGCCGCCGATGCGCTCGATGCCGCGGATGAAGCCGGCGCGGGCACCGGTCTTGGCGCGCTCCAGCTCGGCCGCGGTGGGGCCCTGCTTGATCAGGCGGTCCAGTTCCTCGTCGATGATCTTCTCGACCTTGGCCGGGTCCTGGCCCTGCTTGACCGTCGCCATGATCACGAAGTTCGAACCCAGCTGCGAGGTCGAAAGACCCGAGGCGATGCTGTCCACCAGTTTGTCCTGGTGCTGCAGGCGCTGGCTCAGGCGCGAGGACTTGGCACCGCCCAGGACCTGCGCGAACAGCTGCAGCTGATCGACATCCGTGGTGCCGACCTGCGGCACGTTCCAGGCGCGGTAGATGCGCGCCTGCGGCACCTTGTCGGTCATCGTCTCGCGCGTGTCGGCGTTGCGCTTGGCCACGTTCACTGCCGGCTGCGCCATGGTCGGGCCGGCCGGGATGCTGCCGAAGTACTTGCCGACCTTTTCCTTGGCAGTGGCCAGGTCGATGTCGCCGGCCAGCACCAGCACCGCGTTGTTCGGGCCGTACCAGGTGCGGAACCAGGTCTTCACGTCATCCAGCGACGCCGCGTTCAGATCGTTCATCGAACCGATCACGCCGTGGTGATACGGGTGGCCTACCGGGTACAGCGCCTTGTTGAGCTGGTCCCAGGCCTGACCGTAGGGCTGGTTCTCGCCCTGGCGCTTCTCGTTCTGCACCACGCCACGCTGCTCGTCCAGCGCCGCCTGGTCGATCGCACCGACCAGATGGCCCATGCGGTCCGACTCCATCCACAGCGCCATGTCCAGCGCGGTGGTGGGCACGTTCTCGAAGTAGTTGGTGCGGTCGGTATTGGTGGTGCCGTTCTGGTTGGTGGCACCGACCTGCTTGAACGGTTCGAAGAATTCGCCGTCGTGGTTTTCGCTGCCCTGGAACATCAGGTGTTCGAACAGGTGCGCGAAGCCGGTACGGCCGGCCGGTTCGTCCTTGCTGCCCACGTGGTACCAGACATTGACGGCGACGATCGGCGCCTTGCGATCGGTATGCACGATCACGCGCAGGCCGTTGGGCAGGGTGAACTGCTCATACGGGATATCGACCTTGGCCGGTGCGGCCGGCTTGGCCGCCAGCGCATGGGAAGGCACAAGCGTGCCCAGGGCGGTGCTGAGGGCGACGGCCAGCAGTGCAGCGCGCGGGCGAAGGGCGAGAGACATATCCGGATCCTTGGTCACATAGGTGAACCCCGATCCTAGCCTGCGCAGGCAGCGGCAGGAATCGGTCGCCAGTCACTGGGGGTGTTTGCCCCGATGGCCATCCAGCCCGGCGCCCACGGACGCTCCTGAAACGTCACATGCGCCGGCTTAAGGCGTCCGGACAGTGTCCGCGGCACATCGAATGGACAGGTGTCCGCCCACCGGACACTTTCCGATGAACATAAAACCCTTATAAATCAACAACTAAAAGTTGGCACAGGGATTGCTTGGTACTTCCTGCGCCAGGAAGGGCTTCAGACGAAAGCTGACTGAAGACTGAACAAATGCAGGAAACCGAAAATTTTCCTTGCAAGCCCAGAATCGGTGTACTACCTTACTACCACACCACTGATCACCAACACTAAACAGGCCCCGTCATGAACACCAAGACCATTGCCATCGCCATCGCCCTGATCGCCGGCACCGCGGTTGTTTCGTCGGTGCAGGCCTCCGAATCCATCAAGACCCTGTCCACCGTGCAGGTCCGCCCGGCCGCCGACCAGCTGGCCCAGCAGGCCTGGGAACAGGCCAGCGGCATCCCGACCCTGGCTACCGTGGAAGTGCGTCCGAGCGCCGACCAGCTGGCCGAGCGCAACGGCTACGTTGCCGCCCCGGTTGCTGCCGCGATGCCGATCACCACCCTGGCCTCGGTGGAAGTGCGCCCGAGCCTGGAACAGCGCGTCGCCCTGGCCGCCGAAATGGAAGCCCAGCGCTACGCCGCCACCCTGGCTGCTGCCGCCACCAACGTCGCCAACTCGGTCATCGTCAACCTGCCGGCCCTGCAGGTGCGCCCGAGCGCCGCCGACCTGCAGGCCCTGGCCACCGAAACCGCCCAGGTCCTGCTGCGCCCGTAAGCGGTGCCGCCCTGCCCAGCGCAGGGCGTGCGCCGTAAAGGCGGCGGTCGTCGCAGGTACACTGCGCCGATGAATGCCGCGCCCCAGTTCCATGTGATCCTGTTCCAACCGGAAATCCCGCCCAACACGGGCAATGTGATCCGGCTCTGCGCCAACACCGGCGCGCAGCTGCACCTGGTCGAGCCGCTCGGCTTCGCACTGGAAGACAAGCAGCTCAAGCGCGCCGGCCTGGACTACCACGAGTACTCGCGCCTGCAGGTGCACCCCGACCTGGACACCGCGCTGGCGCGGATCGCACCAAAGCGCTTGTTCGCACTGAGTACCCGGGCCAGCGTGCGCTACGACAGCGTGGCCTTTGAAGATGGTGATGCCTTCCTGTTCGGCCCGGAAAGCCGCGGCCTGCCGCAGGACGTGCTCGATGCCTTGCCCGATGGCCGCCGCCTGCGCCTGCCGATGCGGCCGGACAACCGCAGCCTCAATCTTTCCAACACCGTTGCGGTGGTGATGTACGAAGCGTGGCGGCAGCACGGGTTTGCGGGCGGGGCGTAACGCCACGCGTCTCTCTTCTGCCTGGTCGTTGCTGTGGCGGGCGCATGCGTTCATGGGCGTTACTTTTCTTTCCGCGCGGAAAGAAAAGTAACCAAAAGAAACGCGCCGCCATCCGCGAGCCGGTGCTGCGCACCGGTGCCCTGCGCTCCTCGGCCCGCCGGGGGACGGCGCGGAACTCGCTGCGCTCAGACACCCGCGCCTCTTCGCCCCCGCCGGACCTGCGGTGCTCGGCTCGCTTCAAGGCGGACCCAACAGCCGCGCGGTACAGGCTGTCCTTGAACCCATCTCGGTACGGTGCGCGGTTCGGTACACCGATCGCTCGCCTGCGAATACGCTACTGGGCAATGCCGGCCAGCGGCCGGCACTACCGGTGCACTCAGAACGCGTTGATGCCGGTCAGTTCGCGGCCGATCACCAGCTGGTGCACGGTCTCGGTGCCTTCATAGGTGATCACCGATTCCAGGTTCAGTGCATGCCGGATCGCCACATGCTCGGTGGTGATACCGGCCCCGCCCAGCAGGTCTCGACACTCTCGGGCGATGTCGATGGCCATGCGGCAGTTGTTCCACTTGGCCAGGCTGACCTGCTGCGGCTGCAGCTGGCCGGCTTCCTTCAGGCGGCCCAGCTGCAGGGCCAGCAGCTGCGCGGTGGTGATGCGACGGGCCATTTCGGCCAGCTTGATCTGCGCGCTCTGCGTGGCGGCCAGCGGGCGACCGAACAGCACGCGTTCCTTGGCATAGCCCAGCGCTTCATCCAGGCAGGCAATGGCAGCGCCGATCGGGCCCCAGCTGATGCCGTAGCGGGCCTGGGTCAGGCAACCCAGCGGGCCCTTCAGGCCCTTCACGTTCGGCAGGCGGTGGCTGTCGGGCACGCGCACGTCGTCGAAGAACAGCGCGCCGGTCAGCGATGCGCGCAGGCTCATCTTGTGCTTGATCTCCTGCGTGGTGAAGCCGGCCATGCCCTTTTCCAGCACGAAGCCCTGGATGCCGTCCTCGGTCTGCGCCCAGACGATGGCCAGATCGGCCACCGGGCCGCTGGTGATCCACATCTTGCTGCCGCTGATGCGCCAGTCGCTGCCGTCGCGCACCGCGCGGGTCTTCATGCTGGCCGGATCGGAACCGCCGTGTGCCTCGGTCAGGCCGAAGCAGCCGATCAGCTCACCGCGCGCCATCGCCGGCAACCACTGCTGGCGTTGCTCCTCGCTGCCGTAGGCATAGATCGGGTACATGCACAGCGAGCTCTGCACCGAGACGAAGCTGCGCAGGCCCGAATCGCCGCGCTCCAGCTCCTGGCAGATCAGGCCATAGCTGACCGCACCGAGGTCGCCGCCACCGTATTCGGCCGGCAGGGTGGCACCGAGCAGGCCCAGCGCGGCGATCTCCGGCACCAGCTCTGAAGGGAAGCGGGCCTGGTCGAAGGCATCGCCGATGATCGGCAGCACGCGCTCGTTGGTGAAGCGGGCGACGCTCTCCTGCACCGCGCGCTCTTCCTCGTTGAGCAGGGAACGGACATCGAACAGATCGTACGGATGCAAAGCCATGGCACTCACGCGCAGTCAGGACCGGGCCATTGTCGGTCATCCGGGCAGAACGTGCCGGCCAAGGTCGGCACCCACCAGAGCCACGGCCCTACGCTGCATTGCAGCAATCCGGGTGTGAACATCGTCGATCTAGCTCGATCACGCGCGGCCCGGTACCCTGACACATTCAAACAACCGTTTCGCTCGTGGCTGCACGCGCGATTCCCAGGCACCGCCGGTGGCCCCGATGCCGGCCCTACCCACGAGTCATGCAATCGATGAGCGCTGAAGCCAACGCCCTGCCCCCGCGTGAAGTAATGGAGTTCGACGTGGTGATCGTCGGCGCCGGCCCCGCCGGCCTGGCCACCGCGATCCGCCTGCGCCAGCGCGCGATCGAAGTCGGCCGCGAACTGTCGGTGTGCGTGCTGGAGAAGGGCTCCGAACCGGGCGCGCACGTCCTGTCCGGCGCCGTGATGGATCCGCGCGCACTGACCGAACTGTTCCCGGACTGGGCCGAGCGCGGCGCACCGCTGAAGCAGAAGGTCACCCGCGACGAATTCCTGTTCCTCAGCGAAACCGGCGCACGCAGCACGCCCAATGCGCTGCTGCCGGAGTGCTTCCACAACGAAGGCAACTACATCATCAGCCTGGGTGAAGTGACCCGCTGGCTGGCGCAGCAGGCCGAAGCGCTGGAAGTGGCGATCTTCCCCGGCTTCGCCGCAGCCGAGGTGCTGTACGGCGACAACGGTGAAGTGATCGGCGTGGCCACCGGCGACATGGGCATCGAGAAGGACGGCAGCATCGGCCCGGCCTTCGAACGGGGCATGGCGCTGCAGGCCAAGTACACGATCTTCGCCGAAGGCGCACGCGGCCACCTCGGCCGCCAGCTGATCGCGCGCTACAAGCTGGACGAAAGCAAGGACCCGCAGGCCTACGGCATCGGCATCAAGGAACTGTGGCAGATCGACCCGGCCAAGCATGAGCCGGGCCTGGTGGTGCACGCCGCCGGCTGGCCGCTGGACAGCGACACCTACGGTGGTGCGTTCCTGTACCACGCCGACGGCGGCAAGGTCGCCATCGGTTATGTGGTTGGCCTGGACTACAGGAACCCGTGGCTGAGCCCGTTCGAAGAGTTCCAGCGCTTCAAGACCCATCCGTCCATCCGCAAGCACCTGGAGGGTGGCACGCGCATCGGTTACGGCGCGCGTGCGATCACCGCCGGTGGCCTGCTGTCGCTGCCCAAGACCGTGTTCCCCGGTGGCGCGCTGGTCGGCTGCGAGGCCGGCTACCTCAACGCCAGCCGCATCAAGGGCAGCCATGCCGCGATCAAGACCGGCATGCTGTGCGCCGATGCCGCATTCGACGCGCTGGCCGCCGACCGCCAGCACGATGAACTGAGCGCCTACCCGAAGGCGTTCGAAGCCAGCTGGCTGTTCACCGAACTGCAGCAGGCCAAGAACTTCAAGCAGTGGTTCAAGAAGGGCCAGACCGTGGCCACGCTGATGACCGGCGTGGAGCAGTGGCTGCTGCCGAAGCTGGGCGTGCGCAATCCGCCGTGGACCCTGCACCGCACGACGCCGGACCATGCCTGCCTGGAGCCGGCGGCCAAGCACACCCGTATCGCCTACCCGAAGCCGGATGGCGTGCTGACCTTCGACCGTCTCAGCTCGGTGTTCCTCAGCAGCACCAACCACGACGAGAACCAGCCCAGCCACCTGACGCTGAAGGACCCCAGCATTCCGGTGAAGGTGAACCTGGCCGAGTACGCCGGCCCGGAAGCCCGCTACTGCCCGGCGGGTGTGTACGAGTTCGTCGGTGAAGCCGATAACGCGCGCCTGCAGATCAACGCGCAGAACTGCGTGCACTGCAAGACCTGCGACATCAAGGACCCGACCCAGAACATCGTCTGGGTGACCCCGCAGGGCGGTGGCGGCCCGAACTATTCGGGCATGTGATTGCTCCGGGCTGCGACCGCGTGTCGCAGCCCACCTGCCCCGCTGCGTCGCTATCCTGCCCGCCCATGCGTGCTTTCCGCCTGCTCATCACCATTGCTTTGACCCTGGCGGCCACGGCCTGCCAGCGCCCGCCTGCGGCACCGGCCACGCCGGAACAGGCGCAGCAGCAGGCCATGCAGCGCGCGTTCGAGCTGTGCGCCGGCTGCCACACCGTGCAACCTGGTGGCATCCACCGCTTCGGACCCAATCTGCACGGCGTGATCGGCCGCCGCGCTGGCAGCCTGCCGGACTATGGCTATTCCGACGGCATGCGCCGCGCCGATATCACCTGGACCGCGCAGACCCTGGATGCGTTCCTGCAGTCGCCCACCCACGTGGTACCCGGCACGCGCATGTACAACGCCTTCCCCAGCGCCGAACGCCGCGCACTGGTGATCGCCTACCTGCAGCAGCAGTCGGCTCAGTGAGCCAGGCGCTGCAGCTGTCGCTGCAGCCGTGCCACAAATTCCGCCACCGCCGCGAACAACGGCGCCACATCGGCTTCCGCCGCATCCTGCAGACGCTCCACCAACGCATTGGCCTGCCCGGCCAGCACTGTCGCTCCCACCGCGCCCAACCCACCGGCCTGACGATGCAGGTGCAGTGCGGCCGCCTCGCGATCTCCAGCCTGCAGCGCGCGCTGCACGGCGGCAAGATCGCCCTCGCTGGCCTGCAACAGGCTGTCGCGCAGCTGCTCGGCCACCGCACGTGAGCCGAAGCGCCGCTGCAGGCTGTCCAGATCGGGCAGCGCCCCAGCATCGTCGACGGCGGACTCGGCCTGCGGCTCCTCAAACGACTGTCCCTGCGCCTGCGGCAACCAGCGCAGCAGTGCGGTGCGCAGCGTGGCCAGTGACAGCGGCTTGGCCAGCACTTCGTCCATGCCGGCCTCGCGGCAGCGCCGTGCATCGTCATCCAGCACGCTGGCGGTCAGCGCCAGCACGGTCAGCCGCGGCTGGCCGTTGCGGCCCTCGCGTTCGCGCAGCAGGCGGGTGAAACCGAAGCCATCGAGCACCGGCATCCGGCAGTCGGTGATCACCAGATCGAAACTCTCCGACGACAGCCGATCCAAGCCCTGCTGGCCGTCACCGACCATCACATGCGGCACCCCCAGCTGCTGCAGTCGCCAGGCCATCATCGCCTGGTTGGTCGGGTGGTCTTCGATCACCAGCACCCGCGCCTGGCGCAGCGCCGGCGGCAGCAGCGAGGCCTGTTCCTGCTCGGCGACCAGCGCTTCCACATCACCGCTGCCGGCTTCCACCAGCGACAGCCGCACCTCGGCGCGGGTCCCTTCGCCCAGCGTGCTGTGCAGCTCCAGCTCGCCGTCCATCATCTGCACCAGGCGCTGGCAGATGCTCAGGCCCAGGCCGGTACCCCCATGGTCGCGCTGGATGTAGGCACCGGCCTGAGTGAACGGCGCAAACAGGTGCTGCAGCTGTTCCGGCGCGATGCCGATGCCGGTGTCGGTGACGCTCAGGCACAGCGGCTGGCTGCCGTCTTCGGCGGTCGGCCCCAGCACGTCCAGCTGCAGCCGCACTTCGCCGCGCACGGTGAACTTGATGGCGTTGCTGAGCAGGTTGAACACGATCTGGCGCAGGCGCACGCCATCTACTTCGTGCGCGGCCGCCAGCTGCGGGTCGATCTGCACGTGCAGGTCCAGCCCACGTGCACTGGCCTGCGCCGACAACAACCGGCACACGCTTTCCAGCAGTGGCCGCAGCGGCTGCGGCACCGGTTCCAGGCGCAGCGCGCCGGCCTCAAGCCGCGAGTAGTCAAGAATATCGTCGAGGATCTGCCGCAGCATCTGCGCCGAATCCTCGATCACCCCGAGGATGCGCTGCTGCTCGGCATCCAGCGGCGAATGCGCCAGCACTTCCAGCATGCCCAGCACGCCACTCATCGGCGTTCGGATTTCATGGCTCATGGTCGCCAGGAAACGCGACTTCGCCTCCGCCGCCTGTTCGGCGTCGGCCTTGGCCGCAGTCAGGGCCTCGGCCTGTGCACGCGCCTCGCTGACATCCACCCAGTATCCACTCCAGGTGACCACGCCCGCTTCCGCCGCATAGGGATGGGCCTGGCTGCGCACCCAGCGCGCGCCGGTGCCTTCAGGTCGCAGCCGGAACTCGAGAACAAGCGGTGCGAACTGGCGCGCCGCCTGCTCGACCGCATGCAGGATGTGCTCGCGGTCGTCTTCCTCGATGCGCTCCAGCAGGCACATTGCGTCCTGTTCGGCCTGCTGCCGGCTGATCCCGAACAACGCCTGCAGGTCACCGGCAATGAACGGGAAGCTGAGGGTTCCGTCTGCCGCGCGGCGAGCCTGATAGACCACGGCAGGCAGGTTGTCGGTGACTTCGGCCAGGCGCTGTTCCAGGTGACGCCGTCCGGCCACCTCGCGGCGCAGCCGCCAATGCCCGATGGCGTGCACCAGCAGCGCGGTGAGCAGCACCAGCAGCAGCGGCACGCCCCAGCGCATCGCGCTGTTCCAGTCCAGGCCGTTGCGGTACTCGACGGCCAGCCAGTCCCCGCGCAGGGCCTCGCGCTTGCGCGGCGTCATCTGCAGCAGCAGGCGGTCGAAGGTGGTGGCCAGGGCGGCATGGCGGCGCTCAACCGCCAGCACCAGCTGATCGTTGAAACCTGCCGGTGCCGCCACCTGCAGGCGCCCCGGGAAGCGGTTGCGCAGCAGATGGTCAACCAGTGCCAGGTTGCCTACGTAGGCATCGGCATCGCCATTGATCAGGCGCTGCAGGGCCTGTTCCGCACTGCGTGCCGCGATGATCCGCGCCTGCGGCGCCTGCTGCAGCACATAGCCACGCACACGTTCCGGATCGGACAGCAGCACCCGCTTGCCCTGCAGGTCGGACAGGCCCAGCAACGCCGGGCTGTCACGCCGGCTGACGATCACGTTCGGCACGCTGATGAAGGGCTGGCTGAACACCCAGTCCGGGCCCAGGTAGCGAGAATCGGCAGGAATGCCCATCACCGCCTGCAGCTCGCCGCGGCGCGCCTTCTCGCGTACCTCGTACCAGTCGTGGCTGTTTTCCACCTGCAGGTTGGCGCCAGCCTGCAGCAGGCGCCGCAGGTATTCGCTGGCCAGGCCACTGGGGTTGCCATCCTGGTCCGCGAACGACAGCGGCGCCGCGTTCGGCGCGAAGCCGATCTTCAACGGCTGCTCCAATACCCGTTTCTCGGCCTGGCTCAACGCCAGCTGTGCCGATGCCGACCACTGCGGAGGTGGCAGCCAGCGCTGCACCAGGGCATCGCGCTGGGCCTGGCTGGTCGCAGCCAGTGCCAGGTCCAATGCTTCGGCCAACGGCTGCTTGCTGTTGGGAACACCGAAGTGCAGCCGTTCGGGCGGCAGATCGCTGGGACGCAGCAGCACGACCCCCTGCAGGTCCTCGCGTGCGATCAGTTCGGTGGCCACGTAGGCATTGCCGATGTAAACGTCTGCCTTGTCGTCTCTGACCATCTCCAGCGCCGCCAACGAGCTGTTTGCGACAAGCTGTCGTGCCCGGGGAAAGCGCGCCCGCACCTGCGGGCCGGTCAGGAAGTCCTGCTCGATCACCACCCGCAGTCCATCCAGGTCGGGGATGTCGGAGGCACGCAGGTCATCCGGGCGTCCCACCAGGGCCAGCGGTGCCTCGCCATAGGCGGCGGTATAGACCATGCAGCGGGTGCGGTCGGCACTGAGACCGACATTCATCACTACATCGATCTCGCCACGACATGCCGCATCCAGCACGGATGTCCAGTCGGGATAGCGCCGTGCCTCCACCTTCACGCCCAGCTGACGGGCGAGAAGCGACAGATAATCCGGGCCCAGGCCGACCTGCTGGCCATCACGGAGGGACTCGAACGGCGGCCAGCCACTGTCATACTGGCCCACGACGATGCTCGGATGCGCGGCAAGGTACTCGCGCTGCAGCGGGCTGAGCGGCAACAGCCCAGGCACTGCCTGTGCCAGCGCCGCAGGCAGCACCAGCACGGCCAGCAGCAGGACCAGCCCGCGAACAGCCCAGCTACGCATCGGCGTTGATCTCCTAGAATCTGCCAGGAACCGCGATGGTCGCGGTCCGGCGTGCCCGGTGGCCATACTAGAGCATGAGCTTGCGCATCATCATCGCAGACGACCACCCGGTGGTCCGTATCGGTACCCGTGCCGTCATCGAATCGAGCGGGGTGGGCCGCGTGGTCGGCGAAGCCGACAGCGCGCAGGCGCTGATGGCCCTGCTCGGCAGCCAACCCTGTGACCTGCTGGTCACCGACTACTCCATGCCGGGCAGTCCCCAGGCCGACGGCTTCGCCATGATCGGCATGATCCGCCGCCGTCATCCCGACCTGCCGGTGCTGATGCTCAGTGTCTCCAACAACCTGGCGATCCTGCGCATGGTGCTCGACAGCGGCGTGCTCGGCCTGGTCGACAAGAGTTCGTCGATGGACGAACTGCCACAGGCCATCCAGGCGGTCTACCGGGGCCAGCCCTACATCAGCCGCAGCCTGCGCGAGCGGGTCGAGGCCGCTGGCAGCTGGCGCATGCGCGAGGGCGACGGCAAGCCACTGTCGCCACGCGAGGTGGAGGTGCTGCGGCTGCTGGGCACCGGCATGACCGTGAAGGAAATCTCGCTGCAGCTGCACAAGAGCGTCAGTACCATCAGCCGGCAGAAGGGTGACGCCATGCTCAAACTGGGCCTCAAGGGCGACGCCGAGCTGTTCGATTACCTGCGCGACGGCAAGATCTGAGAGCCAGATCACACAAGAAGGGCAGCTGCCACCGCCCTCTTTGACCGGCCGCCGATCTGTGCCAAGATGGTCCGGCATGAGTTCTCAATGCGAGGTCGAAGGAATCGACCGGCTCATGTCCTCGCTCCCGTTCCTGGTGGACGTGGCGCGGTTTCCTGCCGGCCGTCTGGCCCGGCAACGCTGACCATGGAGAGGCGCATGCATCATCCCCCCAAGCTATGTTGGACCCTGCCGTTGCGGCCTCTGCGCGCATTCGCGGCGTGCCTGCTCGTCTCTCTTTCCGCTGCCGCCTGCAGCGCCGCCGATCCGGCCCCCTCGTCCTCCCAGCCCGGCGCCCCTGCGCAGGCTGCCAATGCGCCCCGACAGGATGTTGCCCCGATGCAGACCCCCACCCCCGATGCCGCCGCCACCCCGCCCGACGCGCCGACCGTGATGTATTTCACCTACCAGGTGGACGGCGATGGCGCGACCTCCTATGAGGTCCAGAACGGCAGCGTGGCGACCTTCTGGTTCGGCCACACCTTCACTCTCGATGGCACCACGTACTACACGGGGTTCTCCTGGGATACCCGCGAGCACTACGGCAAGCCGGGCGAGCAGACGCCGGCCGGTCCGGATGACCGCGCCAACCTTGCCGAGGCCACCTTCGTGCTGGCCGGCACCGACGCCAGGAAGCCATGGAAGTTCCGTGGCCAGGAATGGACCATCGGCGCACTGGGCGCGTACGACAAGGCCGACGATGTCGATACCCGGCGCAAGCCGCTTGAACATCGCACGGCCGATGGTCGCCTGCTGCTGGCGGTGCCGACCAGCAGCTTCGACCGCGGCATCAGCAGCACCGGCTATGCGCTGCTGCTGTTCAACCCCAGGCGCAGCGAAGACGACGTGGACAGCAAGGTCTGGCGCTATGTCGGTTCAGTGCGCACGGGTGAGGACAACAGTGCCGCCTGCGACGACGGCAACGTGATGCCCTGCACCGACAGCGATGGCGAACTGGCCTTCGCTGCCGACGGCAACGGCCTGCCGCGACTGACCGTGACCTTCAAGGGCACCACCATCGAAGGCCCCGGCAAGACCCGCGCACTGGGTGCCGGCGACGCCGTGCACTACACCTTCGACAGCGCGACCCAGCAGTACGTCGCGCCCTGATAGCACCCGCCACGCGCGGGTTCCCTGTTGACCGACATGTTCTTGACTCACGGATGAGTCCGGTTGGCGATTCGCGGCACGCGCCGCTCCATCAACCCCGAGGAAAACGTCATGGCACAGCATGACTACAGCAGAAAGGAAGTCCTGGACATCGTCGAGCAGGTCGCCAGGCAGAAGGGCATCCCTGTGGATGACTTCATGCGCTTCGCGCACATCGAGACCGGCGGCACCTTCAACGAGCGCGCCCACAACACCTCATCCGGCGCCAAGGGCCTGTTCCAGTTCGTGCCCGGCTCCGCGCGCCAGTACCACCTGACCGGCCACGAGTTCGACCCCACCCGCAACACCGAAGCGGCCGCACAGATGTACCAGGACAACCTGGACTCGATGGCGCGCCGCAACGAGCGCACCGGCAACCCGTACCTGTCCGGGGGCAACACGCCCACCGGACTGGACCTGTACCTGGCCCACCAGCAGGGCAGCGCCGGCTACGGCTCGGTGCAGACTGCCATTGCCACCGGCACCTTCGGTGTGGTCCGCAACAGCCACGGCGACGAGATCAACATGCGCCGCAACGTGCTGAACCAGATCGGCTCCGACGCGAAGGCGCTGACCGGCCACACCCTGGCCGAGATGCGCGGGATGAACGACGGCGACCTGGCGCGGACGTTCTCCAGCTATTACATCCACAAGTACGCAGCGATCAGCATTCCGGAAAAGAACATCGAACCGCAGGCGGTAGTGCAGGGCCAGGGCCAGACCCCGGCAGCACCTGCGCAGGCCAGCGCAGCCGTGGCGGCGGGTGCAGCCACGCTGGCGGCAACCGCAACGGCAGCTGCCACACCGAAGCCAGGCATTGAACTGCAGGCCGCCTACGAGGCCGGCGTGAAGTACGACGACGTCAAGTACGCCATCAACATTCCGGGCCACGCACTGTACGTACCGGGCAAGACCGGCAAGAACGTGGAGCAGGGTTACATCGACTGTTCCGGCTGGGTCGGCACGCTGCAGAACCGGACCATGGACGAGATCAACCAGAAGGCCGGGCACGCGGTGTTCAGCAAGGCTGATCGCATCGACCTGGGCAACCTCGGTTCCGGTGGCATCGTGCGCAAGGCGTTCGACCAGTCCGGCGTGCTGCTGGACCGCGACGCGATCCTGAAGCCCGATGCGCTGAAGGAAGGCATGATCATCGGCCTGGATACGGCCAAGACCCGCCATGAGCACTGGAACGGCATCGACCACATCGTGATGGTGGTGCGCGACCCCAACACCGACAAGCTGCTGATCAGCCAGTCCACCGGCAGCAAGGGCGTGCACACCATGCCGGTGGAGGACTACCTCAAGCAGGTGAAGGACCACCCGAACTGGAAGCTGTACGCCTCCGATCCGCTGTCCAAGGCCCGCGACCTGCTGGAAAACCGCACCCAGTCCCACGAGCAGACCCAGGGCAAGCCTGCGGCCGAGCACAAGGCCGCTGCCACGCCGCACGCCGAACTGTACAAGCCGGGCGCGCACAGCGAGGGCGTGCGCAAGGTGCAGGAGCAGCTGGGCCACCTGGGCTACGTCGGCGCCGACGGCAAGCCGCTGGTCGAAGATGGCCGCTTCGGCCGCAACACCGACGCGGCAGTGCGCCAGCTGCAGAAGGACAACGGCCTGGTGGTCGACGGCATTGTCGGGGCGAAGACCCTGGAGGCAATCAAGGACGCACGCGAACGGCCGTTGCTGAACGACGAGCGGCACCCGCGCAATCCGTTGTTCATCCAGGCCAGCAAGGGTCTGGAACTGCTGCCGGCCGGGACCTTCAAGGACCGCCACACGCTGGAAAGCGCTGCTGCGGCTTTGACCAAGGAGGCGCATGCCGCCGGCCTGCAGCGCATCGACTCGGTGGTGCCCAGCCCGAACGGTGAGCGCCTGTTCGCCGTGCAGGGCACCATCGGCGACCCCGCCGCCAGCCGCGTGGCGGTGGAGACCCGTGCCGCCAGCGAGCAGAGCCTGGCGCTCAGCAGCGGTGCCGTGCAGGGCGCGCCGAACGTGCTGCATCAGCAGCAGGACGCCCAGCAGGAGCAGGCCCGGCAGGCCCAGAAGGCGATGGGCGTCTAAGCCCGCGGCACCTTGGGAGAGAAGGGAGGGCCACGTTCGCGTGGCCCTTTCCCTTTCTGCCAGCTGAGCGGCCGGGGCCGCTTTCAGCCTTGCTTCATGCCGCCTGCCGCTAGATGAATGCGCAAGCCGCACGGTGGACCAGGCAATGTTCCGGCAATGTTGGAACGCCAGCGTGGACATCACGGCAGCCGGGGCGCCCCGCGCCCTCCCTGCCCAGCGTGGCATGCACCTCACAGGAGAACGAACATGCTCAGTACTTCCGCACTCAGCTTCCGCGGTCTGGCGATGGCTCTGGCACTGGTGGCCGGTGTGGCCGTGGTCAGCGATGCCAGCGCGATGTCGAGGAAGGACAAGCGCACCCTGGTCGGCGCCGTGGTCGGTGGCGTGGCCGGCAACCTGCTCTCCAACGGTGATCCCGCTGCCACTGTCGGCGGTGCCGTGGCTGGCGGCGCGATCGGCAACCTGACCACCTCCGACCGCCGCGACCGTCGTTACTACGACAATCGCCGTTACGACGACCGCTACGATCGCCGTTACGACCGTGGCTACTACCGCAGCGGCTACTACGACCGCGGTGACGACCGTCGCTGGCAGCGCGAGCGCTACTACGACAACCGCTACTACCACGACCGCGGTCGCCATCGCGGCTGGTAAGCAGCGCGGCATCCCCCATGCCGATGCACGGACGGGCGGGTCGATGACCCGCCCGTTTGCGTTGGCCGCGGCCATGGCGTTGAATGCGCAGCCTTGGATGTGATTTTCCCCACTGGGGCTGCGGCATGACTTCTTCTTTCCACCGGGTGCAGGGCCTCAACAACGACGAGGTCGCTGCCGACTGGCCGCCGATCAGCACCGCAGACCTCGCGTGGCTGCGCCGGCGCTTTCCGCAGCTGGATGCGGACAGCCATCCGCACTGGCACAGCCCGCGGCCACTCTCGGCCGCTGCCATCGTCAATGGCAGGGGCGGCGCGGTGTTCATCAAGCGCCACCACCACAGTGTGCGCAGTGCGGCCTGCCTGGAAGAAGAACACCACTTCATCGCCCATCTCGCTGCCGCCGGCGTACCGGTGGTGCAGTTGCTTGCGGCAGCCGATGGCCACACCGCAGTCGAGCACGGCGAATGGACCTTCGAGCTGCATGCCGTGGGCGTGGGCGAGGACCTGTACCGCGATGCCGTGTCGTGGTCGTTGCTGACCGATGTCGCGCAGGCCCGCGAAGCCGGCCGCATGCTGGCCCGGTTGCACCGTGCCGCCGCCAGCTATCACGCGCCACAGCGCAGTACCCATCTGCTGGTCGCGCGCGACGATCTGATCCGCGCCGACGATCCCATCGCCGCGATCAAAGCCGAACTGCCCACACGACCGGGGCTGGCCCGCTATCTCGCGCGCATTCCGTGGGAAGCACAGCTGCAGCGCGACGTGCTGCCTTGGCACACGGGCCTGGCCGAGCGCCTGCGCGACGAGCCACGGCTGTGGGCGCACAACGACTGGCATGTCTCCAACCTGCTGTGGCGCGACGGGCAGGTCAGCACCGTGCTGGATTTCGGCCTGGCTTCGCCCACCAGCGCACTGTTTGACCTCGCCACCGCGATCGAGCGCAACGCAGTGGCGTGGCTGGAACTGGAGCGCGGCATGGAGGCGGTGCGCATCGACATCGCACTGGCGTTGCTCGACGGCTACCGCGAGGTGCTGCCGCTGTCGGCGGCACGCGTGCAGCTGCTGGCCGACCTGCTGCCGATGGTCCATTTCGACTTCGCACTGTCCGAAGTGGAGTACTTCGAAGGCATCACTGGCTCCACCGCAAACGCGGATGTGGCGTGGCAGCCGTTCATGCTGGGGCATCCGGCGTGGTTCCACAGCGCGCCGGGACAGGCACTGCTGCAGGCGTTGCACGCGGCAGCCTGAAGGGCACCGGCTCGCAAATCCGTACCATTTGTAGTGAAATGGTCACCTGAAGCGGGGGTGCCTGGATCTGCCAGGCTGAGAGAGTCCCTTGGAACCTGATCCGGTTTGCACCGGCGTAGGGAGCTTTGAGCCGCAGCCACACCCCCGTCATGGGCCGGTGCACCTGCGCGCCGTCGCTTCGTCTCCCTTGTTGTCCGAAGACGAACCGAATGAACCGCTGCCTGCGCCCCACTCTGCTCTCCCTCGCCCTCTGCGCCGCGCTGCCGCTGCACGCCAGCGAGGCCGAGGCGTCCCCCGATGCGGCTGCCACCGGCGCCGAGCGCTCGCCCACCGAACTGGCGGCGGTACGCGTGCAGGCCGGCAAACCGAAGGCCGATACCTCACGCGTGAACGCCTTCGGTGGTGGGTCCTGGAAGGACACCCCGGCCTCGGTGAACGTGCTCGAGCGCGACTATCTCGACCGCCGGCAGGTGCGTTCGCTGTCCGAGCTGGCCAGCAACGATGCCTCGCTGGGCGATGCGTATGCGCCGGTGGGTTACTACCAGAACATCGCCATCCGTGGCTTCGCCCTGGACGCCGCCACCGGCTACCGCTTCAACGGCCTGTCCATCGCCGGCGAACAGCGCTTGGCGCTGGAGAACGTGCAGTCGGTGGAGATCCTCAAGGGTGAAGCCGGCCTGGCCGCAGGCGTGATGGCGCCCGGCGGGATCATCAACTACATCGGCAAGCGCCCGGCCGAAGTGCGCACCGCCACGCTCGGTACCGACTCGGAAGGCTCGCGCTACGTCGCCGTCGATGTCGGCCACTGGATCACCCCGCGTTTCGGCCTGCGCCTGAATGCCGCATGGGATTCCAGCAATTCCTACGTCGAGCACGCCGATGGCCGTCGCAACTTCTACTCGCTGGCCGCCGACTGGCTGATTGGCGAACGCGGCAAGCTGGAAGTGGATGCCAACTACCAGACCAGCTCGCAGCGTTCGGTGTCCGGCTACCAGCTGCTGGGCGCGCGTGAGCTGCCGCACGGCGTGGATCGCGAATTCCTGCTCGGCTACCAGCCGTGGCAGCGCCCGGTGGATATCGCCAGCACCAACATCACCGCGTTGCACACCTACGACTTCAACGATGCCTGGCAGTCGCGCGTCTCGGTCGGCCACAGCCGCTCGGTGATCGATGACAACGTCGCCTTCGCCTACGGCTGCTACTACGCCACGCAGTGTGCCGATGGCAGCGTGCCGGGCAACTACTTCGCGCCCAATGGCGACTACGACGTCTACGACTACCGCAGCCCGGACGACACCCGCCGCAACCAGCAGGCCCGTGCCGAGCTGCGCGGCCGCTTCGAGACCGGCAGCGTCGGCCATGAGTTGACCATCGGTGCCGACTACTTCCGCCGCACGGTAGACAAGCGCCCGAGCGTCAACGAGTACGTCGGCACCAGCAACATCCACGACGCACAGGTGCCGGTGTTCGCGCCGTCGCCGAAGATGCCAGGGCCGTCCGCACGACGCCTGGACAGCCGCCAGACCGCGTTCTTCGCGCTGGACCGGATGAGCTTCGGAGACGAATGGCAGTGGCTGGCCGGCGGCCGCTTCGTGCGCCTGGACGAGCGTGCCTACGACAAGCGTGGTACCCCGCAGCGGCACAGCCGCCTGTCGCGTTTCCTGCCGCAGACCGCCGTGGTGTGGAAGGCCACCGATCAGCTCAACGCCTATGCCAGCTACGTGCGCGGCATCTCGCTGGGCCAGGAAGCGCCGTTCTGGACCAGCAACGCCGACACCTTCCTGCCGTCGGTGCAGTCGCGGCAGCTGGAAGTGGGCGTGAAGTACGTGCCGGTCGAGGCGCTGACGCTGGGCGCAGCCGTGTTCCGCATTTCGCAGCCGTACCAGTACGCCAGGCCGGACAACAGCGACGTCGGCTACACCTTCGTCGAGGAAGGCACGCAGACCCACACCGGCCTGGAGCTGACCGCCAACGGCCAGCTGACCGATGCGCTGCAGATCGTGGCCAGCGCCAGCGTGCTGCAGGCGCGCGCGCGCGACACCGGCACCCCGGCCTATGAAGGCCATCAGCTGGTGAACGTGCCGAAGGTGCGCGCCAGCGTGCACGTGGCCTACGCGCTGCCGTTCGTGCAGGGCCTGGATGTGACCGGTGGCTGGCGCTATGCAGGCGCCAACGTCGCCCGCGCCGATGGTGGTGTGCGCGCACCGGACTACTCGGTGTTCGATGCCGGCCTGCGCTTCCAGCATCGCCTGCACGAACGTGCGGTGACCTGGAACCTGTCGGTGGACAACGTGTTCAACCGCTTCTACTGGCGCGATACCGGTAGCAGCGGCGGTGACTACTACCTGTTCCCCGGCGCACCGCGACAGGCCCGCCTGTCGGTGACGTTCGCGCTGTGAGCGGCGTCATGCTCGAGTGGACCGCCGCGCTGTGCAGCATCCTCGGCGTCTGGCTGATGGCCAAGCGCCGGCTGGTGGCGTGGCCGGTCGGCCTGCTGTCGGTGACGCTGTACGGGCTGGTCTTCGCCGAGGCCAAGCTGTACTCGGACACCCTGCTGCAGGTCGCCTTCGGTGGCTTCCTGGTCTACGGCTGGCTCAACTGGCGGCAGCACGCAGCGGATGAGGGCAGCGTCCGCATCGTGCCACTGGCGCGCGGCAAGCTGCTGCGCGACCTGGCCATCGGCCTGTGCGGCGGCGTGGCGCTGGGTGCGGCCATGCACACCTTCACCGATGCCGCGCTGCCGTGGCTGGACGCGATGCTGACCGCGCTGAGCCTGGTCGGCCAGTGGTGGCAGGCGCGCCGCCACGTGGCCTGCTGGTGGGTGTGGATCGCGGTGGACGTGGTCTATGTGGGTGCGTACCTGTTCAAGTCGCTGCACGTGACCGCCGCGCTGTACGTGTTCTTCCTCGGCCTGGCCGTGTTCGGCCTGCGCGCGTGGAGCGCAGCCGCGCGTGAACCGCAGGTGGCAACGCAGTAGAGCCACGCCGTGCGTGGCCGGGGTTTACCGGTTGTCGCCAACCTTGGTTGGCACACGCCTGCCGACCAAGGTCGGCATCTACCCAACACATCCACGCAGGGCGTGGATCTACTGCACCCGCAAGATCAGTAGAGCCACGCCGTGCGTGGCTTGGGTTTACCGGTAGTCGCCAACCTTGGTTGGCGTGCGCCTGCCGACCAAGGTCGGCATCTACCAGGCGCATCCACGCAGGGCGTGGATCTACTGCACCCGCAAGATCAGTAGAGCCACGCCATGCGTGGCTTGGGGCTACCGGTAGTCGCCAACCTTGGTTGGCGTGCGCCTGCCGACCAAGGTCGGCATCTACCCAACACATCCACGCAGGGCGTGGATCTACTGCACCCGCAAGATCAGTAGAGCCACGCCATGCGTGGCCGGGGCCTACCGGTAGTCGCCAACCTTGGTTGGCGTGCGCGTGCCGACCAAGGTCGGCATCTACCAGGCGCATCCACGCATGGCGTGGATCTACTGGGTAAGCAGCAGGCCCAGCCGCAGCGGCTGGCGCATATCGGCCGGTGGCGCGGCCTGCAACGGCGCGGACTGCAATGTCGCGCGCAGGTCGGCGTCGACCTGGGCGTCGCCCAAACTGTCGAATTCGAGTTTCGAGATGCGGCCATCCGCAGCGATCCACACGCTCACCGGCAACGGCGTCGGTGCATCAGGGTGTGCCTGCAGCCATTCCAGCACGCGCTGCGCCTGCGGGTTCTGCTCCTGCTGCAGGCGCTGCTGCAACTGGCCGCCCACGGCGGCGGCATAGGCCATCCAGTGTGCGGGAGCCTCCTGCGCGGACACCGCGGCGCTCCCCAGTGCGAGCGCACCGAACAGCGCGGCCAACGGCCGCCACCAGCGGCGTGCGCCGGTTGTGTTCCTTGCCATCGCCATCGCCCGCCCCTGCGCTCTCATCCAACGTCTGATGGTCGGCGCGGTAGATGACAGGCAGATGGCGGGCGGCGCTGCCCGGCGCGATCAATCGCCGAGGTCGGCCAGCACCTTGCGCGAGGGCGCGAAGAAGGTCACGCCGGTGGTGGCGGTGGAGAAGTCGAGGATGCGGTCATGCAGCGGCGCGGGATTGCCGATGAACATGCGCTCGAGCATCGTCTCGATTACCCACAGGCGGCGCGTATAGCCGATGAAGTAGGTGCCGTACTCGCCGCGGCCCGGATTGGCGAACGGCATGTTGTCGCGCAGGATCTCGTGCTCGCCGTCGGCGTCTTCGATGGTGCACAGGGTTTTGTGCGATTTCTGCGCATCGGCCGGTGCATCGTCCAGCTCGATGTTGTCGTGCTTGGTACGGCCGATGATCGCTTCCTGCGCCTCGGTCTTCTGCGCGCGCCAGGCATCAAGATTGTGCAGGTACTTCTGCACCACGACGTAGCTGCCACCGGCATGCTCCGGATCTTCATCGCCCACGATGGTGGCTTCCGGCAACGACAGCCCTTCCGGATTGGCGGTGCCGTCGACGAAGTCGAGCAGGTCACGGCCATCGAAATAACGGAAGCCGGCCACATCATCGACCGTTTCCACCGCGTCGCCGAACGCCATCAGCAGGTTGCGCTCGAATGCCACGATCAGGTCCATGGTGCGCGCACGGATGTGGTACAGCAGGTCACCCGGCGTGGACACCGCGGTGTGAGTCGCGCCCTTGATCTCGCGGAACGGCTTCAGTTCACGCGGCGGCGTGGTGCCCACCAACGGCTGCCACACGCGGTGACCAATGGCCACATTGCAGGTGAAGGTGCGCTCGATTTCACGGATGGCGGTGTTCTTGATCAGGTCATCGGTGCTGGCCAGCACCTCGCGTGCCTTGGCGATCGACGCCTCGTCATCCTTCACTTTCAGCACCAGGAACGCCGCCGAATGGGTGAGCGGCGCGGTGATCTGCTGCGGCTCGTTGTCGAGCGTGTGGTTGAGGGCGGTGATCGGTGCGGGCTGGGAGTTCACGGCGGTTCCTGCTGGCTTGAGGCGGGCGCATCGCGTGTGGCGATGTGCGGGCGATCATAGCGGAACCGCCTGACCGGGGACGGAGCGGTTCTCGTTCCGTCCACCGGCGAAGGTACGAAGACCTCAATCCATATCACTCCAGACCGCCAGCTCGTAGCCATCCAGATCGCGGAAGTGGAAGCGGCGGCCACCGGGGAAGGCGAATACCGCCTGCACCACCTCGCCACCGGCGGCAATCACGCGCTGCTGGGCGTCGGCAAGGTCCGCGCAGTAGAGAATCACCAGCGGGCCGCCCTGCGCACGTACCGGTGTGTCGGACACGAAGCCGCCTTTCAGGCGGCCGTCGTCGAACTCGGTGTAGGCCGGGCCGTAGTCCGTGAATTTCCAGCCGAATACCTCGCCGTAGAAGCGCTTGCTGCGGGCGATGTCGGCGACGTTGAATTCGATGTTGTCGATGCGGCGCTCGGCATCGCGGGGTACGGCGTGGCTCATGGCGTAACTCCTGGGTGGGAGCCCCAGCTTCGATCAGCGCGGCACTGCGGTCTTGAACAAAACGGCCATCATCGGCCCCATTCCAGGCGCAGCTGCCGTGCGGTCATGCTGGCAAGCTCGCGCGCCTCACGGCTGAGGTGGGCCTGGTCGGCATAGCCGGCATCAGCGGCCAGCATCGCCAACGAGTGCTGCGGCAGCGCGCGGCTATGGCGAAGAAAGCGTTGCAGGCGCAGGATGCGCTCCAGCGTCTTGGCGCCGTAGCCGAACTGCGACTGGCTGAAACGCCGCAGGCTGCGCGGGCTCAGGCCCAGGTGCGCCGCCAGCGTATCCAGCGTGGCGTGACCCCCGGCGAGCGCCTGGAACAGGACATGTGCACGCTGCGCCGGGGTGTCGAGTGCGGCCGCGCCCATATGCTGCTGCAGGCAGTACGCCATCCGCTGCAGGCGCTGCGCAGGCACGGTGTCACCGATGGAAGCCGCAGCTTTCTTCGCCCACGTGCCCTTCAGGTCGGCCAGTGGCACCGCCTGGCCGATGATCCCGGCCAAGGGCAGGCCGAGCGCGGCCAATGCCTGGCCGGGACGGAAGCGTGCGCCCAGCACCTGCGCACCGGGTGCCAGCGCTGGGTGCGCGGCCACGCGGTCCGGGCCGACGACGAACAGCGCACCGTCGCGCCAGAGGATATCCACGCAGCCATCGGGCAATACGGTGATGTGCCCATCGGCATCGGCAGGAAGCTGGCTCTGCCACAGCTGGCCGAAGTGGCCGCGCAGCGGCGCAGGCGCCAGATGCTCCTGGTAGGTCGTGCCGGTGCCTGCAAGAGAGGAAGGGTCGCCCATGCCGCATTGTGGCGCCACGGGGCCCATAAAAGTGAAGCCCGGCGCGAGGCCGGGCTTCGGTTGGCGTGTGGGAGAGAGAGAGAGAGTCACACGCCAGCACAACACGCACTAACGACAGGCGTTTGTTACCAGGTGAAGCGCGGGCCCACGAACCACTCGCGGTCGCCGGCCTTGGCCAGCTTCACTTCGCCACTCAGGCCCCAGTTCTGGTTGAACTTGGCGGTGGCGCCGACACGGCCATAGAACTCGCCGTCCGGGTTGATGCCGTGCTTCTTGCTGAAATCTTCGTAGCCGGCCATCACGTAGCCTTCCACGTACGGGTTGAACGCGGTGCGCACGCCCACTTCGGTGGAGTAGCCGTTGAAGTCCAGGCCGCGCTTCTCGTCGTACTTCTGGTACGCAACACGGGCCACCAGGTCGGTGTTCGGTGCGATGCCGTAGTTGTAGCCGACACCCAGGCGCCACTGGTCGACGTCATTCTTGAACTTGTCGGTTTCCTGGGCGCTGTAGTCGCCAAAGACGTGGAAGTTCGGGTGCACCGCAACGGAACCCTTCACCTTCCAGCCATCGGCGTCGCCGCCCTTGGCATCGGTGTTCACGTAGCCGCCTTCAACGTAGTTGTACGACAGGCCATCGGTTGCCGATGCAGCGAACGGCAGAGCAGCCAGAAGACCCAGGGCAAGCAGCGAATTCTTGTTCATCGGGACACACCTTTAATTATTTTGGTTTCGTCGACCGCCTCCCGGGAGGGGGAGAGAGAGGAGGCGGTCGACAGGTGTGAATTATCCGTTAGGGGGTCTAATCAACCCTGAATATTGAACTGACTGGTGTATAAATAAGGCTGGCGTTCAGGGAACTCCGCATGGCATTGTAGCCACGTGCCCATAGTTGGGCACTTGAACGCCAACTATGGGAACACATCGGCGTCCCAACTATGGGAACACTCTCGGGCACCGACTAGGGGTACGCCCCGAGTAGCCTGGGCGAGCGGCACTGAGACCAAGAAGATCTAGGCGTGAATAGCCCTGAGGCTCACTCAGACCTTCCGCTCAGATCGCCGGCAAGGCCGCCGACGCGCAGCGAGCCAGCAGGCCCACCCGACAAAGAAGACGGCAAAAGAAGCGATAAACAAGCCGACGATCAGGATATCTCGATCAATTGCGTTCATGTCCTCGCCACCGTTTGAGGTGATTTTCTTGACTATCTGATGATATCGAAATTGGTTTGGCTCTGCGAACGACCTCAAGCACCTCGGCCCATTGCTTTTGAGAGATGGCGGCGATGCAGACGAATCCGTCAACCAAATCAATCAATGTGCTGCCCTCAACACTGCGCAGCATGCAAGGATCTCTCTTCGTCTGCCCGATAGAGCGCCGCCAACTAGAATCTGGCAATCGTGGTGGAACATTGGACACAATTCTAGCCAGCTACCCCTGCTGCGCAGTTGTCCTACTCCGTCAGACTGAAGGGAGCGCATCTTCTCTCCAGCTCCTAGGTCACTCCAATTCCATTCCGCCTCCTGCTACGGTAGCGGGTACGGAGAATTCGCCGAACGAAATCGGCTGAGCATTGACTTCGTCGCAAATGGAAATGAAAAATTTCTAGGGGGGATACATGCATATAAAGAAGATCACGCTACATCGCTTTAAGCAGTTTCGGGACACAGAGATAGAGATTGATCAAGGCCTTTCGCTTGTTGTTGGAGGAAACAACTCCGGCAAGTCCTCGATTCTGCAAGCTCTCGCTATCTGGCAGTTCTGCAAGACTATGCTAGAGATCGAGAAAGGGCGATCCAGCTGGCTGCAAACCAAGAACAAAACTGGCCTGGGCATGGGTATTGCGGATTTCACGCCGATGCAAATTCCATCGCTCAGCCATCTCTGGACCAATCTGAAGACTAGCAAGGACGACGAGCCCGACGGCTATACACTGAAGATTGGCGTCTATTGGGACCTGCCCGACAAACAGGAGCGGCACTTGGAGATAGGTCTGTCACAGGCCAATGATCGTCTCTTTGTGCGAACCACTTCAACGAATCTGGTAGCTGCTGAGATCGTCAACGCAAAGGGCGAGCCGATCGATGGCAACGTCCCGCGAGTGGGATATCTACCGCCATTCGCTGGCATCACTGATCGTGAAGGCAGACTGACTCCTGCCATGAGAGAACGTCTGATAGGCCAAGGCCTATCGGGTGGAGTCATTCGCAACGTCCTATTCGATCTGCACGAACACAACAGGAGGGAACGTGAACGCCTGCGTGGAAACAGCAGAAAGTTGAAGGATTCCTCGCTGAAATGGCTGCGCTCGAACGACCCTTGGGAGATCCTGCTACGCACGATGCAGTCCATCTTTGCCACTGATTTGAGGGTCGTTCCTTTCAACGAGAGATTTCACAGCTACCTTCGTGTAGAGAGCGCCAAGGGTGAACTGAAGGGTGACACATTCAAGCGACACCCCAAATACACTCCAAGAGACCTTATGGTGGAGGGAAGTGGCTTCCTCCAATGGCTGAGCGTGTACGCCCTCGCACTCTCACCCGATGTCGACGTCGTTCTTCTCGATGAGCCGGATGCACATCTGAACGCGACCCTGCAGAGGGAGCTGCTTATGTCCCTCGGGCACGTTGCAAGCCTCCGCAACAAGCAAGTACTGATGGCCACACACTCTCCTGAACTGATTCGCTTTTACGATCATGGGAAAATTCTGGCTGTCGCAGAAAGAAAGGCAAAGTACCTCCAAGAGGAAGTGGGCAAAGTCAAGGTTCTTGGCGGGATTGGGACGATCCAGACCCCTACCCTGCACTCCTTGATGGAGCACAGACGTATGCTGATCTTGGAAGCCGAGAGCGATTGGCGCTTCCTCCAGCTAATCGCTAAACAAGCAAACTTTGCGTGGCCCAAGAACGTTGTCCCTTGGTACTGGACGGGATCTGCCGGCGAGAGGCAGCAACTCTACCTCCAGCTGTTGGCGGAGATTCCTGGTCTTCGGGCAATCAGCATTCGGGATCGCGACGATGAGCCACATGCGACGGTCGGTAATGATCTTATCGACAAGTCTTTCACTTCCAAACAACCCCATTTCAAAGCCATGAAATGGCGGCGTAGGCACATTGAGAACCATCTCCTCTGCACGAGCGCCATAGCTCGCGCAGCTGGATCACCTCAAGGCGATGTCACCGCCTTCTTCGCCGAGCACGCTCTTGTTATCCCTGCTGATCCAACAGCTAGCGATATCGCACTACCAATCCGTGATGCGCATGGGAAAGAAATATTCATAAGCGGAAACTCCGTTCTTAAAAAATTCCGCGTAAGCAGAGAAGACGTCGCCAGGAATCTAACCTATGGAGAGGTACCCCAAGATATGCATACCTTCTTTGCCGAATTGAGTCAGCTTGCACAGCCCTGAATCCACGCGTCAGCTCAACGTATGCATATAGGTTAGAAGGGGAAGGATGGTCCGGCCCCTCACAATCCGGACCATCCTTTGCAGCCTACTACTTCTTCTTGGCTGCAGACTGCGCCTGAGCGTCGCACCTGTCCTTCAGCGCCTTGGTCTGAGGATCGGCAAGATCCACCTTGAACTTCGTCCGGTCAGCCAGCTGTTCACACGTAGCAGGCTTTGCCTTAGGCGCCTCCTTCACTTCCGACTCGGCATGAAGCGCCGGATCATGTGCGAAGGCCGATGCGGACGCTGCAATGGAAGCGAAAAGGACGCTGATGAGGGCAAAACGATTCTTCATGTTGCTTCTCCTAGGTTGATTTCGGCGTTATGCCGGGTGTCACGGCTGGTAGAGGTCGGCTTGGTAGCCGGTAATTTGCACCTCGATGATCACGGGGGTGCTGCCGCGGTTCTGCCAGTACCACCCATGGGTACCTTCAAAGGGAGCAATGAACGTTCCCTCAGCCTGACGCTGGGCGCCTTCAACGGCGTAGCTGGTCCAGGGGCCCTTCACGTCGGGACGCTCGCCGTGCATGTCCACGGCAACATCAGACGTGGCCTTCCAGCTGAAAACCATCCCAGCGCCCTGAGCCATATGGGCCTTCACCTCCTGGCCCTTACCAGGGGCAAGCTCGATCGTCAGTGAGTCCTGCCGTAAAGGAGTGCTGGCGAGAGAGACAGCGGCGGGTTCGAAGGTCTGCTTGCCATTGCTCCCGAAGGCAACCTTGGCCTTCTCGAACAGCGCCGAGACGGCTTCGGCGCTGCCAGCAGATGCCGGAACTGGGGGAGCTACGGCCTCTACCTGGTCAGTGGAGGCTAGGGCGTCCAGACCCAGAACCTTGCCTACGCCCGTAGGGTCGATTCCGTACTCCGCGGGAAGCACGGTGGTGAGCAGAATCACCCCTGCAACGGCAGCGGCCAGGGCGGTGGATTTCAGCAGCTTGCGAGTGCTGGGCAGCTGATTGGAAAGCGTGATGGACATGAGTACCTCTGTAGATTCAGGAAACGAAGTAGCCGGTGAGCTGCATGCCAACAAGCACGAAGCCGGCGCACATAAGGGCGGTGTTGATGCTGTACGCCTGTCGATGGAATGACGGCAAGCGGCGCCAGAAGCCCATCACGATCAAGATGCCTGCGAGCGCGAGCAGCTGTCCGATCTCGACCCCCACGTTGAAGGCGAGCATGTTTGGGACAAGCCCGTCAGGTGAGAGCGAGAAATCCTGCAGCTTTGTCGCTAGACCAAAGCCATGGAAGAAGCCAAAGATCAGCACGGCGGCTTTGGTGTTGGGCTGTACCCCAAACCAGCGCTTGAACGCGCCCATGTTGTCCAGCGCCTTGTAGACAACCGACAGGCCAATGATTGCGTCGACCAGGTACGCATTCACATGCAATCCGCCCAGGACACCTAGCAACAAGGTGGTGCTGTGGCCGATCGCGAACAACGTCACGTAGATGCTGACATCACGCATCCGGTACAAGAAGAAGATCACCCCGAACAGAAACAGGAGGTGGTCGTATCCAGTCACCATGTGCTTGGCGCCGAGGTACGTGAACGCGATGAGCTGCAGGCCGGTACTGTCTTCCAGGAAGGCCTGGTCGCCTTCACTGACGCCATGCGCCCAAGCAACGCAAGGCAGAAGGATGGCTGCAAGCAGGTAGAGCCACGCTTGGGTTCGTTTGGAAATGGTCAACTGCATGTTCCTGGGAGGGGTTGAGATGGACGGGTTCACGCTGCGTCCTCCTTCCGCTCATCCCCTTCGCGGTGGATGAGGCGATAGAGCGCCGGCAACACCAGCAAGGTCAGCAGCGTGGAGGAGATGATTCCGCCGATAACGACCGTCGCCAGCGGGCGCTGAACTTCCGCGCCAGCCCCAACGTTTAGGGCCATTGGCAGGAAGCCCAGGCTGGCAACCAGGGCCGTCATCAGCACGGGGCGCAGCCGGGTCAGTGCACCTTCGGTTACCGCTTGGTGCAGGGGAGTGCCCTGTTCCCTAAGGCTCTTGATGAAGCTGATCATGACCAGGCCGTTGAGCACGGCGACGCCCGACAGCGCGATGAACCCCACGCCTGCAGAAATGGACAGGGGTATGTCACGCATCCACAGAGCCACCACGCCACCGGTCAACGCAAGTGGAACGCCGCTGAACACGATGGCAGCATCCTTGCCCGAGCCGAACGCCATGAAGAGCAAGCCGAAGATCATCACCAGGACGACCGGCACGACCACGGACAGCCGCTTGCTGGCAGAGATGAGCTGCTCGAAGGTACCGCCATACTCAATCCAGTAGCCTTCCGGCAACTGCACCTCCTGACCAACCTTCTCTCGCAGCTCCTCTACGAACGAACCAAGGTCGCGACCACGTACATTGCTGGTGATGACGACGCGACGCTTGCCGTTCTCGCGACTGACCTGGTTTGGGCCTGGCGCAACTTCAACTTTAGCCAGCTGCCCCAGCGGAACGAACGCTCTCTGTTCGCCGGAACTGGCCCCGAGGGCGACGGCTACCGGTAGCGATGCGAGCGTCCGGGTGTCCTGACGCAGGTTCTCGGGCAGACGAACGACGATGTCGAAGCGACGATCACCCTCAAAGACCTGACCGACCGCCTCACCGCCCAGCGCAACAGAGATGGTCTTCTGGACCTCGTCGATCGAAACGCCATAGCGGGCCAAAGCATCCAGGTCAGGCGTGATGGTCATAAGAGGCAGACCACTGATCTGCTCTAACTTCACGTCTGCGGCGCCTGGGATGGAACCTGCGGCGTCCTCGATCTGGCTGCCGATCTGCGCCAGCTGATCCAGGTCGTCACCGTACAACTTCACCGCCACCTCGGCGCGTACACCGGCAATCAGCTCGTTCATGCGCATCTGCACGGGCTGGGTGAACTCGTAGTTGTTGCCGGGAATTGCTCGGACAGCCTTCTCCAGCTCAGCAATGAGCTGCGCCTTTGGCTTGCGGGGATCAGGCCATTGGTCGCGATCCTTGAGCATGATGAAGGTGTCTGCGACCGACGGTGGCATGGGGTCGGTCGCTACCTCTGCTGTGCCGATCTTTGCGACAACCTCATCGACCTCGGGGAACTTCTTGATGGTCGCTTCAAGCTGGCGCTGCATGCCGATGGCTTGCGTCAGACTAGTGCCGGGAATGCGCAGCGCGTGAAGCGCAATA
Organism: Stenotrophomonas sp. 28608_Sma; assembly: GCF_056486185.1. Classification (NCBI taxonomy): domain Bacteria; kingdom Pseudomonadati; phylum Pseudomonadota; class Gammaproteobacteria; order Lysobacterales; family Lysobacteraceae; genus Stenotrophomonas; species Stenotrophomonas sp. 28608_Sma. The sequence goes on along the minus strand of NZ_CM151308.1, from coordinate 224,510 downwards.
TCACCTTCGTCCAGATTCGGAATGAACTCAGTGCCCATGCGACTGGCCAGAAGACCCGCCAGTACGGTGAGAACGGCTGCACCACCCACAACCAGTTTGCGAGCACTGACTGCCCGTTCCAGCATCGGGCCATACAGCTTGGTCACGCCCCGCATAGCCTTGGTTTCCTTCTCCGAGACCTTGCCCGTGACAAACTGAGCAACCGCAGCGGGAACGAACGTGAGGGACAATGCCATCGCACCAGTCAGCGCGATAACGACGGTCAGGGCCATCGGGTGGAACATCTTTCCTTCCACGCCGGAGAGCGCAAAGATCGGGATGTAGACGGCGGCAATGATGAACAAGCCGAACAAGCTGGGCTTGATCACCTCGGCACTGGCGCTGGCGGCCAAAGCAAAGCGCTCATCCCGGGTCAACAGACGCCCCAGGGCGTGCTGACGCTCGCCGAAGCGGCGCAGACAGTTCTCAACAATGATGACCGCGCCGTCGACGATCAGACCGAAGTCCAGCGCACCCAAGCTCATCAGATTTGCTGAGACACGGTTCTGGACCATGCCGGAGATGGTCAGCAGCATGGTCAAAGGAATGACCGCGGCCGTGATCAGTGCGGCGCGAAGATTTCCGAGCAGAAGGAACAGCACCGCAATGACCAGCAGGGCACCTTCCAGCAGGTTCTTCTTGACGGTTTCAATGGTGCGGTCGACCAGCTCCGTACGGTCATAGACCGCATGCGCGCGGACACCTTCTGGAAGCGTCTCGTCGATCTCCTTCAGCTTGGCAGCGGTTCGCTGAGCGACTTCGCGGCTGTTCTCACCAATGAGCATGAATGCAGTACCAAGTACCACTTCCTTGCCATCTTTGGTCGCTGCCCCCGTTCGAAGTTCGGTGCCCTCGTGAACGTCTGCGAGGTCACCGACGCGAAGCGGCAGCCCCTCGCGATTGGCGACCACGATCTTGCGCAGGCCGTCCATGTCCGCCACTTGGCCAGGAACGCGTACAAGGTACTGTTCACCACTCTTTTCAATGTAGCCGGCACCCACGTTCGCATTGCTGCGCGCCACGGCCTCCATCACATCCTGCATGGTCAGCTCGTACGCCTGAAGCTTGCGCGGGTCAGGCGTGATGTGGAACTGCCGCACATAGCCACCGACGGTGTTGACCTCTGTCACACCTTTCAGATGTCGCATCTGGGGGCGTACCACCCAATCCTGGAGGGTACGAAGCGCCATCGGCGTCCAGGTCTCTTCAGCACCCTTCTCGGCTTCCACGGTGTACATGAAGATCTCACCGAGACCGGTGGCGACCGGGCCCAGCGTTGGCTTCAGCCCAGTTGGGAGCTGGGATGCGGCTTGCTGCAAGCGCTCGGCCACCTGCTGCCGCGCGAAGTAGATGTCGGTACCGTCTTCGAATACAACGGTGACCTGGGAGAGACCATAACGCGAGATGGACCGCGTGTACTCCAGCTTGGCCAAGCCGGCCAAGGCTGTCTCGACGGGGAACGTTACCCGCTGCTCTGCCTCCAGTGGAGAGTAGCCTGGTGCTTCGGTGTTGATCTGGACCTGGACATTGGTGATGTCAGGGACGGCGTCGATTGGCAGCTTGCTGTAGTTCCAGATGCCCAAGCCTGACAGCGCCAGGACCAGAAGCAGCACAAGCCATCTATGCGCGATGGACGCGCGAATGATTCGCTCTAGCATGATGGATCCTTAGTGGTCGTGGCTGGCGCCAGACTTCTCGATGTCTGCACGGATCAGATAGCTCTGCTCGGCGACGTACCGCGTTCCGGGCTTCAGTCCGCCAAGAACCTCTGCCCACTCGCCATCACGCTTTCCAAGCTCAAGCATGCGCACCTCATAGGTATCGCCCACCTGCGCAAATACGACGGTAAAGTCGCGAAATCGCTGGAGCCCTGACTCTTTGACGGCCAGTGGAACAGGTGTCTCGGCAATGATGACCTCGGCCGAGACAGCCATTCCTGGACGCCACTTGCCGTCACCATTGGGGATACTCACGCGCGCAACCACGCTTTGGCCGCTGCTTGCCAGCGGAAGCAGGCTTTGGAGCCTACCTTCAGTCTCCAAGGCACCCGTGGCGGAACGGATCCGCACTGCTTGACCTGGAGCGAGACGCTCGGCGTCAGTGCCCAGAGCTCGTAGATCGACCCAGACCTCTGACAGATCGGCAACGTCGAACAGTGTGTTGTCGCCGGCCACATCACCAACACTGGTGTTGCGCGCAAGAACGATGCCGCTGAAGGGAGCAATCACCGCGTAGGTGCGCATGCTGTCATTGCCTTCAACCGTCGCCAGCGTCTGCCCTGCCGAAACGCGTTGGCCCATCTCGACCGACACGCTGCGGACAATACCTGGGAATCGTGCTTTGACGGCGGCCTGGCGGCCAGTGTTGACCGCGATGTTTCCCATCAGCGTGACCGTATCGCGGATAGTGCCAGCGGTAGCCTCTTCCACCACCACACCCGCATCCTTGGCAGCGCTTGGCTCGATGGTGGTACGGCCTTCATAGGACTGATAGGACCAGGTGTGTGTCTTTCCTCCTACCACTGCGTCTGCCTTCACGTCGAAAGAATGAGGTTCCACGACCTCGCCGTTCCCTACGAGATAGTCGTTTTCGGCGGTGAAAGTGAAATCATTGACCTCACCGTCGAGGCGCTTCAACTGCATTGTTGCCTTCACCTCATTCGGTGAGATCGGCTTGTCATTTCGATAGGCGTAGAGGCGGAACTGAGGAGGCGTGTTGGTTTCATAGACGGTGACTTCAAGTGCGAAATCACCATCGCGGAGCATGCGACCGCGGTTGGGGCCGCGCTCGTAGTCGCCGGCCGCGGCGGCGGATTCTGCGGCTTCTTTCTCAACCGGCTTTTCACCGCCACAGGCGGCCAGTGCCAGCGGAAGCAACATAAGAAGGGCGTAACGATTCATGGGCGGATATCCTGGGCGGAGGCGGTGAGGCGATCTGCCTCGACCAGCAATCGGAGATAGAGTGCGGCGGACTCGACTTCGCGCTCACGAAGGTCGAACAGCGTCTTCTGCGCCTGGCTCAATGCGAGATAGGAGAATCGACCCTCCTCGAAGCCACGACGGCTCTGATTCATCGCCTGCTCCGCCTTGGGGAGCTGCCGCTCACGAACGGAGGTGACCTCCAACTGCGCTTGGCGCAGCTGTTGATAGACTCCGAACAGCTCCTGGTTGAGCTCCAACATTTGTGCTTCACGGCGTGACTTGAGCGCACTCAGTTCGTAGTCGACTTCGGATACCAAGTAGGCTGATCGACGCCGGGTTCCCAAGGGAACCGAGATCGACATGACCAAGCCACTGTCCTTCGTTGCTTCAAGACGGCGAAGTCCAAATCCAACACTCACGTCAGGCTTCGCGCTGGAAACGGCGACATCGCGGCGCGCGGCAAGAACTCTGGACTGGGCATCGAAGGCACGTTGCTGTGGCGCGTTCTGAAGGCGTTCGGACAGCGTCTGGTAGTCATCCAGCGGAGGGAGGATGTTTGTATCGCCGGCGACGGTGTCGAAGTCAGCGGTGAAAGAGCCCCAGGAAGACGCAAGCGCCATGCGCGAGGCCTCCAACCGCTGGACTGCTTGATCACGCTTGAGCTCTGCATCGGCCAGGGCAATTTCAGCGGCCCTCAGGTCTGAATCCGGGTTCCGTGCCGCAGAGACCCAGCGGGCCACCTCTCGCTGAAGCGCGCGGGCCATACGAATCCGCTCTTCCGCATGCTCGACATGCTCCTGCGCCGCAAGCACGTCGATGAATCGACCAGCGGTGCGTGTGGCGATGGCCACCCGGGTCACATCAGCCTCTCGCAGGGCTGCATCCACCTCGGCGCCGCCAAGCGCTTGGCGGGCCGCCCGCTTGCCACCCAGTTCCAGAATCTTGGATACCCGGAACGTTGCCTCGGCAGCGTCCATACCTCGCACGCTGCCACTACCGGCCACGTTCTCCAGTTCTCCGCCGAGCACCAACGGGGCTGCTAAGCCCTCTCGCGCCGCACGGTTCTTTGTCGCCTCTATTTGTGCGGCATCTGCCTGCACGCTTGGGTGAGTGCCCAGAGCGCGGGCGACCGCATCCTCCAGGCGCAGCACTTCGGCGGCGTAGCCAGGAACGGCCACACCGCAGGCGCCGGCAACAGCCAGCGCCCACACACTACGGAATTTCACGGAAGCCTCCGGAAAGAAAGTCAGAACGACGCGCCGCCTTCCGCTACACGGGAGGCGCGCTCAGGCTGCTAGAGCGCAGCTAGGGTCGTCAGACGATCGGAGGTCGGAAGGGTGACGCCGGGTGCCCTGCAGGCACCCTCAGAAGTCGCAGAGCATGGACTTCACCGGCCAGCGGTAGTGAAGCCAGGTAGACGTGGGGCGTGAACAGGCTTCCAGCGAAACTCGCATCTGCCTGATGCAGTACCGCATGAGCGCCAGTGGCGTGATCCGGGTCCAGATTGTCGCCCGCACCGCCGGCATGTGAATGGCCATGATCCACCGCTGCTGCGATGTCATGTTCCAATCCGTGCAGTTCGCTGAGCTGGATCACCATCGGCCGCGCAACGACACTCAACAGCATCAGCGCAAAGAAGCTGATCCTGAGGGCAAGGCCGTGGCGGGCGGAAAGACGCATATAGGTTAGCTTAAGCGGGGCTGGCTGGGGTTGTCGAGGGGGCCGAAACTGGGCGCAGCCCATCGGAAATACCGCACATAGGGCGGTGGCCGGGCCTTAAGCGCACCCGGCCACCGCTAACCGCTGCGGTTTACATCTTCTTGATCAACTCGTACTCCCCTCCGGTGCGGAGCAGAAGCGTTACGGGCTCCTCGCCCCTGTTGCGCCAGAACCATCCGTGGTTGCCGTCGAAGGCAGCCAGGAGCACCCCCTGCTTGGTGGCTTCCCCTCGACCCTTCTCATAGCTGATCGCTCGACCGCCGCCGTCTCCGTGGGCGTCGAAGTTCACGACGCCGCCTTCAACAGACCACTGGTAGCTGGCGCGCTCGCCCGCCTTCATGACGAGCTTGATCTCGGTGCCTTGGCCCGGCGCCAGGACAACCTGTTCTTCGTCCCGCCATTCAGCAGCGGTGGCCGCATTGCTCGCGGCAGGCTTCTGAGCAACTTCAACGGTCTTACGGTTCTGCGTGGACACCTGCGTCAGCAGGGCGGCTGCCTCGTCTTCGGCGGCCTTTGCGTCCATCGCAGCGTCAGCTGCCGCTTCCTCGGCAAGCTGTTCCTTGATCTCCCCCATTTCCTTCAAGCCCAGTACCCGACCAACACCAGTGGGATCGATTCCGTACTCAGATGGCATCACCACTCCAACCAGGAGGACAATGGCGATGCCGGCGGCAATTGCGGTGGTGCGTCCCAACTGGCGGCTGGTGGGGAGGTCGCCTTCGGCGGGCTTACTGTTGTACATGATGTAGTTCTCTTGAAAGTCAGGAAACGAAGTAGCCAGTGAGCTGCATGCCGATCAGAATGAATCCGGCGCAGAGCATGGCGGCATTGGCGGTGTAGGCGTGCTTGAAGAAGCTGGGCGTGCGGCGCCAGTAGCCCATTGCGATCAGAATCGCGCCAAGCGAGAGGATCTGGCCGATCTCCACGCCGACGTTGAACGCGAGCAGGTTGGGCAACAGACCATCGGGTGAGATGTCGTACTCGATGATCTTGGTTGACAGACCAAAGCCGTGGAACAGGCCGAAGATCAACGTCGCAACCTTTGTGTTTGGCTGGAAGCCGAACCAACGCTGGTAGGCGCCCAGATTGTCCAGGGCCTTGTAGACCACAGACAGACCAATGATCGCGTCGATCAGGTAGCTGTTGATGCCCACGTTGAACAGCACACCCAGCAGCATCGTTGTGGAGTGCCCGATCGCGAACAGCGTCACATACAGCGCGACATGCTTCATCCGGTACAGGAAGAACACCACGCCCAGGAGGAACAGGATGTGGTCATAGCCGGTGGCCATGTGTTTTGCGCCCAGATAGGCGAATGCGATCAGATTTACTCCAGATATTTCCTGGATGTAGCCCTTGTCGCCTTCGGCGATCGCGTGAGCCAACGCCCCGTCAGCTGTGAGTAGCAGCATGAACAGGGAAAGCAGTGCGAGTAGAGTTCGCGGCCAGTGCGACCGTAGTGGGGGTTGGAGAAGGACGCGCGAGAGCGCCCCGGATTCAGAACTGGGGATCATGATGAGGATCTACGAATGCGGTCAGCGGACCTCCGCCAAAGCTATCCGCTACGACACTGGGAACCGGCGCAACGTGCTACGAGTGCGCAGAGGGCGCGCACGGCACGTCACACGGATCACTGCGTGTAAGCGGGGTCCGGGCGGGGAACGAATGAATAATTTCTTGCAGCGACGAACGTCCAGTAAGGATTGACTGGACGGGCGCTGCCAAGCCTCTGCTCAGTGCGAGCACGAGGCCTGGGTCTCAGGCGATAGGAGGCCTGAACAGGGATGAGCGATGATGCTGAAGCTCTGCCGCTGGCTGGTGCCAGGGATGGATATCGCTCAGATCAACTCGAGCGGGTCCAGCAAGGCTGGCCAAGATGCCTACAGAAGCCGTCAGATCGGCCTGGTGCAACAGGCTGTGCAATCCAACCGCGTGTTCAAGATCACGGTCTGCGGCATCACTCACCCCAACATGGGGGTGACCATGTTCCACCGCAGCCTGCACGATGTGCTGCAAGCCGTGCAGCTCACCCAGATGATTCAGGACGGGTCGCACGAACAGACTCGCCACCAGCATCATGAAGATGCAGCTGCGCAACAGCACGCTGGTTGGTAGACGAAGGGATCGCACGGGCAAAGACTAGAGGCTTGTTCTGGCAAAGTCGATATGACAACGTCGGGCGCGAGCGGTGAAAGTGCCCTCTCGCGCCCCTTGTTCAAGTTTCCGTCATCCAGGCCAACGAGGGTGCACGTCGTCGATGACATACCGATGTGAGTGCTTGCCGTTGGAAGAAGCGTGTTCCGCCCAGTGGGGATGGTCCGCAGCCAGATCGTCGTGACCGTGGGAGATCTCGTCCGGGTCATGGGCGGGCCAGATTCTCCAGGCGAACACGAATCCGGCGATGCCGACTACTGCCAGTGCCATGATCGCCACTGGCATTCCAAACTTCGCACCCACGGCTCCCGCCAGAGGGTAGGCAATCAGCCAACACACGTGGGAGAGAGAGAACTGCGCTGCGAACAGGAATGGCAGATCGGTGGATTCCGCTGATCGCCGCAGCAGTCTGCCGCCAGGAGTCACCAGCCCCGCATAGCTCATCCCCAACAATGCCCAGCCGGCGAGCACGATGGGCCAACCTATGGAGGAGGGCGAGAGCAGCCAGGTAAGCCCGAGGGTCACAAGTACGATGCACATTGCAAGGGCTGAGGAGAGCATCACGCGCCTGTCAGCCACCCGATCGAGAACCTTGGGGAGGACAAGCGCCGTCAGCATCGAGCCGCCACCGAAAGCTGCCAGCGCCCATGCCACCTGTGACTCTGCTCCGCCGAGAACGTTGCGCACCACAACGACGGTGTTCACGAACACCATGGCGCCGCCGGCGGCCGCACACAGATTAAGGGCAAGCAACCCTTTCAGCCTGGGCGTCTTCAGGTAGATCCGCATTCCTCGAATCGCGCGGGCGTAGGGACCGTCCTTTCTTAGGGACGGAGCAACGAAGGGGAATGCAGTTGAGAACACCAAGATGGCGGATATCACGAAGCCTACGGACGTACCAGCGAACAGGCCGTGGAAGCTGATCAGCGTCAGCAGAGCAGCGGCCAACGCGGGACTCAGCAGGCTCTCCAGGTCATAGGCCAGGCGCGACAGGGACAGTGCTCGGGTGTAGTCGCGTTCCTCCTTCAGGATTTCCGGGATCGTCGACTGGAACAGAGGGGTGAAGCACGCCGAGGCCGACTGCAGCAAGGCAATGAGCAGGTACACCTGCCAGATCTGGTTGACGAACGGCAGACAAAGCGCCGCGCCCGCCCGCACCAGGTCGAGGGCAATAAGCACCGGTTTGCGTAGATTTGCCGGGACGATCGCTCCGGACAGAGGGGCCAACAGCACGTAGACAATCATCTTGATTGCCAGAGCCGTACCTAGCACAGCGCCCGCCTCAGCCCCCGCCAAGTCATAGGCCAAAAGAGAGAGCGCCACGGTAGCCAAGCCCGTGCCGATCAGCGCGATAACCTGCGCAGCGAACAGGTTCCTGAATGTTGGAAAGCGTAGGACCTCGATCATGGCTCACCTCTAGATGGAACAGTGGAAAGCGCCGCTGCCCTGCGGATCGTAATCCGATCCGCAGGGCAGGACGTGAAGCCGTGGAAGGGGCTTGCGCTCAATCGACTTCGGGTACCGGCAAGGGGTCTTCAATGCCCGCGGCCTTCCTGCGCGCAGTTCTTCGGAGTACCAGCCCGCACAGCGCAGGCAGCACGAACAGCGTCAGTACGGTTGCCGTGGCAAGACCCCCGATAACCACTGTAGCCAGTGGCTTCTGCACTTCGGCGCCCGTACCTGTTGCAATCGCCATCGGGACGAAGCCCAGGGAGGCAACCAGCGCGGTCATAAGAACCGGTCTAACGCGCTCCATTGCACCCAGTTCGACCGCCTCATCTGGCGGAAGCCCCTCGTGCAGGCGTTTCTTGATCGCGGAGATCAGAACCAGGCCGTTGAGCACCGCGACACCAGATACCGCGATGAAGCCCACAGCAGCTGAGATCGAGAAGGGGATTCCTCTCAACGCCAATGCGAAGAATCCACCGGCCAGAGCAAGTGGCACCGCAGTCAGTACCGTACCTGTCAGCAAACCGTTGCCAATCGCCATGTAGAGGACGGCTGCAATGAGAATGAAGCAGAGAGGCACAATAATCGCCAGTCGCTTCGTTGCTGCCTGCAGATTCTGGAACTGCCCGCCCCATTCGATCCAGGAACCCGTGGGCAACTGCACCTGCTGGGCAATAGCCGCCTTGGCGTCGTCAACGAAGCTACCCAGGTCACGCCCGACCACATTCGCTTCCACATAGATTCGACGTTTGCCATTGTCGCGGCTCACTTCGTTCAGACCCTGTGTGAAGCGGAAACTGACCAATTCACGAAGCGGAACAGACTGACGGCCTTCCTGACTGCCTGGCGGCAGCATAACCGGAACGGCTCCTAGTACATCGAGATCGCTGCGGTCCACACGGGGCAGACGAACCACCACGTCGAAGCGCCGATCACCTTCGAAGATCTGGCCCGCCATGCGACCTGCCAGAGCAGCAGACACTGTGTCGGCCACTTCCTTGACGGTGAGTCCGTAACGGGCGATCGCGGCCCGGTCGAACGCCATGTCAAAGGTCGGGAAGCCTCCCGTCTGCGCCACACGGACATCCGATGCGCCCGGAATCTTCTTGAGGACGGCCGCAATCTTGTCAGCGCTGCCGGCAAGCGCCGTCAGGTCTTCGCCATAGATCTTGACTGCAACGTCGCTACGAACGCCGCCGATCAGCTCATTGAAGCGCATCTCGATGGGCTGGGTGGCGTCATAGTTGTTACCAACAAGAAAGGCTGTCTTTTCTCGAATCCTCTCGATCACCTGCTCTTTGGTCTTCACTCCATCCGGCCATTGGTCCTTGGGCTTGAGGATCACGTAGTTGTCGGACGCATTGGGCGGCATGGGATCTGCGGCCAGGCTTGCGGTACCGGCCTTGGAGTACACCGTCTGTACCTCCGGCAACGTCATCAGTGCCTTCTCAAGAGGAAGGTCGATGGCGACGGACTGCTCGATCGATGTGGACGGGATGCGAACGGAGGACAGGTTGAGATTCTGCTCATCCAATGTGGGCATGAACTCCCGACCCACAAAGCCAAAGGCCACAACGCCGGCCACCAGGACGCCAAGACCACCGGCCAGGTAGGGCATGGGTTGGCGGATTGCGCTGCGAAGCATCGGCTGATAGCGGCTCTTGGTAGCAGCTACTACCCGTACTTCCTTCTCGGAAATGTGGCCCTTGAGCATGACCGCCACCATCGCCGGAACGAAAGTGAGGGAGAGCACGAATGCAGAGGCCAGCGCCAGCATCAGGGTAATGACCATCGGAGAGAACATCTTCCCCTCGACGCCCTGGAAGGTCAGGCAGGGCACGAAGACCAGGAAGATGACCGCCTGCCCATATACGGTCGGGCGGACCATCTCCTTGGACGAGGCGATCGTTTCATGCAGGCGCTCCGATAGATTGAGCGGGCGCCCAAGTGCATGCTGTCGCTCTGCCAGGCGGCGCAGTGCGTTCTCGACGATGATGACCGCGCCGTCGATGATCAGGCCAAAGTCGAGCGCACCCAGGCTCATCAGGTTGCCAGAGATCCCGAGCTTGTTCATGCCGATCGCGGTGATCAGCAGGGACAACGGAATCACCAATGCAGCAATGACAGCAGCTCGCCAGTTTCCGAGCAATGCACACAGGATGACCACGACTAGAAGAGCGCCTTCGGCCAGGTTCTTGGCGACGGTCTTGATCGTTGCGACAACCAGCTGGGATCGGTCCAAGGTGGGAACAATCGTCACGCCCGGCGGCATGGTCTTGCCGATCTCCTGCAGCTTGTCACCCACCGCCGCCGCCACAGTTCGGCTGTTGGCGCCAACCAGCATGAGTGCACTGCCGACGACAGTCTCGTATCCATTGCGGCTGGCAGCACCGCGGCGGAGCTCACCGTCAACGACCACACGTGCGACGTCACCCACCGTTACGGGAACTCCGTTGCGATTGCCCACAACGGCACGGGCAATCTCGTCCACGGAGCGGATGCGGGCGTCTGCGCGCACCAGATAGGACTCGCCCGACCTCTGGATGTAGTCTGCTCCGACCGACAGATTGGCATCCTGCAACGCGTCGGCCAGGTCGGTATAGGAGAACCCGTACTCCGCGAGCTTGCTCGCATTGGGCTCAACGACATACTCCTTGACGTAGCCGCCGAGGCTGTCGACGTCTGCTACGCCTGGCGTCGTGCGCAGCTGAGGCCGCACAATCCAGTCCTGGACTGTGCGCAAGTAGGCCAGACGTGCCATGTTGTCCGTCAGCCGTTCCCCTTGATCAGTCAGGAACGAACCGTCGCTTTGCCAGCCAGGCTTACCATCATTTCGCGGGGCATCTTTGCCATCTGGGTGGGTGAATTCAACGCTGTAGTGGAATACTTCGCCCAACCCGGTCGAAACCGGGCCCATCAGTGGTTCGGCACCCTCCGGCAACTGGGGCCGAGCCTGAGTCAGACGCTCGGTGACCTGTTGGCGCATGAAGTAGAGGTCTGCGCTCTCATCGAAGATCACCGTGACCTGGCTGAAGCCGTTGCGCGAGAACGACCGGGTGTTCGCGACGCCCCGAAGTCCTGCCATCGCGGTCTCGATCGGGTAGGTAACGCGCTTCTCGACCTCCACTGGACTCAGCGTCGGGATGACGGTGTTGATCTGGACCTGCTTGTTCGTGATATCCGGAGTCACGTCGATCGGTAGCAGGTTCAGTTGCCACCCGCCGATCACCGCAATCACCAGTGTGATCAACAGAACCAGCCAGCGGTGCCGTACGGCACCCGTGAGTACTTGCTCGATCATTACTCGTCTCCGCCCGACTTTTTCATCTCGGCTTTCACCAGAAACGCATTACGGGTAGCAACCGGGGTTCCCGCAGTGACGCCAGAAAGGATCTGCGCCATACCACCGCTACGGAGGCCAATGAAGACCGGCTGTGCAGTGAACCCCTTACTGGTTCTGACGAAGAGGACGTCTTTTCCGTCGATGTTCTGGACCGCCTCTTCCGAGACAGACAGCCCCTCACCCGATCCGGAAGCGGTGACCAGCCGGACCTGCACACCGTCACCCACAACCAATCCGTTCGCCTCTGCGCTCGGGGTGATTACGACTGTGGCAGCCCTTGTCAGCCCACCTACGGCGGCAGCAACTGAACGGACCTTTCCTGAGGTGACGCTTCCGTCGGAGCGGGTAATGGACACGCTGTCGCCGGCCTTGATCCGACCGGTGTCACCCGCACGAACGGAGGCCTGAATCTCCACGCCATTGGAACCTGTGACCCTATAAAGGGAGGCCTGCGGCTCGACGAAAGCGCCCAGAGTCACTTGCGAGCTGCTGATGGTTCCATCGATAGGGCTGATGACGTTGACGCTACCTCCTCCATCCACATTGGCGGTGCGTGCCACCAGGGCAGCGCGTTGTGCTTCTGCTTGCGCTGTGAGATAGGCGGCGCGACTCGCCTCAGCCTCTTGTCGTGCCAGCACGCCCTGTGCGAGCAACGACTCATCGCGCTTGACGTTCTTTTCGGCGAGGGAGAGGCTGGCGCTGGCCACACGAAGGTCAGCCGCAATACGGGCCCCATCAGGGCTGGCTACGCGTGCCAGCACTTCGCCCTTCTTCACCTTGTCGCCCACCTGCCGGATGACATCGGTGACGTTACCGGCCGCACGTGCCACCACGACGGCCTCACCACCGGGGATTGCCACGACCGAACCCGATGCGGTGATATTCGCCGCTACCTGAGCGGAAGTGACGGGCTCCACCGAGATCCCGGCAGCGGCAAGATACTCCTTGGGAATCGCGACTTCCTGAGCTGCCTCCGCCTCCGCCGGCGCACTGGCGCTGGCTTCGTCTTTCGCGGGGTCGACCACCGTCTCTGAAGGGGCGGATAAGCGTGCAATGCCAAATCCCGCGCCAAGCGCCAAGGTAGCCACGCCGATCATCGTCAGGGTGTTAACAGCCGGAATACTTCTCTTCATCTACATGTCTCCAAAGGCAATCTGACCGCTGGCCACGGCGAGCGATGCGTAGGCGGCAACGCGTGCGAGTCGTGCATCCACCACGCTCAGCCTCGCGTCCGTCAGCGTGCGACGGCTAAGCAGCAGCTCAACCAGTGGGGTTCTACCGGCCTCGTATCCCAAGCGCGCCATTCGGTAGGCTTCCGTGGCTGCTTCCTCTCCCTTGGAGGCAGCGATCAGTCCTCGCTTGGCGGCGTCAACACGCGCAAGCGCAGTCGCACGGTCCGCCTGGCTCTGGAGGCGTGCTGCATCCAATCGAGCACGGGCGGCGTCGCTCCGTGCTCGAGCCGCGCTGATCCCGCCGCTGTTCCGGTCAAACAATGGGATGCTCAGAGACACGCCGACGACCAATGCGTCCCCACCGGCGGCGAAGTTGCGACGGCCTGCGGTGAGGTTAAGGTCCGGTGCCCGCTTGAAGCGTTCAGTGCGCAGAACCGCATCGCTCGCATCGACGTCTGCCTTCGCAGACAGGACAGATGCCGAATCGACGTTCGCAATTGCGGGCGCAACCCACTCGCGCACCAGGAGTGACTCGGACGTGCCTGAGTAGGGTTCAGCTCTTCCCGCCAGTACTGACAGTTGCTCGAGAGCTGCAGCCGCCTCTGCCTCTCTTGAGGCGGCAATCGCTTCTGCTGAGCTCAAGCCGGCCTGGGCTTGTGCTACGCGCAGGCTGGCCTCCTTTCCTGCGTCAACCAGCGCCTGAGCTGCCTTCAGGTCGCCTCTGGCGCGATCAACATCTTCGGCAGCAATGTTTCGCCGTATCAGCCCAGCCTCGGAAGACGCGTAGGCAACAGCCAAGGCTGCGGCGAATTCGACTTGTGCCTGGTGCTGGCGAGCTTCGGCCGCCTGCAGCCCTTTCTCTCCCGCCTGGATTCGAGCCCCACGTTGGCCAAAGATCTCGAGTGGCTGGCTGATGGTGTAGGTCGTCTGCCGCTGGCTCGCGCCATTGCTGGGGGGAGCGTTGAGATTCTCTGCGAGGGCATCAATGGTGGGGTTACGTAGCGCTCGCGCTTGGCGGGCTTCGCCCGCAGCGGCAGCTGTGTCGAACCCCTTTTCCTGAAGGAAGGGGGATTGGGCCCTGCTCTGCTCGAGCAACGCGCTGAAGTTCGGGGCGTCCGAGGCATAGGCCGCAGAGATACTGGTCAGGGCCAGCATCACCGTCAGGGCAAGCAATGATGGTTTCATGAGGATCCGGTGCAGTGGGGCCGCAATCTCGGCCGTCTTTCTGCACTACGCGGCCTGCGCGGCCTTCCCCTCGAATCCGGCGAAAATTTATTTCCCGCGGCTCAGTGCATCTGTCAGCTTGGCCCGTGCTCTCAGTACGCGACCCTCTATTGTTTTGAGACTGATACCCAGGGCGGAAGCTGCTTCAACCTGGGAAAGGCCGACGAAGGCAGTCAGAACCAGGGCTTCACGCAGGCTCGGGTCGATCGTGTTGAGAACCCTTCTTACTTCTGCGAGCTCAAGCTGAGAGCCGGCAACCTGCTCTGGCCCGGCCTGCTCGGAATGCAGGGCGCGTCCTTCCTCGTCATCCAAAGGCTTGGCCCGGAACAGGAAATGGCGGACGCGTCGAAACCGTTGCGTATCACGAACCTTGTTGATTCCAATACGCATCAGCCAGGGAAGTACCGAGCGCGTCGGATCGTACTCTGACAGGCCTCGCCAAGCGGCAACGAATGTCTCCTGCACGACATCATCGACGTCGGTTTCGGGCAGGCCCATGCCTCGAACCATCTGCTTGATTGCTGGCGAGTGACGGCGGACCAGGCGAGCGAAGGCCTCAGCATTACCTGCCGCAGCTTCAACTGCCCAGTTGTTGTCGTCCTCGATGGTCACAACGTTTGTGTGGCTCAGGGAGAGTCGGTGCGAAGTGCTTCAAGGAGTGCCTTGTCGTAGGCCGGCCGGTGCTCGGGTTTCAAGCCCTCGCGCATCTCGAACACATGCTCGAGCGTGATGCGCTGGAGATCGCCCGCAGCCCGCTCCACCTCACGACTTGCACGTTCCACCTGGGGGTTCCATTTGGGGTCAGCCGCGATGGCGTCCGCCAGCTGGCGGTTGGCAATCCGCAGGCGCGCTTCGATCTCACCTCGCCTTGTTGCGAACAGCTGTTCCTTGGCCTGGAGGATCTGCTTCTCCGAGTCGTCCAGAGGCACCACGGCGTGAAGGCGTTCATGGAGATCGCTGTGCCCAGGATTGAGCGAGTGCCAGGTCCAGCCGATAGCCAGCGCGCACACGACGCCAATGATGGCGCCAGCGATTGTTGCCAGCGGCAGCCTCATGAGGGGTCCGATTGCCATCAGCGTTCCACCAGTAGAGCGTATGGGGACATGGAAGCTGGGGCCGCGACCCATGTCGGGCGCGAGGGTGCCTGGGTGACAAAGAAGGCGGAGCCTACTCCTCCGCAGGTAAGCACCGCCGCGAGCGCGGCGCATGCGAGTGCCCGGCGGAACTCTCGCTTACCGGCCCATTGCGAAGGGGAAGCTTCTTGGGACAAGCGCTGAACTAGCACATCAGTGGCCTGCTCATTGCCGCAGGGCCGAGTGGCAGCCGAGGCCCTTGTCAGCCATTCATCTACGTCACTCATTTGAAGTTCTCCTCATCTGCCCTTCTTTATACGCACGCCAATCCCCCTTCCCCTCAAAGCTGCACATCAGTTCCCTCCAGCATTCGTGCTTGAGTTCCCCAAGTCCCGCCCTGAAGTTCCCCAAGTCCCGCCCTGAACCGTCCAGAAAGCCCTGCTCTGGGCTGGGAGGCAATGCCACCTCAGATCGAGGTCCTGTTCCCCTAATCACCGACCTTGCCGCCCCGCGCCTCAATTTGCTGAGTCAACACCGAGAGCAGCTGCTGGAAGGCCGCGTTGAAAATCCACCCGCCCTCCGGCCCGTGAGCCTCAGTGATCCCAGGAAGAATCGAGGCCCAGGCTCTCGATAACAAGTCTGGATACGGATGCGTGATGATTAGCGTCCGCACCCCGTACTCCAGGGCCTTCAAGTAGCCACGGTGCGCCGCAAGATCTGTCTCGCACGCCTCTAAGCGAGCCTTTAAGTCAGAAATCTCAAAATTCATTCCAATGTGCTTCTAGATGGACAATCGTCACAATCCGCATGATATTGCCGCAAGCCAGTGGAGCGCGCGCACTTGAGTATCCTGAACGTCCTGCTTAGCCCTGAACGGATGCTGGTTGCAGTTGACACTCTCGCCGAGGATGCACTCACCGGCGCCAAATCGTCCGGCGCGAAGTTCTTATTGATTCCACAACACAACGTGGTGCTTGCCTGCCGCGGTAGCACTCAATTCTTCCTTCGGATCTACGCACTTATGCTGCAGGCCAGCTTTCGGGCGGACTTCACAATGGAGCAGCTAGCCAAGGAACTGACATTGGTGATCGACCAGCTTTGGCCTGAGTACGAGAAGGCAGCCCTTGAAGCAGGCCTGTCGAGGCAAACCCTAGGCACCGAACTGGTACTTGGAGGGTGGTGCCCACGCGCCGGACGAATGATAGCCACCGCCTACGCCAAGTCCAACAGCACCGCAGCAACGGTGGTGCAACCCTTGGTCGGAGGTCTGGCGTCACCCGGCGAGCCCTTGCGGGCCATGCCTGACAGCTTTGCGGCGGATGCGGTAATTGAGGCGGGCAGGATTCAAGCGGCATGGTTAAACAGCGCCGCTGGCCGGCAGGTCGCAGGTGGTCGCCTGCTGGCAATCGACCTGCGCCAAGGGCGATCGGTCGTCCAAGATCTTGGACAGCTCTGATGCTCTGCGCATCCGTCGACGTAGCAAACAGCACTTATGCCACCCTTCGGCACTATTGCTGACACCTCGCAATGAATCGCCCAGGGTTTTCTAGACAGTCGTCAGCCGTTTAGTGCGTACTGCTTCTCGAACTCTACCGGGGACAGCCCGTCGTTGGAACTGTGCCGCCGTTTTGGGTTGTAGAACATCTCGATGTACTGGAAGACGTCGGCCCGTGCCTCGTCGTGATTGCTGTAGATCCTCCGCTTAATACGCTCCCGCTTCAGTAGCTGGAAGAAGCTCTCCATCGCTGCGTTGTCATGGCAGTTTCCTCGTCGACTCATGCTGCACACGATGTCGTGCTCGCGCAGGAAGCTCTGCCAGTCTTCGCTGGTGAACTGGGTTCCCTGGTCGGAGTGAAGCAGAAGCCCGGGGCTTGGCTTGCGCCGCCACACTGCAGCCAATAGCGCCTGCAAAACCAGGTCCGTATGTTGAGTTGGTCGGGTTGCCCATCCAACGACCTGACGCGAAAACAGATCAAGCACTACCGCCAAGTACAGGAAGCCGTCGTACGTGCGGATGTAGGTGATGTCCGTGACCCACGCGCGATTTGGCTCACTGACTTTGAAGCCGCGAGCCAGAACGTTCTTGGCGACTGATCCAACAGGGCCGCTCAATGGGCGTGGTCGCCGACCGTAGCCGACCATTGCCCGCAGCCCCTCGCTCTTCATCAAGCGTGCCACGCGATGACGACTACACGTCTCGCCAAGCTCGCGCAGATCTGTGGTCACTTTGCGGTGGCCATACACAGAGCCGCTTTCCAGCCAGCTGTGCTTGATTAGGCCGAGCAACCGCTGATCGTCCTTGTCGCGAGCGCTTGCCGGCTCTTTTAGCCAGGCGTAGTAGCCACTGCGATGGACGCCAAGCATCCGACACATCGCCGCGAGGCCGAACTCATCTGCGTGTTGCTTCATGAAGGCGTACTTTGCTCTTACCCCTTTGCAAAGTACGCGGCGGCTTTTTTTAGGATGTCTCGCTCTTCAGTGACCCTGCGTAGCTCAGCCTTGAGGCGGCGCACTTCCGCGTTCTGGTCCTGCTCGACACGCCGGCCAACATCGCCTTTGCCTTGTTGCCGCTTCCAGCCGTAAAGACTATGGATCGACACGCCCAGTCGCTCGGCAACCTCCGCTACCGGACGGCCGTACTCAACGATCTGTCGGACCGCCTCGATCTTGAACTCATCGGTGTACCGCTTCGTGCTCATAACCACCTCCGCCTAAGCCATAGTTTATGGCTGCGAGGTGTCTACGGAACCCTGGGCGATTCACAACCGTGGAATGCACTCGTGTTCGTCAGGCAGACGGGGCATCTAAGACCAAGAGACTTCTAAGACCACCAGGAAGGCTTCAGCTCATAGATTGGGTATACGAGCTACGCCCTTCATCCCTCCCACTGGGAGAAGAAGGCTACAGGCAAGTTCCGCGGATCGCACGATGTTCGATGCGACATCCATCTCGATGTGGATTCGTTTTGCCACGGCTTCGGATATCAGCAGCTGTCCTTGTAGCGAAAGTTTCAACTGACATGCAAGACGAAATGCTCTGTTTATCGTTCTTCGCGAAACACCGCGAATCATCATCTGTTGCCGCCTTAGCCGGACCGCATAGTGAGCGTGGTGGTGCGGTAGGCCAGACTTGAACGACCCTCGTCTTCCGCTCAGCTGCGCAAGCACCTGGAAGGATGGAAGGACGCACTGGTCATCACCAAGCAGAGCGTCAATCAATCGAGCAAACTCTCTTCGCTCATCTGCCACTCGACCGCGTCCTAGTGGGAGCTCCGGATTCGATCCAATTCCAGGCAGAAGTTCGGACGCAGATTCGATAGGCTGGAGAAGAATGTCCAAGACAGAAACGCACTGATTTGCCGATAGATTGAGTAGCTCATTGAACTCTAATCGACTCGGATCATTCCTTCTAAAGAGTCTGAAGCAATTCACTCTAGTCCAGCTCTTGTAGTCAGAATAGCTTGCAGGCAAGCGTGCAGGAGGTCGGTAATCCAACTTTCGCCCCTCGCCTCTAGCCACGACTGCCTCTATAAACACCTCCAAGTTCGAGAGTTCAAGCCTCTGATTTGGATGATTTGAGCACCAAGAGATCAGTTCCTCTATGCACTGATTGATCCAGCGCTGAGTCGGGTTCGCCGAGTCAAAGCGTGTGCGCCTGTCTAGGCGATCTCCGCAGGATGGGCACTTTCTCAATGCAATGCTCTTCAACTTCCCGAGTCCACAATTGGAACAGCTGTTCTCAATCCTGGCGTCGTGCAGCGAGCAGTGAGAATAAGCATCGAAGCTCCAAATCAGCCTCTCTGTGGCGCTCTCGTCCATATCGCTAGCTCCGATGCAAATCGGACACCAAGCGGCGTGTCGACTCCAGCTCGCTGCCCTTGAGGAGACGATCTCTGAGAGTCCATACAAAGTAGCACCGACAAGTGACTGCCCAGTCAGCTTCTCTAGTGAACGCGCACGCCGTACTGACACAGGCCCGAGCCCATCGAGTCTGCGCTGATCAATGTATCTAGACGGCACCTCCGACGAGTGGGTGTCGATAAGCTGAAGCATCTTGCACCACGAAATTCCGCTGAGCTTAGCCAAGCGATTTGCGTATCCATTGAGCGACTCTGTCCAGGGAGTACCTGCATCACGAAGCTCAAGAGGTGGAAGTACCGTCCATCTTGGTGGTTCCATCCTCACAGATCGCCTTCGCTAGGCAATGAGCCCTTGATGGTCAAGAAGTCCGCTAGGCGTAGAGAACGCTTGCCATCGGCAAGTCTATTGAACGCGTCTATCTCTCCCCAGAGCAGCCTGTGATTCCTTTCGGTTCCAGACGCTGCTCGCAGATGCCCGAGCTCGATGGTATTGGAACCATTGCGACAACGCTCTTCATTCGCCCGCATCAAGTACCGCAGAGTTGGGCCAAAAATTCCTCCTCCATTGAGAGCAATGAGCTCTAGGTTTTCCTGGAGAAGGCTACCTTTTGAAAGTGGAAATCCCTTGCCGATCGCCTTGATCAGAGAGGCGTAGGATCGCAGGTCGTCATTGTCATTCAGACCGTACGGACGCATATAGAGAACGTCAGATCTATTGAACACCTCTTGGGAATCCTCATAGAGCGTGGACGCTTCATGGGTTCCTATCATGATCGCCACACAACCAATTTCTTCAACAAGCGCCATGATGCCAAGCATGTAGTTGCGTGAACTCTGACTCTTCGGAACCCTGCAGATGTTCGCAGCCTCCTCTATGACGATGTACCTCAATCCGCGAATTCTAGACATGCGCTCAAACGAAAGACGAAGGTCTCTCTCCGCTGTTCTCGCGCGCACTTCACGCCAGAACACTGAAGAGGCTCGCCGCTCTGCGGCCACGTGCGTTTGGTCAGGATCGCCACCGGTTTCCATAGCATTAGTCCAGCTAGTGTCGGGCTCAGTTATTTCCTGATGTAGGCGCAAAGCGAAGTCTTTCGGATTGAACTTGTCGCCCTGATTCAGGATTGCCCTTACGGAGATCAGCGGCAAGTGGCCTGTTGGCCAAAGTTGGGGATTTCCTCCGAGCTCAGGCAACAGCTGCCGACGCAACTCGCTCTTTCCTGACCAGGAGGGCGCTATCAACCAAACAAAGTCTCCTGGCCGAGCTCTCGAAACTGATTTCAGTAGGCTGTGCTGGGTAGTTAGAAAGCGCTGATGTGGTATGAAAGGGAAGCTCATCTCATCAGCTGGAAAATGGGGCAGGATGCTAGCGTCCATGCGAATCCCCTTCCACAATGAGATCGGGGAGCTCATCAAAGTTGACGACCAATCTCGCTTGAACCTTCGATCGACTCGCATTTGGCGGGGCTTGCGTTTCCTTTCCACTTGCTAGCCCCATATCATTGGCTCGCTGCCTGGCGTTGGCCATGCTCGTCCTCTCATAGTTCTTACGCTGCAGCTCCTCCTTCTTGCTCTCAACATCCGGCGTGATGAACTGCTCCCACATTGCCTCGAAGTGACGATCCTGCTCGGAGTAGTGACCAATCTCCGAGACCTTCGAGCACCATGCCTTGTAGCGTCTCTTCGTGGTCTGAATCCAAACGAATGAAATATCCTCAGGATCACGCCGAGCACTGAGGATCTTCTCTTCATGCGCGCGCGACGCGAGATCCGCGTTCGTGTAGCTTCTCCTCCAGTGTCTGATCCCCCTTGTTCTTTCATAAGAGCATGATTTCAATTTCACTGAAGTTTGAAATAGGAAGTCATCGTCTACAACCGTTGGTATTCCAGAGTTTGGAGCAGTCAACTGACTGTTCTCAAATCGCTCTCGCGCACCTGCGAAGCCATCCACGGGCATCTCGGGCATCAGGCTGTACAGAAGGTGGTGAATTTCGGATTCTACGGTCGAGAAATCTAGGCGCGCGGTCGATCTGCTTTTGAATTTTCCATCGACACTTCTACCGGCTTTATCTGGCTTTGTGCTCCCAATCAATTTGTGGCTGACCATGGAATTGATAAGCCCTTGAACCGTCTCACACTGTGAGTTGAAGCGACTCGCGCCTGTCGGCACTGTGAGTATGGAGATGCCATAGGTTCGACAGAGATCACCTAAGGCTGACTTCAGATCAGTGCCTCGATCGATCACGATTGCGTGTGGAAGCTTCGCGTGCTCGCGCACATAGTTCCTCAGCAAAATTAGTGGCCCTTCGCGCCGAGCGGGACCGAAGACAAAGGCATGGGCCATAACCTTAGACGACGCTTCGTCACGGCCGCAGTACAGTACCGGGCAGTGGTCTTGCTGCCCTTCGTCTTCTTGTGTAAAGACTCGGTTGTCAACCTTGGTTGCATCGATGTGCAGGACAGAGTGCACAGCAAGCGCTTGGCCTGATCTAACCCGAGCGTCGGAACGCGGCCTATTTGCTTGATAGTTTCGCTTACCGCCGACAGCAAGATCACGTTGCCCCCTTGAAACGGATCGAACTCTTCTGACGAGCGCCTTCCGGCCAGGCACAGGAACGCCAGCGCACTCGCACTGCAGGGCTAGCTCACGATACAGATCGGCTAGCGTCGCAACCTTACCCTTTAGCCAATGTGAGCCAATGACTCCGCGTACAAGTTCTGATTGCGCGTGAGTGAGACGACTGGATCGGTTCCCGCACTTTGCGTAGTTGGTGATGAGATCATCTAGAGGATTGCGACCCTCTGCGCGCGCTAGTCTCACCCGCTCCTCCAACTTCCTCATCTTGGGTGTCGCTCGCTTTCCTTCACGAGCAAGGCATTCAAGCTTCTTCAGCCTTGCAACTGCCTTTGCCACATCAACTGAACTTGCGAGCGCAACTGGGCCGCTAGCTTCGGCATACAGGTTGTTGATGTTCTTACAGCACTCGGCCGCAATCGCCTCCGCCTGCTCTTGACTTAGGCTTAAGAGAAAGTTGCGCGTATCGGTAATCGGTATGTGCCCTATGGGCCCGTGGACTAGCCTATCCGCCAAGAGTCCTGCTGCGACCCCAGCGTTGAACCAAGGGATCTCTTCCATAAGAAACGCGATGCTTTTTGGCCCCATGTAAAGCTGCTTTTCCACCGCAGCAAAGCCCTCTCGGCGCACCATTGAGAGATCTTCATCCCAGTTTTGGTAGATGAACTGCAAGTTCCTATGGTATCGGCTGATGTTGCTGGGTGAGGCCCAGATCTTGTACTCGATCCCATGGGATGCTGCCCATCGCTCATACACCAGATTGCGATATTTCCCACCGTCCAGCACCCACTCTTCGGGCTTTCTCTCCACAAGAGTGCTGAGCTTGGAGATGGGCTTACATTCCACGATTTCCACGGAGGACCGTCGAACCACAAAGAAGTCTGCATGGGCGGTGCACACATGATTGCCGCGCCTTATGCCACGACAAGTGACCTGGCAAACATATGAGATGACGTCAGGATCAATTTCTAGCTCATATGCAAATGTTTGCTCGACTGTATGGCTTTCCAGCCTGCGAACATCGCGACACTTTCTTGAATAGAAGTCGACGACCACATTGTCCAGTGCATAGGCGCCAACGCTGCGCCCTGGTTCCTGGCCAAAGAGCTCGAGTGCGAAGGACCTATCTTCTACTGATAGATCTAGCGTTCTTAGATGATCCCTCAGCTGATCTGGGGTCATTGCCATCTCCCTCATGGTGGGAGATGGCTGCACGGCCCCCTCCCGCTTTGACGAGCACTTGAAAGAAGCACGGGTCGGGAGTAGATTCAGCTACGCGGAACTAAGCGCTAGCTGCGAACAAGCCCTGGCCTGCCAGCCAGGGTTTGTTGTTTCTTCTCCCCAGAGATCTTTCTTACTTAGCTCATTGCACGGGCTCCTTGATAGGTGCCTGCCGAAGGGACAAACGTCCACGGCGACCTGGAAAGTTCACCGCTTCGATGCCTAAGCGCCCCTGCACTGCAGCTCGTCTACCTGCATCTAGGCTACGGAATCCAAGTAGCTGCCTGGCATCCCCCACGCGAACACAGATCCCAGACTCATCAACGATCCTGTCTGCCAGTTCCTCTTCTGAGGACGCTTCAAGTGCCGCTCTTTGCAGGGAAAGTGCGTTCATTCCTCCAACATACGCAAACCAATGCTCGTTGCAAGCTCGTTGAGTCCCTCTGCATTTCGCAAGCCATAAATGGTTATACCTCCTTTAAAATCAATCCATTACAATCCTTGAAGCCTTAGTACGTCGAGCGTTCTCCGGACGAGTCGAATGCTAGATTGGAGCCCATTGCGCGAGTGGAACTAACAGTGGCTTTTCATTTGTGGGTCCATGCCACATTGATTAGCGACTTCTTGCATTGCGCGTTGCGTCCATCCGAGATCCGTGCTGCCTCACTAGGTTCAGCCACGTCTTCACAACCTTGCATCGGAATCCAGGTAGGTGGCAGACGCCAGCAGACTGCACGGTCTGGAGAGCGGATATTCATTCGCGTACCCATAGTTGGTTCAGCTATGAAAGAAGTCTCCAACTATGCAATCATTTCCTTCGATATCAATTAGCTACGCTACGAGCGCCCCGACTATGGGGCCAAAGTGCTAATAGTCGGTGAATGTAGAGCCTCGGCTGCACCCAACTATGAGGCCAAAACGCGCTCTAACTATGGGCACGTGGCTAATTGCTGTTAGACGGGCAACCATAGGTTTGCGTTTTGGCTGAACCTATGGTTGCGCAAGGGCTGAGAACCTATGGTTGCAGTGACTTAGGGGCAGAGCTGACGTCCGCGGCTGATTGGCCCTCGCCAACAGCCCAGGAGGCAAGCGCCGCCGTGACATCGGTCCAACCTTGTCGGTCCTTAACAAGTAAGGAGCCCCTTTAGGTGCCCTACGAGGGTTCGCGGGGAGTCGGACGAAGCATGCGGTTGGCCTTAGCGACTCAGGACTAGTAGTGGTCGACATCGCTAGAGTCTCGTCCGCTACGGGCCGTACGCTGACGCGCCTCGCTCCTCTTGAAGTTCACGGCTGCTTCATGCCAGAAGCTGACATCGCTAGGCTACCTCCGACGCTTCTCAGAGGCCTTAATATCAAGCCCGCCTTAACGCTGCATGCGGCTAAGACCGGCGGCACTCCATCTACTAAATGGGCCCTGCGTCGGGCCGGCATTGTGGAGCGCGTTGCCGAAGGGCTATGGAAGGTGCCGGACGACCTGGCCGAGCGTGGCCGCCAGTACGACGCGCAGCGCCTGGGCGGCGTGGCCGTGGAGCTGAAATCGCACTTGCCCATCGAGCGGCAGGCCCGCGTGATCGGGGCCACGTGGCTCGACCAGCAGTTGATCGGCGGCGGCTCGGGCCTGGGCGACCTAGGCTTTGGTGGCGAGGCCAGGCCATGCAACAGCGCGCCGACTTCCTGGCCGAACAGGCGCTGGCCGAGCGGCGCGGGCAGCGCGTGATCCTGGCGCGCAACCTGCTGGGCACGCTGCGCAACCGGGAACTGGCACAGGCCGCGAAGGACATTGCCGCTGAAACCGGCCTGGAGCATCGCCCGGTGGCCGACGGGCAGCGTGTGGCTGGCATCTACCGGCGCAGCGTCATGCTCGCCAGCGGGCGCTACGCGATGCTGGACGACGGCATGGGATTCAGGTTGGTGCCGTGGCGGCCGATGATCGAGCAGCGGCTGGGGCAGCATATCGCCGCCGTGGTGCGCGGTGGCGGCGTATCTTGGGAGCTTGGACGGCAGCGCGGGCCAAGTATTTCTTGAGACCCTTCATCTACTTGTCGAACGGCCGAGCGCCTTCATCAGCCCCGGCTTCTGGCTCGCAAAGGTGCCATAGAAGACCTCATTACCGATGAGCGTGATCGGAGCCACGCGCACGCCGGTTCGTGACTTGGCTTCCGCAGAAATCTTCGGGTCGGTCAGGTCGCGTTCTTCAAACACGATGCTCTGCTGGGACAGCCACTCCTTCAGCACCCGGCAGTCCGGGCAGGCTGGAGTGCTATAGATGATGATGCGCGGGGTGCTGGCTTGGTTCATGGTCGTGCCTTCACTTTCCCCGAGCGGCAAGCCAGCTCTTCATCATGGCGATCTCTCCTTCCTGCGCAGAGATAACCTCCTGAGCCAACTCGCGGACCTCCGGGTCCTTGCCGTACTGCAACGCCACCTTGGCCATGTCGATCGCGCCCTGGTGATGCGGGATCATGCCGCGCATAAAGTCCACATCGGCATCGCCGCTGAAGTCAATCATCATGTCGGCGTGCATGCGGTCATTGCCGGCACGGTAGGCGGTCGTCGAGGCGTCGCCCGAGCTGCCGGTCCCCGCCTGTTGGCCGCGTTCTCCAAGCCACTTATTCATCATGGCGATCTCGCCTTCCTGCGCAGAGATAACCTCCTCGGCCAACTTGCGGACCTCCGGGTCCTTGCCGTACTGCAACGCCACCTTGGCCATGTCGATCGCGCCCTGGTGGTGCGGGATCATGCCGCGCATGAAATCGACGTCGGCGTTTCCAGTGAACTGCGCTCCCATCCCCGCGTGCATCTGGTCGTTCACGGCGCGATACGCGGTCGTGGAAGGACTGTCATTGGCCGAGGCGCTGGAGGGCATCGCGTGCCCATGGTGACCTCCGCTCGCATTGGCCTGCATCACTTCACCCGACGGGACCACCTTCTTCTGAACGGCCCTCAGGCCGATGGCGACCACGACGGCGCCCGCAATGAACAACAGGCTGAACTTGTTGACTCTCATGAAAAACTCCTTGAATGAGGTTGATGGAGTCACTGTAGGGCCTCCCATTGTTGGAAGGTCAAGGCCCTCATTTCGCCGTTGATGCCGATGAAAACCCTCGGCGCAAGATCCAGTCCTTCACTTCCGCCGCCTACGACAACGCGCTGTCGAAGCTGCAGCGGTGGAGGCAGGTGATGTAGCGCCTGAGGTGACCGCTAGATGGAACACCTTCCGCATCGGCCCGATCAGCCCGGACCTAGCCGCACCGGCTTTCGCGCGGTCTGCCACAGCAGCGGCACCAAGATCAGCGCCAGGGCCGGGAAGATCATCCAGTTGACCGCCTGCCAGCCCGAGTTGTGCAGGATCGATCCCGCGAGGAACGACACGGCTGCCGTGGCGGCGAAGACGAAGAAATCGTTCATGCCCTGCGCCTTGCTGCGCTCGGCCGGGGTGTGGCAATCGGTGACCATCGCCGTCGCGCCAATGAAGCTGAAGTTCCAGCCGATGCCCAGCAGCGCCAGCGAGCCCCAGAAGTGGGACAGGCCGAGCCCGCCCAGGGCCACCACCCCGGAGGCGGCGAGCAGCACCATGCCCACGGCGGTCACGCGCTCCTTGCCGTAGCGCACCATCAGCCGCCCAGTGAAGAAGCTCGGCCCGAACATCGCCAGCAGGTGCCACTGGATTCCCAGGGCGGCGTTGTCCACCGAATGCCCGTGGTTGACCATCGCCACCGGCGCGGCGGTCATCACGAACGCCATCACCCCATAGGACACCACGCCTGCGGCCACGGCCAGCGCGTAGCGCGGCATCGCCAGGAGCTGCAGCACCGTGCGGCCGCTGTCGGCGGCGGCTTCGGCCGGGGTCTGGCGCGGCGTGCGCAGCATCAGCAAGATCGGCAGGGCGATCAGCGGCAGCAGCGCCTGGCTGAGGAAGCTGCCGACGTAGGGCGTGCCCGCTACCGCGTCGCGCGTGAAGATCACCAACTGCGGCCCGATGATGGCACCCGCGAGAGCCCCCACCATCACCCAGGAAATCGCCTTGGCCTTGAGCGCGTCCTCGGCGGTGTCGGCGGCTGCGAAGCGGTAGCTCTGCACATACGCGCCGTAGAAGCCCGCCAGGAAGGTGCCGGCGCAGAAGATCCAAAACGAGGCCAGCATGATGCCCAGCGCGGCGATCAGGCCCGAGGCCACGCCGAAGCCGACCCCGACCACGTATCCGTTGCGGCGGCCATGGCGCCGCATGATGAACGCCGCAGGCAAGGTGCCGATGGCAAGACCCAGGCCGAACAGGCTCACAGGCAAGGTGATCGAGGCCGAGTCCTTGGCAAGCTGCTGGCCGACCAGCCCGCCCAGCGACATCACGATGGGCGCGCTGGCGCCACCGAGCGCCTGCGCGGCGGTGAGAACGCCGATGTTTCGGCGCGTGATGCTCTGGTCGGTCATGGGCGGTCCTTCTTGTTCGTTTGTCTGGCCGGAATTATTACACACATGAATATATGTTCAGTTATTAGACAATGATTCGGCCATACGATGCTCATGAACCGCCGCAGCCTGGCCGCTCCTCGCAAATCTCCCGAGCGGCAGAAGAAACAGCCTGCCGTTCCAATGCGAGCAGGTGCTCTTTCACCCGGGTCAGTTGCGCCATGCGTTCCTCGACACAGGCGAGATGGTCCCGGACAGCCTGCGTCAGCAGCTCGGGTTCCGGGGACTCGCGATGCGTCCAGCCCAGCAAGTTGCGCATGTCATCCAGGCCGATGCCCGACGCGCGGTAGTTGCGAATCAGGTAAAGCCGCTCGACATGGGCCGGGCCATAGCGCCGGTAGTTGTTGCGGGACCGCTCGGGAGCGGGCAGCAGGCCCTCCCGTTCGTAGAACCTGATGTTCTCAGGGGCGTGCCGGTCAAGCGCGCGAGTTCACCAATCCTCATCCAGCTCTCCGCGCGCAGCGATGGGGGACGCCACCGCTGCGCGCCGGCCCTCATCCCGGCGACCGGGCGGGCTGCTGCGCCGTGGCGCCCGATTGCACCGTGTGCTCAGTCCAGCCGCCGCCCAGCGCCTTGTACAGATGGATGAGGTTGTTCAGCCGCGTCAGGCGCGTGCGCACCAGGGTCTGCTGCGTGCCGTAATGCGTGCGCTGCGCGTCGAGTACAGTGAGGTTGTTGTCCACGCCCTCCTGGAAGCGCTGCTCGGCCAGCTCGTAGGCCTTCTGGCTGGCCGCCACCAGGAGCTGCTCCGCGCGGATCTGCTCATCGAGCGTGCGCTTGCCCGCCAGGCCGTCGGCCACCTCGGCGAAGGCCGCCTGGATGGACTTCTCGTAGTTGGCGATCTCGATGCGCTTCTGTACGTGCGCCACGTCCAGGTTGGCGCGCAGCGCGCCGCCGCGGAAGATGGGCAGCGTGATCTGCGGCAGGAAGCTCCAGGCCCGCGAGCCCGAATCGAACAGGCCGTCCAGCGAAGCGCTGGCCGTGCCCGCCGAGCCCGTGAGGCTGATCATCGGGAAGAACGCGGCCCGCGCCGCGCCGATGTTGGCGTTGGCGCCGATCAGCATCTGCTCGGCGGCGCGGATGTCCGGCCGGCGCGCGAGCAGTTCGGACGGCAGGCCGCTCGGCAGGCCGGTCGGCACGATGTCGTCCGGCAGCGCCATGGCCTCGTCAAGCTGCCGGGACAGCTCCGGCGTCAGCGGCTGGCCCAACAGCAGCACCAGCGCGTTGCGGTCCTTGGCCGCCTGCCGCGTGTAGGCGGCATGGTTGGCCTCGGCGGTGCGCAGCGCGATCTCTGCGCGGCGCAGGTCGAGCTGCGTGGAGTTGCCCACTTCCACCAGTTGGGTGGTCAGCCCGTAGGAGCGCTTCTGCGTGGCGAGGGTGTCGCTCGTCAGGCGCAGCAGTTCCTGGTCGGCACGCAGCGTGAGGTAGGCGCTGGCCACCTCGGACACCAGGCTCATCTGCGTGGCGATGCGGGTCTCGTCGAGGGCCAGGTAGGACGCCAGCGCCCGGTCGCTGAGGCTGCGGACGCGGCCCCACAGGTCCAGTTCCCAGGCGGCCGTCACCCCGGCCACGTCGTAGCGCCGGAGCACGTCGCTTTGCCCCGTGGTGCTGAGGTCGGCCGGTGCGCGCTCTGACGCGCCGCGGGCGGAAACGCCCAGGTTCGGCAGCATCTCGGCACGCTGGATACGGTACAGCGCCTGAGCCGCCTCCACGTTGAGCGCGGCCTTGCGCATGTCGCGGTTGTTCTCCAGTGAAATGCCGATCAACTGCTGCAGCAGCGGGTCGCGGAAGAAGTCCCGCCAGCCGATCTCGGCCGTGATCGCGTCGTCGGGCGTCGCGGCCGCCGGTTCCACATAGGCCGCGCCCGAGGGATAAGCCGTGTCGATCGGCGATGCGGGCCGGTCATACTTCGGTGCCATGGAGCAGCCAGTCAACGCCGTCGCGAGGGCGAGCGGCGCCAGCGTCCTGGCGGGTCGTGTGAATGCGAAAGATGTTTTCATGTCGTATGTCCTCCTGGCCGTCATGCGTGCTGGTCGGTCATGCCGACACGGGCATGGCGCGCTTCGCGGCGCAGCGCCAGCTTGCGCACCACGACGTAGAACACCGGCGTCAGCACCAGGCCGAATACCGTCACGCCCAGCATGCCGGCGAACACCGCGATGCCCATGGCGTGGCGCATCTCGGCGCCCGCACTGCTGGCCAGCACCAGCGGCACCACGCCAGCGATGAAGGCGAACGACGTCATCAGGATCGGGCGCAGCCGCAAGCGCGCGGCTTCAAGCACGGCTGCCAGCGGATCGGCCCCTTCGCTTTCCTTCGCGCGGGCGAACTCCACGATCAGGATCGCGTTCTTGGCGGCCAGGCCGACCAGCACCACGAAACCGATCTGCGTGAAGATGTTGTTGTCCCCCCCAGAGAGCCAGACGCCGGCGATCGCCGAGAGCAGCGCCATGGGTGCAATCAGCAGCACAGCGAACGGCAGCGACCAACTGTTGTACTGGGCCGCCAGGAACAGGAAGGCGAGCAGCACCGCCAGCGCGAAGATATAGATAGCAGTATTGCCAACTCGCTTTTCCTGGAAAGTCAGGTCCGTCCATTCGTAGGTCATACCGTCCGGCAGCGATTCGCTCACGATCTTCTCAATCGCGGCGGTGGCCTGGCCGGATGAGTAGCCCGGCGCTGGCCCGCCGCTGATGTCGGCCGAGGGGAAGCCGTTGTAATGCATCACCCGGTCGGGGCCGGAACTGCGCTCGATGGTCGCGATCGCGCTCAGCGGGATCATGTCGCCCGCTGCATTGCGCACCTTGAGCATGCCTATGTCCTCAGCCTGCATGCGGAACTGCGCATCGGCTTGGGCCATTACCCGGTAGGTGCGACCGAAGCGGTTGAAGTCGTTGACGTAGAGCGAGCCAAGGTTGACCTGCAGGGTGTCGAACACCTCGGTCAGCGACACGCCCTGCGACTTGGCCTTCACCCGGTCGATGTCCACCTGCAACTGCGGCGCATTGGTCTGGAAGCTGGCGAGCATGTTCGCCAGCTCGGGCGCCTGCATGGCCTTGCCCATGATCTGGCCCTGTGCTTGTGCAAGCGCCTCGGGACCCAGGCCCGCCCGGTCCTCGATCTGCAGCTTAAAGCCGCCCATAGAACCCAGGCCCGGCACCGGCGGCGGCGGGAAGATGCCGACGAAGCCGTCCGGGATCTGGCTGAACTTGCCCATGAGCTTGCCCTGGATGGCGAAGGCCGACAGCGACGGGTCCTTGCGCTCATCGAAGGGCTTGAGCATGGCGAACATCAGCGCGGTGTTCGGCTGGTTCACCGGTCCATTGACCGACAGGCCCGGGAAGGCCACCACGCTCTCGACGCCCGGCTCAGCCAGTGCGATCTTGGTCATCTCCTTGACGACCGCCTCGGTGCGATCCAGCGAGGCGCCGGTCGGAAGCTGGGCGATGCCCACGAGGTAGTACTTGTCCTGGGCGGGCACGAAGCCCGCAGGCACCTTGTGGAAGCCCAGCCAGGTCAGGCTCAGGAAGCCGACGTAGAGCAGCAGCACGATGGCGCTGCCGCGCACCGCGCGGCGCACGCCCCCGACGTAGGAATTCGAGGCGCGGTCGAAGAAGCTGTTGAAGCGGCGGAAGAAGCCGCCGAACACGCCATCGATGATGCGCGTGACGCGATCGGGCTTGGTCGCGCCGTGGTGCGGCTTGAGCAGGATGGCGGCCAGCGCTGGCGACAGCGTAAGCGAGTTGATCGCCGACAGGATGGTCGAGAACGCGATGGTTAGCGCGAATTGGCGATAGAACTCGCCCTGCAGCCCCGACAGGAACGCCGAGGGGATGAAGACCGCTGCCAGCACCGAGGTGATGGCCAGGATCGGGCCAGTCACTTCATCCATCGCCTTGCGCGCCGCGTCCTTGGGTGATTCGCCCAGCGCTATGTGGCGCTCCACGTTCTCCACCACCACGATGGCGTCATCCACCACGATGCCGATGGACAGCACCAGTCCGAACAGCGACAGTGTGTTCAGCGAGAAACCGAACATGTGCATCACCGCGAACGTGCCGACCAGCGAGACCGGCACGGCGATCAGCGGGATGATCGACGCGCGCCAGGATTGCAGGAACAGCACCACCACGATCACCACCAGGAAGATGGCCTCCAGCAGCGTGACGGCGACGGACTGGAGCGAGGCGCGCACGAAGACCGTGGGGTCGTAGGCGACGCTATACTCAATGCCGTCGGGGAACTTGGCTTGAAGTCGGTCCATTGCCGCGCGCACCGCGCTAGACACATCCAGCGCGTTCGCGCCCGGGCTCTGGATGATCTGTATCCCCACCGCCGGCTCGCCATTGAGCAGGCTGCGCAAAGAGTAGGAATCGGCCCCCATCGAGATGCGGGCGACATCCCGCAGGCGAGTTACCTGGCCGTCGGCGCCCGTCTTCACGACGATCTCGCCGAATTGCTCCTCGCTCGACAGTCGGCCCAGAGTGTTGACCGTGACCTGGAACGCCGCCGAGGCATCCGGCTGCTGACCAACCGAACCAGCGGCAACCTGTATGTTCTGCTCGCGGATGGCGGCAACCACGTCGCTCGCGATCAGCCCACGAGCAGCGACCTTGGCGGGTTCGAGCCAGACCCGCATCGAATACTCCCCGGCGCCCCAGACTAGGACATCGCCGACGCCTGGCGTACGAGCCAGCTCATCCTTCACATGAAGTGTGGCGTAGTTGGAGACGTACAGCGGATCATATCGACCTCCAGGCGAAAGCAAATGCACCACCATGAGAACGTCCGGCGACGTTTTCTCGGTGACAACACCGATGCGCTGAACTTCAGGCGGTAGGCGCGGCAACGCCCGCGAGACCCGGTTTTGCACCTGGATCTGCGCAATGTCGGCGTTGATATGCTGCTCGAAGGAGACGGTGAGCACCATTTTCCCGTCGGTGGACATCTGAGACTGCATGTACATCATGCCTTCTACGCCGTTGATCGCCTGCTCCAGCGGTGATGCCACGGTATCGGCGATCACTTGCGGGTTGGCACCGGGATAGCTAGCGGTGACCTGCACCGTGGGAGGCGTGACCTGCGGGTATTCGCTCAGCGGCAGCTGGAAGTAGCTGATCGCGCCCGCGATCAGCATCAGCAGCGACAGGACGATGGCGAAGACCGGCCGGTTGATGAAGAAGCGGGGGAAATTCATTTGCGGGCCTCCGCCGAGCCGGCCGCGCCGTCAGCCTTGGCGGGGTCCGCGCCGCCGGCCTTGGCAGGCGCCGCAGCGGGAGCCGGAGCGTTTGCCGCAGCCTTGGTCGCGCCGGCCGCGCCTGCGGCCGGTGCCGCGGGCGCCTGCATGGGCACCATGCGCGGCGTGACCGCCATGCCGGGGCGCACGAGGCCCTTGATGATGATCTTCTCACCGGCCTGCAGGCCGCCGTTGATGACGCGCAGCCCGTCCACCACCGGCCCCAGTTCGATGGGCCGGTACTGGGCCTGGTTGTTCTCGCCCACAACCAGCACGTAGTTGCGCCCTTGGTCGGTGCCCACGGCCTGATCGTCGATCAGGACGGCCTCGCGCGCCGCGCCGGTGGACAGCTTGGCCCGGACGAACATGCCGGGTGCCATGCGCCCATCCGGATTGGGCACAACGGCGCGCACGCGGATCGTGCCGGTGCTTCGGTCAATGGTGTTGCCCACGAAGTCGAGCGCGCCCCTGTGCGGGAAACCCTTGTCCGTGGTCAGCCCGACCTGCACGGGCAGCGAGGCCTTGCCGCCGGCGTCCGCAGCGGGCCGCGAGCGGCTCACGACGTTGAGGTACGTGGCTTCGTCGATGTCGAAGTACACGTGCAGCGGGTCGATGGACACGACCGTGGTCAGCAGCGTGGCCGCGCCGGCGACACCGCCGCTGACCAGGTTGCCCTCGGTCACGAGCACGCGGTCAACGCGCCCGGCGATGGGCGCCGTGACGCGGGCGTAGGACAGATCCAGCCGCGCCGCAGCGACGGCGGCCTTGGCCGCTTGCACCTGGGCCTGGCGCGCACTGCGCGCGGAGACGGCATCGTCGTAGGTCTTGCGCGCGACAGCGCCGGTCGCCACCAGGCGCTCGGCGCGGTCGAAGTCGGCCTGGGCCTGACTGGCCAGCACCTCGGCCTGTTGCAGTTGCGCCGCAGCCGTGTCGAGCGAGACCTGGAACGGCCGGGGGTCGATCTGGAACAGCAGTTGTCCCTTGCGCACCAGTCTGCCCTCGGGGACGCTCACAGCATCGACGGCGCCGCCGACCCGCGAGCGCAGCTCGACGGTCTTGGGCGCGGCCAGGAAGCCGGTGTACTCGGCCGATGGCGCGACCGTGCGGGTGATGACCTCGGCCACGGGCACCTGCGGCGCCATCGGCGCGTCCGCCGGGGGTGCCGCGGCCTTGCTCTCGTCCTTGGCGTCGCGGGCGGCAATCGCTATGCCCCCGACGGCTGCGATGAGGCCTGCCACCACAACGATTCTGATTTTTTTACGCATGGAAGTGCCCCTTTCTTGGATGCAGGACTCCGGCCCTTCCGAAGCGCTCTGCAGAAATTTGTGTGGAGGCTGGGCGTTACAACGAAGGCAAGGTCAAGCCCTTTGGGTTGCCCTAGCGGGCAGGCTGCATGGACAAGGTGGTGGGGAACCCCGCGTCGTCGCCGTGGCCACTCCGACATCCAGCTCACGAATGCCGTTATGCGGTTGAACCGGTCGGTCTTGTGGGTGATTGCGAGCGCGGGAGGCTCAGGCGTCCAAGCTGCCGCCGCCCATTGCTGTGCCTGCGCGGCATCCCGGCGCCCAGGCAGGGCCCGCGATTTAGGCTGTTGCGCCCAGGCCGCATCGAGGACGTCCTTGAGGCTAACCGGCGGCGTGGGTACCGGCGCCTCGCAACCTGCCATTCGCCTGGGTGCTTGGGCCTGGTCAGTCGTCGGCTTTGTCCTCGGAAATGTGGACCGCCATGTCCTGCAGCACCTGGCTGACGTGCTGGTCCGCGATGCTGTAGAAGATGTGCTTGGCTTGGCGTTCGCCGCGCACGAGGCGCGCTCCGCGCAGCAGCCGCAGGTGATGGCTGACCAGAGACTGCGACAGGTCGAGCGCTTCGGCGATGTCCCCCACGGCGACCGAGCCATGCATGCACTGCAGCAGGATCTTCAATCGCGATTGGTCGCCCAGCAGGCGGAAGGTCTCGGCCAGAACAGCGACGTCACTTTGCGACATTGCGAGGGCATCGGTCGCCGCGTCGTGGCTGGTGGTCGAGCATTGCGAGGTGTCGGCGCTGGTGGTTTCGCGGGACGTCATGGATGCAAATCCTCAAGTGGAGTGCGAGCCGGCTCGCGCGGCCTCAATGCCTGTGACCAGGAGCGGAATGGTCGTGGTCATGGCCGTGGCTGTGCCCGCCGCCATGCTTGTGATTGCCATGATCATGGCCGCTGTGGTCATGACCGCTGTGATCGTGGCCGCTGTGGTCCTGACGCTCCGACGTGGGCTGCAAGCTGCAGACGTTCTCGTCGGTGCCCGAGTTCCAGTCGATCCCGACCGTGGCGTGTTCGATGCTGAATTGCTCTCGAAGCACCGCTTCGACGCGTTTGACCACGGCGCGTGCTTCCTCGTCCACGTTGGGGCGAACGTGCAGCGTGGCCATCGTGCGCCCGGAGGTGAGCTGCCACACGTGAACGTGGCTGACGGCCGCCAGGCCCGGCACGGCGCCCATCAGGCCTTGCTCCACCTTTTCCGGCGAAGCATCCTCCGGCGCGCCTTCCAGCAGGATGTGGATCGACTTGGCGAGCAGCTTCCATACGCTGCGCAGGATCAGCGCCGCCACCAGGACCGACAGGATGGGATCTATCGGCGTCCAGCCCGTGAGGTAGATGACGATCGCAGCGACGATGGCGCCGACCGAGCCGAGCAGGTCGCCCATCACGTGCAGGATGGCCCCCTTCACGTTGACGTGATCGGTCTCTCCGCGGGTCATGATCCACAGCACGAGCACGTTCACCAGCAGGCCGAGCACGGCGACGATCATCATCGGGCCGGCCAGGATCACGGGCGGCGCCTGCAGCCGCTCCCACGCCTCGTAGGCGATCCAGGCGACGATCGCGAACAGGGTCACGGCGTTCAGGAAACCGGCGATGACCTCGAAGCGCAGGTAGCCGAAGGTGCGCTTGCTGTCGGCCGCGCGGCGGCCGAACCGGAATGCTGCGTAGGCCAGTGCGAGCGCCGCGGCGTCGGTCAGCATGTGGCCCGCGTCGGCCAGCAAGGCCAGCGAGCCCGACAGCACGCCTCCGACGGCCTCCACAACCATGAAGCCGAAGATCAGGAAAAAGGACAGCAGGACCTTGCGCTCGTTGGCGCTGGTCACGGTCGGGGTGTGGTCATGATCATGGTCGTGATCGTGACCATGGTCATGGTCATGGTCATGGTCATGTGCGTGGGATTGGGACATGGGGCCTCGGGAAACTGGGTCTTTGACTGTGGCTCAAAATATAACACATGAATATGTGTTCATGTGAATTGATTTGCACATTTGTGTCCGCGTCTCACCACGGCCGGGATGCCGCTCCGGGCAATTGCCTTAGCCTGGCTCGGCGACCATTCCCCACGCTTGGCAAGCAGCCGTTGATCTAACATCCAGTGGCAATATCCCCCCTGGGGGGATATGATTTCAGCATGGAAGACATGCATAAGCACACCACCCATCCCGACCTGGTGAAGCGGCTCAAGCGCGCCGAGGGGCATCTGCGGCACGTCATCGGGATGATCGAAGGGGGAGAAACCTGCCTCGACATCGCCCGCCAGCTCGCGGCGGTGGAAAGCGCGGTGACGGCGGCCAAGCGCGTCCTGATCCACGACCACATCGACCACTGCCTGTCCCATGACGAGGACTCCGTTCTGACCGAAATGAAGGCGCTGACCAAACTGCTCTGAGGCCGTCCGATGCTCTCCGTGCTGAAGAACCGCACCTACCGCCACCTGTTCACCGCCCAGGTGATCGCGCTCGTCGGCTCCGGCCTGATGACGGTGGCGCTCGGCCTGCTGGCCTACGAGCTGGCCGGCGCGGATGCAGGCGCGGTGCTCGGGACGGCGCTGGCCATCAAGATGCTGGCGTACGCGGGGGTCGCGCCGGTCGCGCAGGCCTTCGCCGACCGGCTCCCGCGGCGCTCGCTGCTCGTGGCGCTGGACCTCGTGCGAGCGGCCGTCGCGCTGTCCCTGCCCTTCGTCACCGAGGTCTGGCAGATCTACCTGCTGATCTTCGTTCTGCAGGCGGCGTCCGCCGGCTTCACGCCGACCTTCCAGGCCACCATCCCGGACATCCTTCCCGACGAAGAGGACTACACGAAGGCGCTGTCGCTGTCCCGGCTGGCCTACGACCTGGAAAGCCTGATTTCCCCGATGCTGGCCGCCGCGCTGCTGACCGTCATCAACTTTCACAACCTGTTCGCAGGAACGGTGCTCGGTTTCCTCGTTTCAGCCGCTCTCGTGGTCAGCGTGCGGTTGCCCACGTCCGTCCCCGGCCGGCGCCGCGGCATCTGGGAGCGAACGACGCGCGGCACGCGCATCTACCTCGCCACGCCACGCCTGCGGGGCCTGCTGGCGATCAGCCTGGCCGTCTCGGCGGCAGGCGCGATGGTGTTCGTGAACACGGTGGTGCTCGTGAAGGCGCGTTTCGGCCTGGGCGAAGTCGAGGTGGCGTGGGCACTGGCGGCGTTCGGAGGCGGCTCGATGGTGGCCGCCTTCGTCTTGCCGTCCCTACTGGAGAAAGTAGCCGACCGACCCGCGATGCTCACCGGCGCCGCTGTCCTCGTCGTGGGCACGGCGATCGGCGCACTGCTGCCGAGCTATGTGCTGTTGCTGCCGCTGTGGCTGGTGATCGGCTTTGGCTACAGCGTGGCGCAGACGCCATCCGGCCGTCTTCTGCGCCGCTCGGCCCACGCCGAGGACCGTCCAGCGATCTTCGCGGCCCACTTCGCGCTGTCGCACGCCTGCTGGCTCATCTGCTACCCGCTGGCCGGACGCTTCGGCGCGGCCACGGGGCTGCAATCGACGTTCGTCGTCATGTCCTTGATCGGCCTGGCTGGCGTGGCGCTGGCGCTTCGGCTGTGGCCGGCCAGCGACCCGTCGGACTTGGCCCATGACCATCCGAACCTGTCGGCGGATCACCCCCACTTGCGTCAGCACGCGAACCAAGGCGGGCACCATCACGTGCTGGTCGTGGATGACTTGCACCGGATCTGACCGAAAGGATAGGCCTCACGGGACGCGGTAAGGGCTGTTTCGCACCAAGGCTAGTCGTCGCTGTTGTCCTCAACGATGTGGATGGCCATGTCCAGCAGCACCTGGCTCACGTGCTTGTCCGCTACCTCATAGAAGATCTGCTTGGACTGGCGCACGCCCCTGACCAGACGGGCTCCACGCAACAGTCGAAGGTGATGGCTGACCAACGACTGCGAGAGTTCGACGGCTTCCGCGATGTCGCTTACCGACGTGGACCCCTTCATGCAGCACAGCATGACCTTGAGCCGCGACGGATCGCCCAGGAGCCGGAAAGTCTCGGCCAGGATGGTCACGTCATTCTGTGACAGGGAGGCCAGATCGGTGCTTGGGCCCTTCGGTGGGGCACTGACTGGTTTGCGTGGAGTCATCTCTCAAAAATTCCTACCCTCGAACGGCTGTTCGTGCCCTTCAGGATCAACGAGGCTGCGACCGCTTGAGCGCGCGCACAGCCCGGGACCAGGGCGAGCCTGGCGACCAAGGCCCCTCGTTTCCCCCGTGCGCCGGGCCATTTCTGAAACCTGACAGTACCCGAAAAAAGCGCTTGACCTTCCCACGATGGTAAACCCCAAGCTCCCCCCGTGTCGAATATCAACTATGGGAAACAACCATGAGCATGCCAATAACGAGTGATGCTCGTGCCACCGCAGCAGCGATCAGCCTACCCATCGAGGGCATGACCTGCGCGAGCTGCGTCGGCCGAGTCGAGGCCGCCCTGGCCAAGGTGCCGGGCGTGGACAGCGTTTCCGTCAATCTCGCCAACGAGCGGGCGGACATCCGCCTGGCCGGTCCTGTCGATCGCATCGCGTTGATCCAGGCGGTCGAGAAGGTCGGCTACGACGTGCCGGCTGGCACCGTCGAACTGGCGGTCGAGGGCATGACCTGCGCCTCCTGCGTGGGCCGCGTCGAGAAGGCACTCAAGGCCGTGCCCGGCGTCACCGAGGCCACGGTCAACCTCGCGACCGAGCGTGCCACCGTGCGCGGCGTGGCCGCCGTGGCGGACCTGATCGCGGCCATCGAGAAGGTCGGCTACGAGGCCAACCCGGTGGATACCGGCGCGCAGGCCGACGAGGAAGCCGCCGAGAAGAAGGACGCCGAGCGCGCCGAACTCAAGCGCGACCTGACCCTGGCCGCCGTGCTGGCGCTGCCTGTGTTCGTGCTCGAAATGGGCTCGCACATGATTCCCGGCATGCATGAGTGGGTGGCTTCCACCATCGGCATCCAGCAGAGTTGGTATCTGCAGTTCGTGCTGACCCTGCTGGTGCTCGCCATTCCGGGCTGGCGCTTCTACGAGAAGGGCTTCCCGGCGCTGTTCCGCCTGGGTCCCGACATGAACTCGCTGGTCGCGGTCGGCACGGCCGCGGCCTTCGGCTATTCGATGGTCGCCACATTCGCGCCCAGTCTGCTGCCGGCCGGCACGGTGAACGTGTACTACGAGGCGGCCGCCGTCATCGTGGCGCTGATCCTGCTGGGCCGCTTTCTTGAGGCACGGGCCAAGGGCCGCACCTCCGAGGCCATCAAGCGCCTGGTCGGCCTGCAGGCCAAGGAGGCGCACGTGCTGCGCGACGGCCGCATCGTGGACATCCCGATCAACGACGTGGCGCAGGGCGACATCGTGGAAGTGCGCCCCGGCGAGCGCGTGCCGGTCGATGGTGAAGTGACCGAGGGCCGCAGCTTCGTGGACGAGTCGATGATCACCGGCGAGCCGATTCCCGTGGAAAAGGCGGAAGGCAGCACCGTGGTCGGCGGCACCGTCAACCAGAAGGGTGCGCTGACGCTGCGTGCCACCGCCGTGGGCGGTCAGACCATGCTGGCGCAGATCATCCGCATGGTCGAGCAGGCGCAAGGTTCCAAGCTGCCGATCCAGGCCGTGGTGGACAAGGTGACACTGTGGTTCGTGCCCGCCGTCATGCTGGCCGCCGTGCTGACCTTCTTGGTCTGGCTGGTGTTCGGCCCGTCGCCCGCGCTGTCCTTCGCGCTGGTCAATGCCGTGGCGGTGCTGATCATTGCCTGCCCGTGCGCCATGGGTCTGGCGACGCCGACCTCCATCATGGTCGGCACGGGCCGCGGCGCCGAGATGGGCGTACTGTTCCGCAAGGGTGAAGCCCTGCAACTGCTCAAGGACGCCAAGGTGGTGGCCGTGGACAAGACCGGCACGCTGACCGAGGGCCGCCCGGTCCTGACCGACCTGGAGATTGCCGACGGCTTTGACCGCAACCAGGTGCTGGCGAAGGTCGCCTCTGTCGAATCGCGCTCGGAGCATCCGATCGCACGCGCCATCGTCGAGTCGGCCGTGGAAGGTGGCATCGCGCTGCCGACGATGACCGACTTCGATTCGGTCACGGGCATGGGTGTGCGTGCCACCGTGGACGGCGCGCGTGTCGAGGTCGGTGCCGATCGCTTCATGCGTGAGCTGGGGTTGGACGTGAGCGGCTTCGCTCGCACGGCCGAGCGCCTGGGCAATGAGGGCAAGTCGCCGCTGTACGCCGCGATCGACGGCCGACTGGCCGCCATCATCGCGGTGGCCGATCCGATCAAGTCCAGCACGCCCGCGGCCATTGCTGCGCTGCACCAGCTCGGCCTGAAGGTGGCGATGATCACCGGCGACAACGCGCGTACCGCGCAGGCCATCGCCAAGCAACTGGGCATCGACGAGGTGGTGGCCGAAGTGCTGCCCGAGGGCAAGGTCGAAGCCGTGCGCCGCTTAAAGGCCACCCACGGCCAGATCGGCTACGTGGGTGACGGCATTAACGATGCGCCGGCGCTGGCCGAGGCCGACGTGGGCCTGGCGATCGGCACCGGCACCGACGTGGCGGTGGAGTCGGCCGACGTGGTGCTGATGTCCGGCAACCTGCAGGGTGTGCCCAACGCCATCGCGCTGTCCAAGGCCACCATCGGCAACATCCGCCAGAACCTGTTCTGGGCGTTTGGCTACAACACGGCCCTGATCCCGGTAGCTGCTGGCGTCCTATACCCCGCATACGGTGTGCTGCTGTCCCCAATTTTCGCGGCCGGAGCGATGGCGCTGTCCAGCGTGTTCGTGCTCGGCAACGCGCTGCGCCTGCGCCGCTTCCAGCCGCCGCTGGCGGCGGATACCGCTCATTGAGAAAGGAGGAACACCATGAACATCGGTGAAGCATCCAAGGCCTCGAAGGTCTCGGCCAAGATGATCCGCTACTACGAGCAGATCGGCTTGATTCCCCCGGCCGACCGGAACGATTCGGGCTACCGCGCCTATAGCCAGGACGACGTACACCGGCTGCACTTCATCCGGCGTGCGCGCGACCTCGGCTTCTCGGTGGCCGAGATCACGGACCTGCTGGGACTGTGGAACGACAAGTCGCGCCAGAGTGCCGACGTCAAGCGCCTGGCGCAGCAGCACATCTCCGAGCTGGACCGGCGCATCGCGAGCATGTTGGAGATGGCCGAGACGCTCAAGGCGCTGATCCGGTGCTGCGCCGGCGACGAACGGCCCGACTGCCCGATCCTGCACACGCTGGAGCAACTCGATACCAGCGACGACGAGCCCGAAGCGCGCACCGGCGCCGTGCCACGGCGTACAAGTGGCAACGCAGCGGCAACGAAGCCGCGTGCGCACTGAGCAGCCGGGAGAGACATGCCCAAGATCACCGTCTTGCCCCATCCTGAACTGGCGCCCGAGGGCGCCGAGCTGAACGTGCCGGTCGGCACCTCGATCTGCGAGGCGCTGCTAGACAACGGCATCGAGATCGAACATGCCTGCGACATGAGCTGCGCCTGCACGACCTGCCACTGCATCGTGCGCAAGGGGTTCGATTCCCTCAACGAGGTCGAGGAGTGCGAGGACGACCTGCTTGACCGGGCCTGGGGGCTAGAGGCGCAATCGCGCCTGAGCTGCCAGGCCATCGTGGCGAACGAGGACCTGACCGTCGAGATCCCGAAATACACGATCAACCATGCCAAGGAGAACCACTAGGACCCAGCGTGCCGCCGCGGGCGCGCCGGCCTGCGGCGGGGTTGCTCTGGCAGACGGAGGACTGACGGCGTTGCAGCCTGACGACCGACCCGCGAGCCAGATGTCTACACCCCCTTGCACCACCGCCGGTTAGGCTGGAAATGTCGTCAAAGTCCTTCAATCCGTGATAGTCGGCGCTGCGGCCGGCCCATGAAAAGTCCCACAGGAGAAGTCCAGCATGTCTGCGCCCAAACAAGCCACGCTCTACCGGATGGTCATGCCCGGCCATACCTGCCCCTACGGGCTGAAGTCGCTCGATCTGCTCAACCGCAAGGGCTACGAGGTCGAGGACAAACACTTGGCGAGCCGCGAGCAGACGGATGCGTTCAAGAAGGAGCATGGCGTCGAGACCACGCCCCAGGTCTTCATAAACGGGCGGCGCGTGGGCGGCTACGACGACCTGCGCAAATTCTTCGGCATGTCCGTGAAGGACAAGAACGCCGTGACCTACATCCCTGTGATCGCGCTGTTCGCCATGGCGGCCGCGATGGCGCTGGCGGCGAGCTGGGCGGCCTTCGGCCAGCTCTGGAGCATTCAGGCGGCAGAGTGGTTCGTGGCCTTTGCCATGTGTCTCCTGGCGCTGCAGAAGCTCAAGGACGTGGACGGCTTCGCGACGATGTTCCTCAACTACGACCTGCTGGCCAAGCGCTGGGTTCGGTATGCCTATTTCTACCCGTTCGCGGAGGCCATCGCAGGCGTCCTGATGGTCGCGGGCGTGGGGATGTGGGTGTCGATTCCGTTGGCGCTGTTCATCGGGACCGTCGGGGCCGTGTCGGTTTTCAAGGCGGTCTATGTCGATCGCCGGGAACTCAAGTGCGCCTGTGTGGGCGGGGACAGCAACGTGCCGCTGGGCTTTGTGTCCCTGACCGAGAACCTGATGATGGTGGCGATGGCCCTGTGGATGTGGGCCAAGGTCGCCTACCTTGGGATGCACTGAGCGCCGCGCCAGGTACGGCACAGCGCACGTGCTCGCATCGGTTGTCCTGTGTGCAGGCCGGCCACGACGCGGTGTTACTACGCGCGCGGCGGGAAGCCAGCTTCGCTCAGGGCCGCGGCGATCTGCTCTTGCGAGGCCGAGGTCTGGACCTCGACACGGCGGGTCGGCGGGTCCGTGACGATCTTAGCGTTGGGGTCGATCGTTTGGATCGTTTTCGTAACGGTGCGGGCGCAGCCGCCGCAGGTCATGTCTTCGAGATGGAATTGCATGGAAAACTCCTTTCGGGTTTGGGTGTTTGAAGTCTGGTCCTTGCCAAGGTTGGAAGGTCAAGCGCTATTTGCATCCCCGCTACACCAATCGGCCGAATGCTCATAGGGGCAAGGCCGTGGTGCTCTTTACCCGATCCAGCACGAAGCTTGTCTTGCAGTCCTGCACGCTGGGGTGCTTGAGCAGCGTGTCGAGCACGAAGCGAGAGTAGTGAGCCATGTTCTTGACGACCACCCGCAGCAGATAAGGCGTGTCCAAATCCAGCATCGTCGCCGCCGCCTTGGCGTCCTGGCTGTCGCCGGACGCGGCCGACCAGCGCGAGGCAGCCATCGCCAAGCGATTGGATCGGCTGTCGCGCCAAGCCGAGCGCATGGAGCGCGATCAGAACATCGCCATCGAAACGCTGGCGCTGTTCATCCGCTACTACCTCACCGTCAGCACGCCGGTTCCCGAAGCGCACCAAGACGCGGCCCGCGCGCAGGGCAAGGCGCGATTCGAGCAGTTCACCGAGCAGCTTGGCCGCCACCTGATGCGCGGGCGCAGCCTGGTGCGTGACGTGGTGGAGGAACTGCACCCCGACCCGATGCGGATGGAGGACGCAGCGGCAGCCGCTCAAGCACGGGAGCGTGCGTCATGAGCGCCGTTCCCCAATCCATGAGCGCCACGTCGCTCGACCGGCGCATCCAGATGCTGCGCACGGCAATGGGGCCGCTGATCGCCACCGCGCTCGAAGACCCCGACGTCGTGGAAATCATGCTCAACCCGGACCGCACCCTTTGGGTGGATCGCCTGTCTGTAGCCACCTCGCATCCATGGCAGTGTTCGCTTCGGGTCGAATAGGGGCCCTAGCATTCCTGATCGCGTCGTCGGCGCCAGCTCGTCTGCTTTCGGCCGGAACCTACGCGTATGCTAGCAATCACAGTCCACAAAACCTTGTGGCGATTCAACTTGAATGAACTGCTATGCGCCAGCTTTGGATTGAAGACGAGTGATGTGGTCGAAGGCAGCGAGTTTCGCCTCCGCTTGAGACTTGTAGTTGCGGCGAGCGTGCAGGACAGTTGAGTCGTCTAGCGCAGCCAAGGTACAGGCCCATTCTCCGCCGCGCGGGTAAACGGTAATGCGGAATCCATCCGAAGTGATATGCGGATTCCCCTTTGCCGAAACTTTCCACGCACGCGCAGTCCAACGCTTGCGCTTTGCTGCGCTGCTTTTCATAGAGGCTTCACGGGCTCGCGAGGCCGCCAGGTCGCCTTCCATGTGGCCGGCACATACACACCCAACCTCGAGAACGTTCGGGTAATCTGGGTGCTCCATGTGATGGACGTAGCGGATGGTTTGCGACTCGCACATCTCGCAATCGATCTGCGGCTCTCCAAGATCCTCAATATCTACGCAAGTCCAGCCGCGATGCGGCACTCCGGCTACAGACCACTTGCCTCGCCTATGCGCGACCAGCTCTTATTCTGTCAGAGGATTAGTTACTGCCATAGACCCTGACTACCTAGTAGCCGGACCCTAGAGTCCGGTCAAATGAATTATTCACAGCGCACCTTGTGGCAGGCTATCCCCTGATACCGCTCGATCTTATGTCCGCTGCGTCCGGGTATCAAGCACATGCATACCCCCACCACGAACAGGGCGGGAGCGAGCCCTTCA
Source organism: Stenotrophomonas sp. 28608_Sma (assembly GCF_056486185.1). NCBI lineage: Bacteria > Pseudomonadati > Pseudomonadota > Gammaproteobacteria > Lysobacterales > Lysobacteraceae > Stenotrophomonas > Stenotrophomonas sp. 28608_Sma. Next base: position 180,168 of record NZ_CM151308.1, on the reverse strand, counting down.
GCGGAGGTCTCCCTGGAGTCGAAACTGGAGGCTAGCATCGCTCGGGCCGAAACCTGCCTCAGTGCCCGCTTCTGGCCAGAACCGGACGTTCTGCACGAGTAGCGAGCATGTCTGCAGAGAGATGGCGGTTAGGTGGTCGGGTCCCGACGCTGTACCTTACTTGGCTCCAGCGGGCTGATCCGACGAAGCGGTGGTTGGGGCCTCGGCCAGTTCAGGCGAAATGAAGTTGGCATGCACCAAGGCAAGCTGCCCACCTTCAGCAGCGTAGTACTCGGTGACCCCGCAGTTGGGCACATCGCCTTCGCGGTCAAGGTCGAGGATGGCATCCTCGTCCATGCCTTCTAGAAGGTATCGCATGCAATTCACAATCACTTGGTGCGCGACGATCATCACGCGTGCACCGGCGTGGTTCCGTTGGAGATCCCCGACAACGCCGCGTAGCCGCAAGATGACATCACACCAGCTTTCTCCGCCCGGTGGGCGAAAGTAGAACTTTCCGACCAGCCGTCTCTGCGCGGCCAGTTCCGGGAAGGTAGCGACGATGCCACTGGAGGTGTAGCGGTCCAGAACGCCGAACTCCTTCTCACGCAGGCGCTCATCAATGATTAGACGGTGGCCAGGGCCAAGCGCGTCGGCCACGGCTTGGGCGGTCTGCCTTGCACGCATGTATGGAGAAGTCAGCACGATTTGCGGGCGTTGGTGCTCGGCAAGTCCCAGTACCCAAGCACCCAGTGCTTGCGACTGGCGCTCCCCCAGCGAGGAGAGAGGCACGTCCGCGTCGCGGTGTTCCAACTCGATTAAGGTGATGTTATTTGCCTCAGCGTGGTCTCGCGCAACGTTTCCGGCGCTTTGGCCATGCCGTACCACCCAGATCCGCTCTGGCCACCGCGCGGCAACCCCCTCCATCGCACTGTTCTGCTGCATATCAATCTCCCGCTTATCTGTCCGGGCGTTGTAGCGGGCATAAAGTCCTGCAAACGACTGGGTTGAGACATGGTTGAGACCTTGTCGACGACCGAGCCACCTTATCCCCGCTTGACGAAAAGCCGATGTCCGCTGCAAGCGCTCCCTTTCGCAGCGAAGCGCTATGCCTTTGCCTAAGCCTCCACATCGCGCATTGTTAGCGCCGTTTCAAGGCCGGTTTAGTGTCGGCTGCATCGGGCACATGCGCGGCGCAAGAAGGAAGTTCTGTATGTCATTGGGGGAGAGCGCGACACTGTCATAGCATTCGAATTGACTGCACCCCAAGCGAAACCTTTCAACTTTGAAGTCTTCCCGAGCTGCTTCAATGCCCTCCCCCAAGCGAGAGCTGAGCTAGTCGCTCATCGATTCTTAACCGCGCCAGATCCAACCCCGTGTCATCGTTGGCGTAGGGTGAGCCAAACAACGGGACCTCTACCCACCAGCATTCCTGACCGGGGTGTACGTAAGGCGCATGATCGTCTAGCAGAAGGGCCTCCCCGGCGTGAGATGTAACAAATCGCAGGTCCTTAGTTGGTCCGTACCATGAAACGTAGTGAAGCTTCCCAAACCAGCTCGGGGCCACACCCTCCGCTACGAGAAGCCTACAGATTTCTCGCACTCTTGACTCCGGAACAGTCGTAAAGAGTACTAGCTGACTGAACTTGATCCGCATCGCTTCCAGGAACGCGAACAGGCCAGGGCGTGGGATCTGGCTGACCGCATTTGAGATCAGCGTTCCTTCTAGGTCCATTGCAAGAATGGTTGGTCTCATACATCCCTCTGATCTTTAGCCAGACCTGCACGAAAGTCAGACCGCTTCAGGTGCGCATGAACAACAGTCAGCAGTACGACCGTATTCCAGCGTCCATGGTAAATGGCACCCCTTGCCTAGGTGCTGACGTGCTGCCCATCCAAGTAAGATCGCACATCCCGAAGTTCGCGCAAGCCTCCGCGACAAATAAAATCCAGCACGGTGTTACCAGCAAACATGGGCGCCATGTTAGGTCGCCTTATCCAGCCATCCGCCTGAATGGGGTCAGGCAGAAGGATATGAAGAGCTTTGTAAATGCCGAGTAGATAGCTAATCCGCACCAGGACCTCGGCATCGATATGCTCGTAGGCCCCTCGCGCCCATGCCTCATAAAAAGCATCGGGTGGGCTTCCAAGCAAAGCTCTCTGCTGAGGTCCGGACAGTTGCCATCGCGCAGCGAGGTTGAAGAACGCTCTCAATGCTGAGCCTGAAAGCTCTTCGCGACTGAGCTCATCTGTAGGGATGGTCATCATGTACTCATCTTCCAATCAACCTCCCTTAGAGGCACATCGTGGCGCAGCACAACCCCACGCCTACAGGTGCGCCGACATCTCTTTCAACAGTCGGCAGCATGCCCATGCTAGCGCAATCCACAAACTGTATTGCGTACTAAATCATCTGACATGCCAGCCGCTGTAGCAGCATGCATATCAGATGATCTGATACGTGATCAGATAATCTGCGCCCCACAAGCAAGAAGATGTGCTCGCTGTTTGCAATATGAAAGAGAGTGAGTGATGCTCGCCTACATGGTGCCCTTGTCGATACAAACGCTAGCACTTCGCGCAACGACTCCTGACCAGCTCGCCGAGCAGGTGGCGGAGGAGTACGGGCTCTATGTCCGGCTCTCAGAAGTGTGGATGCTGCTTGGCTACAACAGCATCAGCGCGGCCAGGCGCGCGGCGTATGACAACCGCCTGGGAATAGCAACCTCGACCATTCCCGGCAGGAAGGGGCGCATGATCCGATCCAGGGATCTCGCCCAATGGTTGTTCAATGCATCACGCGGCGCAGATCCCGTAACCAGTCGGCGGACCGCTCAATGATCCCAATCTGCCCATGGAGGTCCTCCAGATGAGCTAAGAAGACTCTCTGGGGCAGAAAAGACAAACCCCGGCTGGCAGGCCGGGGTCTGTTTAAGGCGCAGCGATGAGAACCGCTATGCCGAATCTACCCCCTTACCCCGATAAGAATCAACCCCTAGGCATTCCGGGAGGGAGGCGGCTGCCCGCCTCCCAGTAGATAGGCAGGGTTCCATGAATCAAGAAGAACTGGCCCAGCGTCTGCGGGAGCATGAGGGCCTAACTGTCGAACAGCGACAGCACATCCTTGAGATGGCTAGCTCGAGTCCAGCGCGGAAGCCAGGAAAAGGCGCGCTGAACAACGTTGTGACCCACTTCAACTCAGTCAAGTGTGGCCAGCTCATCACGCTGGAGAGTCATACCGTTGAACATATGTTCGCGCTGACTCTGGAGCTGGATCCGGATGTGCTTGGCTACTTCCCGCAGGTTGCCTGTAAGGGAGTGAGACTTGGCAATCATGTAAGGAGCGGCACCTTGGATTTTCTGGTCGTCCGCACCCGTCGCATTGAGCTGGTCGAATGCAAGGCCGGCTCCGCTCGTGACAGCTTGCTTGCGGCAAAGTCCGGTGAATGGGTCGACGTCGATGGAAATCTTCAGAACCTTGCCTATGGCCCTTGGGCAAGGCAGCGCGGCATGGAGCACGTCCTGTGGCTCAGTCCCTCCCGCGTCGACACGCCACTCCGGAACCTACAGGTCATCTATAACGAGGTGCGTATGGTACCCGCCAACGAGGCTCAAGCCTTGGGCAGACGCATCCATGCGCATCTCGCCGACGGCCCCAAGAGCCTCGATTGGATGATCGAGACTATCGAGGGATTCAACGTGAGCCAAGCGGCGCTTCTGCTTGGAACCCGCTGGGCCTTCGGTCCAGTTGAGCATGTTCCGCTCACGGACACGAGCAACTTCTTTTTGACCTTGAGTCAGGCTCAGGCTATTGAGATAGGAAGCAACTTCTTTGAGGTTGCCAGGCACTCTCGCAATCAACTGAACTCTGCGTTCGCAACGGCGACGCTAGTCGACGCCACCAACGCCGAAAAGCGGCTCGCATTGATTCAATCCGCGCATGCGAAGGGTACAGCCGTCCCCAAACACCTGCGTGAGATAGCGCGGAAGGTGATCGAGGCGCGAAGCAGAGGTGACAACGAACTCGAGCAGTGCCTTACCAGGTTTCATGCAAGCGGAAACCGAATGAGCCGGCTTACCCCCGTTCAGGAGAAGCGGACGGCTGAGGCAATTCGCGCATACGCCGCAGGCAAGTATTCACAGAAGAAGGACGCATACGCTGCGCTCAAGGAGGCCTGTGAATCTGACGGCGAGTCGCCACAGAGCCGCCAGGCCTTCGAACGCAGGCTCGCTGATCCGCGCCTGGAGCTGCGTAAGGTCCTTGCAACGCAGGGAATGCGTGGCTACCAAAAGCAAAGGCCGCGCTCGGACGCGCGCGACCGGTCGGGTACAGCCTTAGCTAAACATGCAGTCCTGCACGTGGACAGTACCAAAGTCGACGTGAGGGTGGTGAGCGACGATGGAATGGAAGCAAGCGCAGAGTCCCCTCTGATTTATCTAGGGACAGATGAGGCGACTGATCTGCCGATGGCGCATTCCATTGTCTTCGGGCCAGCACGGCGCGATGGTTTGGCCATCCTGATACGTGACTACGTCCGCAGACATGGACGACTGTTCAACAGCATCTTTGTCGATCGAGGAACGGAGAATCAGTCACACTTTCTCATTGCTCTGGCTTTGCGATATCAGTTCTCAATCCATATCTGCCCAACGGCAGGTTCGAGGTTCAACTCGGACGTAGAACGCTACTTTGGAAGGTTCAATTCCCAGGTCAGCCATGAGCTTGTCGGTAGCACCGATCCCGACAAGGCGGGCCGAGGCGTGGATGGGAAGTTCAAGAGCTACAAAACTGCCAAGCACCGCTTTGAAACCGTTCATACGGTTGCCAGGGAAACGCTTTATGAGCACTTCCCGAGCGTCCCTGTACAAGGCTTCGCAAGTCCGGCCGAACGGGCAGCCCACGCAGATCTTCTCTTTCCTAGTGCCGGCCTGCACGCATTGGTTGACGAAGAATTCCTCTTCAGAACCGCGATCCCGCACAGCAATAACAAGTATGTACCCGGACGAGGGTTCGAGGTGAATGGTCGGTACTTTCACTCCAATGAACTGAGGGAGCTCGACGCGTCATTCGATGTTGAGCAGCTTCGAACAGACCCGGAGGACCCGAGCTTCATCTGGGTTAGGACGAATCGTGGACTGTTCAAGGCGTTCTGCAACTTGATCGGGCCTCTAGCTAATTCCACCCTGATTGAGCGGTCATTCAGAGGTATGTATGACCAGCTCTACGCGCCATCGCTCCGCGAAGCAAAGCAGAGCGCGAGGCACGCTCAGGCGATGCGTACGGCAGCCGCGAACGCGAAGCCCAACACCGCGGCTCAACCCAAGCCGGGGGAGGCGGACTCCAGTAGCCTCCCTTCTCAATCAAATGACGCTCTTGACGAGATCGCTCTGCGCGGAATCAAGAAGCGAGCGATGGATGACTTTGACGATATTGAGTCGCCGTAGCTTGTGCAATTGGGGGCAAGCCCGCGCCAGTCATTCAAATTCACAGGAACCGATAGTGGACAGCAACTCTGGAATTCCTTTTGTGAATCATAGCCGCATGAGGACGGCTTACTCCGAACTCTTGAATGCCATCCAAGGTGCGCGCCCAGGTACGTTCGTCTGGGCATTGGCTCCTTCTGGCTCGGGCAAGAGTGAGATCAGACAAGCTATTCTTCCCGTCCTTGCCGGGAAGCAGAGCCTCTGGCCAGCTGGCACGCTTCCTTTGATATCGGTGCGTGCAATGGCCAATGATCGGGGAAAGTTCAACTCCAAGGATCTCACGCTGCGCCTCCATCACGCTGTGGTGGAACCAGACTTCGGCTGGCTGGAGAACAAGGACCGATCGGTCAGTACTGATGCGCACCATGTCCAGGCGGAGGCAGAGGTAAACAATCAGCTGTGGAAGAGAGTGAGGGCAACGCAGTCGCAGCCGAGATTGCAGCACAGCTTCGAATCTGTGGCGAAACAACGTCAACTTAAGTACATCTTCCTGGAAGAAGCGGCAACCTTGACGATGGTGCATCTTCATCAAACCAGCTATGGGTACATGTCGAACCTTGTGCGACTGATTGAAGAAATCGGCTGCGTCATAGTGATGCTGGCTACCCACACTGCGGAGAGTTTGTGGGCGGGACACCCCGACGTCTGGAATCGATCCCGGTTCGTCTACATCCGGCCGTATAACCTGAAGAATTCCCAAGACGAGCGGGATTTCGTTGCAGTGCTGAAGGGTATCGGGCAGAGCTTCAACCTGTCCGATCCCAAGCTCCTCGTTAAGAATACTGATTTGATGTACGCCAATGGTGCTGGCGTGTTCGGCCCCACTATCGACGTCGTCCATAGGGCTGAGCTCCGCCGAAAGAATGAGGGAGCGAACAGCATCACTGAAGCGCACTTGCACGCCAGCTCCTCAAGCGAGAAGGAGCTTGGAACCGTGTGGAGCAGCGTGCTGGCCTTCAACAAGCTTGCGGATCAGAGGCCCTTGAATGGTGAGAAGAGAATTGCTGACTTCCTGAAGCGCATGGGTACGGGGGAGTAGAGCGAAAATGACTACGGCACACATGCGGTATCGGTGGACAGCACTGCCGCCAATTGCACCGATCGACGGAGCCACCGCCCAGACTGAGTCACTTGGAGGGTACTTCCAGAGGATGTGCGAAACGACCGGGTTTACAAAGACACACCTCGCAGGAGTGCTTGACAAAGTTGCGGGTCAGCCAAGAAATGGACTGAGTGAGCGAAATAGCTTCGTGGGACCAGGGCAGGTGAGCCTTAACCGCGCGCGCGCGCTAGAGCAGCTGACTAACCAACGCCTGGTCGGCTGCACGCTCTCGCCTTTCATTAATGTCCTGCAGATGCGGGATGGCGGCCTTGCTGGCATCAATCGCCGCTGGTGTCCTGAGTGCCTGCTGGAGGCTGGCGAGAGTAACGGTCTAAGTGAGAGGCTCATCTGGAACTTCCTTCACTACTCGCATTGCTCCTTGCACTCAGTCAGAATCATTGATCGCTGCCAAGAATGCGGCAACAGTCAACAGTTGCGAAGGGGCAACGCGGCCTCGTGCGCCTATTGCGGTTGCAGCCTAGCGCGCGCAACCACGCACGAGAGGCCGAGCGCACTTCAGTCCTGGGCCAACGCCTCGATCGAGGACGTCGTACGCTGGACCGCAACCAACCCTGATGTGGTTATTCCTGCGGAGAACTATCAACGTTTCTTTGATGGGCTCCTTCAAGATGGGACATTGGATAGGCTGAAGATCGTTCATAACAGGTTCTGGAGGGATGCAATTCGCTTCAGACGAACTACTACCACTTTCAGAACGCTACTCAACCTATCCGCCATCAAATCTGTTGACATTATCGGAATTTTGACCGAACCAGTTCCGGCCTCATCGACTTCATTGTTTCCAAGCCATGAGGTGGACGGTGAGATCGCCTTTGATCTAGAGGACTGGGGGGCTCAGGCGAGGAAATTCGAAGTCGTGCTCCACGCGCTCTGCAAGGCCAATACGCGTGTCTTCCCTAGCCAGCAGTTCCTTAGCTTATTGTTGGTTTCTAAACGAAAAAGTTCTATCCACCGTGCGCCGTCATTCAGCGTCTACCTAGATCTTCAGAGGCAACCTGGCCAGGACCTTCTTGCGGGTCGGAACATGGCGAGCAGAATTATGGCCCTGTCCATGACCCTGCTTAAGAGCGGCATGCGCGAGCGGGGCGTAGCAAGTGAAGTTCTGAAGAGATTCGCCATTTCGGCAGAGATCGCTAGAGAGTGCGCCCGGACCGCAGTTGTTATTACAAAGGCCATGCGCTCTCCGGCCTTCCGAGCTTCCGGTGATCCCTTCCCGTGCCGCTGAAGAAGGCCAGAAGAAGACATCACTTCCCTGCGCAGCCGAGCGGGTTGTTCAACCGCGGGGTTCTACCCCGATATCACGGACGGTTCTAAAAGAGCTGCAACCTTCTGGTCCTGCCTGGCGACCCTTCGTCGCATCCTTGGGTTATGGCGTCGCTCTATGTAGTCAAACGCATCCGCTCGTGCTGCATACTTTGTGGCGCAGTTCGTTCGATAGATCCGCTCACGCTTGAGTGGCCCAAAGAGGGCTTCGCAGGCCGCGTTGTCGCCACAATGACCCACAGCGCTCATCGAGCAGATCAGCCCGTTAGCCGCTAGATGCCCTTGGTAGTCGGGCTGCGGAACTGGCTGCCTCAACCCGAATGCAGGATTACCTCATCGCTTCCTTGACGCTGCCACACCGCCATCTGCACAGCCCGGGTCACCATCTGGCGATCCTGTCGATCGTGTATTGACCAGCCCACGATGCGCTGGTCGTACAGATGCAGCTTGCCCTGTCGGGTCTTGATCTCGGTAATATCTGTCACCCACTCGGTTTCCGGCTCCAGCGCGAGAAAATCGCGTTCAAGCAGTTTGACCACGCCCGGCGCTGTCATGGCCGGAGTTGCGCACCGCCCGCGACGCTTGCGCTGGGGCCAGCCCTGCAGGCCGTCGGCGGCCATCAGGCGCGCATCCGTCAGTCATGAGAGCGTGGCCTGAATGACAGGCTTTGAAATTCCGAGAACACTGCAAATTCGATTGGTGGCCACAGCCCAGTTTCCAGATATGAGAAGTTGATTGACTCAGGGCAGCCGATGGGCAGCACCGCTGGAAGAGAAGGCTACGCCAGGCCGTTCCCGAAAGAATTGGCGATCCGGGGACATCAGTGTTACGAATTGCAATAACAAACTGTTGTCCTTCATGAGGGCCGTCGCCAATCAAACTCCGCCACCATGTACAAGCGCCATCACTGCATTGACCGAATAGGGCCTGCCACTTCATCGCGCGTCGGTGCGCTGAAAGGCACTGCTACCAGACGTACCCCCCTGCCTTCGCTTGGGGGACGGATCCGACGTCGCCCCTTACTTGCCTGAGGGGCCGGGGAACCAAAAGGCGATGCGCGTACGAGTGTTGCCGGAACGTCCAATTCCCCTGATTTGATTAGAATCTGCCCAGGTAGATAGGGGCTGTCAGCCGGCCATCGTCGTGCTGCAGCTAGGGACAGGAGGCGGCTACGCCGCCATGAGCACAAGGAGACATCAGGGTGTACTTGGCAGAGCTGTCTATCTCGAACTTCCGCAAGATCAACAACGCAGTACTGCACTTCCAAAGTGGACTGAACGTTCTGGTTGGTGCGAATAACGCGGGCAAGACCGCCATTGTCGATGCGTTGAGGTCTCTCCTTGCCGGGCACGATGAACCGTACCCGCGGTTGGACTCGGACGATATTCATCGGCCGAAGACAGGATCGCCTAGCGGCAACATCGTGTTCAAGTACATCTTCCGAGGGTTGAGCCCCGATGATGAAGCTGACTTCATGACTGCCCTGAAACCTGCCAAGGACGGGCAGATGGAGGCGCATATCACCATCAGCTTCTCCGAGGCGGATAAGACGGGGCGACTTAGAGCGAAGCGCTGGTGCGGAGACCATGATGATGTCGGCTTGACAACGGACATGATGGAGAACCTTCGTGGCGTCTATCTACAGCCCCTGCGCGATGCTTCTCAGGCTCTTAGACCCGGCCGCACAAGCCAGCTGTCCCGACTGTTTCAGCTGCTCGTTGATGACGATGGCAAGATCGAGATCAATAAGGCACTGAAGCTGCTGGATGATGAGCTCAAGACGAAAGCGCCGATTGTGAGCACCCATAAGGCGATAACCACTCGCCATTCCGAGATGTTGGGGCCACAGCTGTCCCAGCTGCTCGAGCTGGGGGTTAGCGTCAGCGATTTCCAACGCCTGGCTTCGCGTCTCTCCCTTACCGTTGATCTGTTCGAGCTTGAGCAAAACGGGCTCGGATTCAACAATCTGATCTTCATGGCGGTCGTTCTCAGCGAGCTGACCAAGAACCCGCAAGCCAGCTATCGAGGCCTGATCATTGAGGAGCCCGAGGCACATCTGCATCCCCAATTGCAGGCTGTGCTCCTGGGATACTTTGAGACCATCAAGGCAGTGGACTGAATCGCCCAGGGTTTTCTAGACAGTCGTCAGCCGTTTAGTGCGTACTGCTTCTCGAACTCTACCGGGGACAGCCCGTCGTTGGAACTGTGCCGCCGTTTTGGGTTGTAGAACATCTCGATGTACTGGAAGACGTCGGCCCGTGCCTCGTCGTGATTGCTGTAGATCCTCCGCTTAATACGCTCCCGCTTCAGTAGCTGGAAGAAGCTCTCCATCGCTGCGTTGTCATGGCAGTTTCCTCGTCGACTCATGCTGCACACGATGTCGTGCTCGCGCAGGAAGCTCTGCCAGTCTTCGCTGGTGAACTGGGTTCCCTGGTCGGAGTGAAGCAGAAGCCCGGGGCTTGGCTTGCGCCGCCACACTGCAGCCAATAGCGCCTGCAAAACCAGGTCCGTATGTTGAGTTGGTCGGGTTGCCCATCCAACGACCTGACGCGAAAACAGATCAAGCACTACCGCCAAGTACAGGAAGCCGTCGTACGTGCGGATGTAGGTGATGTCCGTGACCCACGCGCGATTTGGCTCACTGACTTTGAAGCCGCGAGCCAGAACGTTCTTGGCGACTGATCCAACAGGGCCGCTCAATGGGCGTGGTCGCCGACCGTAGCCGACCATTGCCCGCAGCCCCTCGCTCTTCATCAAGCGTGCCACGCGATGACGACTACACGTCTCGCCAAGCTCGCGCAGATCTGTGGTCACTTTGCGGTGGCCATACACAGAGCCGCTTTCCAGCCAGCTGTGCTTGATTAGGCCGAGCAACCGCTGATCGTCCTTGTCGCGAGCGCTTGCCGGCTCTTTTAGCCAGGCGTAGTAGCCACTGCGATGGACGCCAAGCATCCGACACATCGCCGCGAGGCCGAACTCATCTGCGTGTTGCTTCATGAAGGCGTACTTTGCTCTTACCCCTTTGCAAAGTACGCGGCGGCTTTTTTTAGGATGTCTCGCTCTTCAGTGACCCTGCGTAGCTCAGCCTTGAGGCGGCGCACTTCCGCGTTCTGGTCCTGCTCGACACGCCGGCCAACATCGCCTTTGCCTTGTTGCCGCTTCCAGCCGTAAAGACTATGGATCGACACGCCCAGTCGCTCGGCAACCTCCGCTACCGGACGGCCGTACTCAACGATCTGTCGGACCGCCTCGATCTTGAACTCATCGGTGTACCGCTTCGTGCTCATAACCACCTCCGCCTAAGCCATAGTTTATGGCTGCGAGGTGTCTACGGAACCCTGGGCGATTCAGACAAAGAGAAGCCTGTCCAGCTGTTCGTTACCAGCCACTCACCCAACTTTGCCAGCATCGCCAACCTCGACAGTCTCACCTGTCTTGTCGACACCGGAATCAGGGTGGAGACTTTTTTTCCCCGAGACATCAAGTTTTCTGTCGGAAAGCGTGAGAAGCTTGAGCGCTATTTGGACGTCACTCGGGCTGAGCTCTTCTTTGCACGCCGCGCAATCCTGGTCGAGGGCGCTGCGGAATTGGTCCTTGTCAGTGTGCTCGCCGAGAAGTGCGGTCGCGATCTACGTAAGCATGGGGTAAGCCTCATCAGCGTTGAAGGCCTCAACTTCGACTCATTCATTCCACTGTTCGGCGAGAAGGCGCTGAAGATTCCTGTTTCCGTGCTTACGGATGCAGACCCAACAGGTCCGAGTGAAGAGGATGAAGAGGAAGAGGGCGATGGCAGCGCAGAAGCGGACGACCATGCGCCGGAAGATGGGACCTCTAGTGGAAAGAAGAAGGCGGCTCCTGTCTACCCTTCGATCGGCGACAAGGTGCAGGTGTCCGCCAATACCTTGAGTATGCTCAAGTTCGAGGATTCATATCTCAAGATCTTCCATGGGCTAAAGACGCTTGAGTATGACTTGGCCTTGTACGCCAGCAATCGCAAGATCATGCTTGCGGCGCTTAAGGAGCTACACCCGAAGATCTCTGCGAACCTGGAGAAGAAGGTAGACGCCGCTACGGGAGATGCAGAGAAGGCTCGCGTACTGTTCAGCGGAATGTTCGAGCGGAAGAACGGAAACGTCCAGAAGGGGCGCTTTGCACAAGCTTTGGCGTACCTGATCGCCAAGGCGAAAAAGGAAGAATTCACTGTTCCGGAGTACATCCAGTCTGCAGTCGAACACGCTTGTCAGCTTGGCCCGAAGAAGGCTGAAGACGAATGAGCACGGATACTACTCCTTCAGCTGAACAGCGTGAGATCATCACGGCACCATTGCATCCGATGTCGGTCATCGCTTGCGCGGGAAGTGGGAAGACCTTCACGGCTGTACGCAGGCTGGCCCACATACGTCAATGCCTCGGTGATCACCGGGGCCGGGTTGCGCTCCTGTCCTTCTCGAACATCGCCGTGGAGACCTTCAGGCGCGAGTACCAGGCACTCGCAATGGGATCGCTCAAGATCCCGTCCCACCAGCGTGTCGAGATCGACACATTGGACGGGTTCATTACGACAAATATTCTGCGACCCCACGCCCATCGGACGATGGGGTGTACCACGACCCCGTTCTTGCTATCAGGGAGCGAGTCATTCCTTTTAGGAAAGGACTATCGCTTCTGGGTGGAATCGCCGAGAACCGATAACTACCCAGTGCCCCAAGGGCATATCCATCGCGTTGTCATAGGCCCTTCTGGGGCTGAAACGGGCTTTTTCTATCAGAACTCCGGCATGCTGGCGAGGATCAACAATGGCCCAAAGGTTGCCGCAGCCTTGGGAAAACTGGGGGCTTACACCCATGAGCTGGCCCGCTACTGGGTCGACCTTACCCTCCGCGAACAACCCGAGATCCTCCGAGTCCTTGCGCGTCGCTATCCCCATATCCTCATTGATGAAGCCCAGGATATCGGCATCCTGCACCAGGTGATCATTGAGAGGCTCAGCCAAGCAGGCTCTCAGATTTCCCTTATTGGGGATCCCAATCAAGGCATCTACGAGTTCATGGGCGCGACCGGCTCGTTCCTGTCCAGCTACCACAGCAAACCCGGTGTTTCTGCGGCCGCCCTGACGAGGAACTATCGGTCCGTACCGGCCGTACTCGATCTCGCCAACGCAATCTCGGCGCGCACGGACGATCCGGATAGGACAGCGCCACCTACGCTCCACGGGGCCTACTTCGTTCCGTACACGACTGCCGATACGAAAAAGGTCGTGGCGGCCTTCCAGGCAACACTGGTCTCCGCTGGGTTGGACCCAGCACGCTCCGCCGTGCTCTGCCGCGCACGCAAGTGGGCCAACGAGCTGGCTGGGCATGGGGGTGCGCCTGGCGTGGGAACGACCAAGATCCTTGCCCAGGCAGCGATGGCGCGCGATATCCACTCCGACTACTCAACAGCATTCAGACTCGTGGCAACTGCCATCATGGGTTTGATCGACAACGCGCCCAAGGGCATCGTTGCTCGCCTGACTCAGCCTGTCAGGTACCCAGAGGAACGAGCACTTCGTCGTGTCATCTGGGCTTTTACGCGAGATCCGGTCTCGGGCCTGCCCAGCGCGGCGCTGCCCGCTATTAGCGATTGGCAGCCGGCAATGTTGCAACGTGTAAGGGTCCTGATGACCAATCTGAGCACAGCCCACGGTCTCAACCATACATCGTCCACGCTCGGTGCTCGGCTCTCGAAGAGGAGTTTGCCCGGCTCACCGCTAATGAGCCCGCCTGACCTAGGTGCCGATCAGCCCTTGCGGGTCAGAATCAGTACCGTGCATCAGGTCAAGGGCGAAAGCCTGGATGCCGTCCTCTACATGGCAACGAAACCGCATGTATCTGCACTGCTAGGCGGAGGTTCCACCGAGGACGGGCGAATCGGGTACGTGGCTGTGACCCGGGCAAGGGATCTGCTGTGGTTGGCTGTCCCTGTAACAGCTTTGAAGAGCCTTCGTGCCGATCTCCATGCAAAGGGCTTCAAGGACGCAACCGCTACGGCTGCAGCCCCAACGGCCGGACAGGGCAACGGTTCCCCCTGAATGGGCGCATTGGATAGCAACCCAACGCGGCACTGGAATCAACGTCAGCGCAGGAGATGAAGCTGAATGGGAGCAAGCATAGGTTTTCGCTAGATCGGACTTGAATACGTTTCCCTTGATGGAACTGGGTTCCTGCCGGTCAGCGGGGAGACTATGAGTGCTTGGCAACCATAGTTGCGCCAATGGATGCAGGAAATTTGCTCAACCTATGGTTGCGGATGGCGACAAACCTTTGGTTGCCCGTCTACTGTCGGCTTCTTACGCGCATCACGCTCGATGCTTGATGCGGGCACTGATCCTGATCGCCTCGCCGATCGCGCTGCTGCAGGCACAGGCGGCTGAGCGTGTCGGTCCTGCCGGGCACATCGTCGTACAGACAGACGATGTCACGCGCTTCTTCAAGGTGCTGGACGCCAACCATGGGCGCCCAAGCGCCGATGATCTGCAGCACGGCTATCTGGATGCGGGTACGGATGCCCTGCGCAGCTTCACCGACAGCCGTATCGGCTCGATGGAGCGGCTGGCCAGGGCCATCCAGGACAAGCCGGCATTGTTTGCGAAAGCGAGAACCTGCGCGGCCGCATTGCCATCGATCCGCACGCGCGTCGCCGCTGCCGTCGATCAGCTCGGCGCCCTGTTGCCATCTGCGCGCTTTCCTCCGGTCACCGTACTGGTGGGCCGCGGCAACAGTGGTGGCGTTACCACCGAAGCAGGTGTGGTCATCGGACTGGAAGCGCTGTGCAATGCCGACTGGATGCAGGCCGATGCAAGCGACCGCTTCGTGCACCTGATCGCCCATGAGTACGTGCACGTGCAACAGCCCGGCGCGCGCGTTGATGTCGAGCAGCCCAACCTGCTCTATCAGACGCTGCTGGAAGGCGGCGCCGAATACGTGGCCGAACGGATCTCCGGGCAACCGGCCAACGCGCATCTGCAGCGTTGGGCGCAGGGTCGCGAGTGTGCGTTGGAGCGCGCGTTCCTGCAGGACAGCATGGGTACCGATCTTTCGAGGTGGCTGTACAACGGCCCCGGCGACGATACGCGCCGCGGAGATCTCGGCTACTGGATCGGCTACCGCATCGCCCACGCCTATGTTGCGCGCGCGCCCGACACGCCCAACGCCATCGCCGAACTGCTGGATGTCCAGCCTGGAAACGCTGCAGCGCTGCTGGAAGCAAGTGGATGGCAGCCTGCGTGTGGAGCAGGCGAAAGCACACAGACGCACATGCCGTGATGCCGGCTTCATGCAGGTGAATGGGTGATATTGAACAGGCACAAGGCGATACGCCGGTGCAGATCAGCTCGCTTGATCCCGCTTGTTAAGGTTCGTTGATTTACAGGCCTTCACAGCCCATCCACGTACTCAAATTCCAGCTGAAAGCGCTTGGTAGCGCCGGGAACAAACGCCGCTATATTCCAGCTTCCCCAGACGAAGGAGGGAGTGATGAAACTGACCTCGCAACACATGAAGATGGCCCGTGCACTCAGCGTGGCGCTCATCGCCACCGTGAGCCTTGGCGCTTGCGCCTCTTACAAGAACGAGTTTGCAACGATCAACTCGCGTCTCGATCAGCTCGATGTAAAGGTGCAGGGCGCCGCCCAGAGTGCCGAGTCCGCCAACCAGTCGGCGCAGCAGGCCAACCAGCGTCTGGACCAGATCGAAGGTCGCGTGCAGCAGCTTGAAAGGGCACCAGCGGGCCGCAAGCCGCGCGGCTGATCGCTCCCTCACCGTTTGAACTGATCCACCTCTGTATCGGGAACCAGTGGCCTTCGCCGGCCACTGGCATCCTTCCACCAAGATTGCACTGCAAGGAGCCGTCCCATTCGTACCTCCTCCTCCCCTGCGCGCCGCGCCCTCCATGCCGCACTGGCCATGGCACTGGCCGTTGCGTGCAGCGGCGTAGCCAACGCCAGGGACAAGGACGCACCTGCACCCCCGCTCGCCGCAGTCGATGAACTGCCCGCTGACCAGAGCGTGTCCGAGACGGTGATCGAACTGGCCGGCTGGGTAGTCGCCAGCAAGGACAACCAGGGTTATCCGTTCGCGATAATGGACAAGGCGGCTGCGCAGGTACTGGTCTTCGGTGGAGACGGCAAGCTGCGCGGTGCCGCACCGGCGCTGTTCGGTTCGGCCATCGGCGATCACTCCGCACCCGGCGTTGCCAAGCTCGCGCTGAGTGCGATTCCAGGCCATGACCGCACTACCCCGGCGGGCCGTTTCATTGGTGGCTATGGCCCCTCCGACGATGCCGGTCGCGTGCTGTGGGTGGACTACGATTCCGCCGTGTCGATGCACCCGCTGCCGCCAGGCACTCCGAAAGAGAAGCGCGCCGAACGGCTGGCATCACCTTCGCCGGACGACAACCGCGTTACGCACGGCTGCATCAACGTCACGCCTGCGTTCTACGAGCAGATCGTGCAATCCACGTTCGAGAAGGGCGGCGTGTTCTACATCCTTCCGGACAAGGATTCGATCGCGAAGACGTTCCCGGAGTTCGCGCAGAGCCGGGGCGATGCAAAGGACGAAGACGAGAAGGGCGCGCGGCGCGCGAGCAAGTAACAGACGCTTTGCCTGCGGCCATGGCTGGTTGTGGCCGGGGTGCGGCCAGGCCTGTTGACGTTGCGAGCCTGCGCTGCAGGCAGAGGTTCCCGGGCACGCGCCTGGCAGGCCCCACCTGGACCCCACTCATCGCGGACGTCCCACCCTCGTGGCGCTGCCCATATGGACCGGATGAGGCATCGCGCTCCCACGACGTCAAAGAATCCTTGAGTTCATGAGGATTTTTTGGGGGCTGGACGCCTTTGCAGATAAATCCTTATTTCAATGAGGATTTTCTTGCATCCAGCTCTTTTGCCAAGAAATCCTCAAGACCGAAAGGATTCTAAGGAATCCTGGGCTTTGCGCGAAGAATCCTCACTGCAGTGAGGATTATATGGTATAGACGATGGGTCGAATCCAGAGCGTCAGGCTCTGCTGGGGGAGTTCCCATTGAAGATCAGGCTTGAGAAGGCTGAGGCCTTGGGACCACTGGTGAGAGCCGCCCGCAAGCGTCAGGGACTGCGCCAGGATGCAACCGCCGAAGGCATCGGGGTCAGCGAAAATTTCCTGGCCAAAGTCGAACGCGGCGGTACCACGGTGCAATGGGGCAAGTTGTTCACCGTGCTTGACGAGCTGGGGCTGCATGTCGAAATCGACGTGCCGGACGAAGCAATGGCCCTGCTGGCCAAACGTGCCAACGGGAAGGTGCCATGAGCGCCCCCCGTATCGATCTCAAGGACGTCATTACAACGACCGTCCTGTCTGGACTGCACTATCCGCTTCCACCACGCGAACTGCAGGTCAGCATCGACGAAGCGCCGGTGGGCCGCCTGACCGAAGCAGCAAACCTGTGGCGCTTCACCTATGCGCCGGAGTGGCTCGGCAGCGCACATCGGTTTCCACTGGCGCCTGCGTTGCCACTGCAAGACACCGCCATCCTCGATGGCTCCAGCCAACGCCCCGTGCAGTGGTACTTCGACAATCTGCTGCCGGAAGAGCAGCAACGCACGCTGATGGCAACCGATGCCAGGGTGGATGGCGCGGACGCGTTCGCATTGCTGGCCGCCTATGGCGCGGAATCGGCAGGCTCGTTGACGCTGCTGCCTCCAGGCCAGCGCCTGCCACCCGGCGGCAGAAAACCACTGCCCGATGCGGAACTCTCCACGCGTATCCAAGGCCTGCCACGCACGTCGCTTGCGGCGGGTGCCGCCAAGCGCATGTCACTGGCAGGTGCCCAGCACAAGCTGGCAATCATCGAGACAGGGGGAGAACTCTACCAACCTCTGGGCGCCGAGCCCTCGACCCACATCCTCAAGCCTGACAGCACCAGCAGCAGTTATCCCCACAGCGTGGCCAACGAGTGGTTCGTGATGCGCCTTGCACAGCGCATGGGGCTGCAGGTGCCGAAGATCGAGCGCCGCTACGTACCGGAGCCGGTCTTCATCATCGAGCGCTTTGATCGCGAAATCACCGCCGATGCCATCCATCGCCGTCATGCCATCGACGCCTGCCAGCTGCTCAACCTCGACCGGCAGTTCAAGTACACGCTCGGCAGCATCGACACCCTGAAGGTCATCGTCGAGCAATGCAGAAGCAAGCTCAAGACGCGCGTCCGCCTGTTCGACTGGTTGATCTTCAATGTACTCACCGGCAACAACGATGCGCACCTGAAGAACCTGAGCTTCCTGGTCGACAGCAGGGGCATCGAACTGGCCCCCCACTACGACCTGCTGTCCACCGCATGTTACGAGACCCGCGCGTATGCCGACGAGGGCGCACGTTGGCCAGAACGCTCGGAACTGTCGTGGCCCATTCTCGGTGTCGCGCGCTTCCACGACCTTCGTTTCGAGCATCTGGTTTCTGCCGGTGAAGCCCTGGGCCTGGGAAGACCAGCCGCCACCCGGCAGCTGCGCCATCAGATCGACCGCATCGCAGGCGAAGCCCAGGCGCTTTACGCGCTGGTGCTGCAGGAAAACCAGCAATGGTCGACCCGTTTCGACATCGGCCCAACCCTGGAAGGCGAAGTGCATTTCCTGAGAACACTGGTCCACGTGATCATCGCCGACATGGTGAGGCAGCTTTCACCGGCATGATGCGGCCGCCGGAACATCATCCGGCGTCACCACCGATTACTCGCAGGACTCGCCTTCTTCCTTCAGCATCGCTTTGTCCACCGGCTGCTCGCGCTCGATCAGCGCGCGCTGCTCGTCGCTGGGTTCACCCAGCCACCAGATTCTGCAGCGCGCGGTAAGACGGCCGACCATCTTCGACTGATCGGGCGAGTACAGCATCGCCAGCGCGGTGCCGGGGCAGTCGTGGGCCTGGCAGGCGGTGTAGAACCACCATGGCTCGCCCTGCAGCACCATCAGTTCGCCAGGCCCGCTGGGCCCGCTCAACAGGCGTTCGCGCAGCGACGGAATCTCCTTGTCAGCAGATTCGGCCGCGGCTGTGTTCTTCATCAGGGCGTTGAACGCGGCCAGCACCTTCGGGTCCTTGCGGCCGCAGTCGTCCACGGTGTTGCCGCCCACCAGGGTGAAGAAATGCGTCGCCAGCGGGTTGTCCGCACAGGTGAGTTCTCCGCCGGCGCTCGGGTCTTCCGGTTCGCCTTCGTTGTCCCACACCGCTGGATCCACACCGTCTTCGATGGACGGCGCCTGCTCGACCACCGTTGCCGTGGCCGCAGGTGCTTCGGTGGTTGGTGCCGGTGCGGCCGGTGCTGCATCCGGCGCTGGTGCCTGTCCGCAGGCGGCCAGCAGTGCGACCGTCAGTGCCATCCCTGTGATTCGAATCTTCATTCCGTGTCCTTGTCTGATCTGCGGTGCATGCCGCCGCGCGGGCGCCTGCGTGATTCTAACCAGCAGCGCGCTAGGATGCGTTCGCACGTTCCCGTCATCGCCTGGAGCCGAACGCATGCACCGCACACGACTCGCCGTGATTTTCTGCAGTGCCCTGCTGCTGGCATCGCCGGCCATCGCCCACGATGCTGAAGGCGCGAAGCCCGCACAGCCTCTTCCTGATGCGGCCCTGCCCGCGACGCTGGATCGCGTACTGCGCGACTACGAGCAGGCGTGGCGCACGGGCGATGCCAAGGCACTGGCTGCGCTGTTCGCCGAGGATGGTTTTGTGCTGCAGAGCAACCAGCTACCGGTGCGCGGGCGCAGCGCGATCGAAGCCGCATATGCCGGCCAGGGCGGCAGCCCGTTGCGGCTGCGTGCGTTGGCGTACGCGGTGGAGGGGAACGTCGGCTACATCATCGGTGCCTACACCTACGGCAACAACGTGGGGGACACCGGCAAGTTCACGCTGACGCTGAAGCGCGTGGGCGACGGGCCGTGGTTGATCTTCTCGGACATGGACAACGGCAACGCACCGCCGCGGGCGCGGTGAGGTTTTCCGCCGGGCATGGCCCGGCGCTACCGGACGCCAACCAAGGTTGGCAGCTACCAGAAGCAGGTTCCGGAGTAGATCCACGCCATGCGTGGATGGGGCGCGCACAAAAAAACCCCGGCACGTAGCCGGGGTTTTTCGATTCACTTGAACAGCGTATCCGGATATTCCGGTTTCTGTTCCCGCGCCAGCAGCGCGCGCAGGCCTTCCTCAGGCGTCTGCTCGCCGTGCAGCACGGCACGCACGCGGTCGGAGATCGGCAGGTCGATGCCATGACGGCGTGCCTGTCGCATCACTTCATCGGCGGTCTGCACCGACTCGACCACCTGGCCGATTTCGCGCACGGCATCCTGCAGCGTCTGTCCACGGCCCAGGGCCAGGCCCAGGCGGCGGTTGCGCGACAGGTCGCCGGTGCAGGTCAGCACCAGATCGCCCAGGCCCGCCAGGCCCATCAGCGTTTCCGGCTTGGCGCCGATCGCCGCGGCCAGGCGCAGCATCTCGTTGAGGCCACGGGTGATCAGGCCGGCACGGGCGTTGAGGCCCAGCTGCATGCCGTCGGCCACACCGGTAGCCACGGCCAGCACGTTCTTCATCGCGCCGCCCAGCTCGGCACCGACCATGTCGTCGCCGGTGTAGGCGCGGAACGCCGGGCCATGCATCGCCTCGGCCACCGTCTGCGCGAACTCGGGCACGTCGCCGTGCACGGTGATCGCGGTCGGCAGGCCCTGGGTCACTTCCTTGGCGAACGACGGACCGGTGACGACGGCCAGCGGCACGTCCTCACCCAGCACTTCGCGCGCCACTTCATGCAGGAAGCGGCCCGAACCAGGTTCGAAGCCCTTGGTGGCCCAGGCCACGCCGGCACCGGCCGGACGCAGCGGCGCCAGCGCACGCACGGTTTCACCGAAGGCATGCGACGGGGTGACCACCAGGATCCAGGCGGCGCCCTCCACTGCCGACGCCAGGTCGGTGGTGGCACGCAGGCTGTCCGGCAGCGGGATGCCCGGCAGGTAGCGCGGGTTCTCGTGGCGCTGGTCGATGGCCTCGACCACGGCAGCGTCGCGCCCCCACAGCACGGTCGGGTGACCGTGCCGTGCGAGCAGGCTGGCCAGCGCGGTTCCCCAGGAACCGGCGCCAAGCACGGCGATCTTGTCAGCGGTAGTGCTCATCCGTGACGTCGCGGCAGGAATCAGGCGTTGCCAGCCGGCTCGGAGTCAGCCAGCGACGGTGCGTCGCCCTGCTCCTGGCGCTGGCGCAGGGTTTCTGCGTACAGGCCTTCGAAGTTGATCGGCTGCAGGAAGAACGGCGGGAAGCCGCCGGCCTGGATCAGGTCGCTGATCAGCTGACGCACGTACGGGAACAGGATGTTCGGGCACTGGGTGCCGAGCAGCACGTCGATCGACTGCGGGTCCAGGCCGACCAGGCCGAACACGCCGGCCTGCTTCACTTCGGCCACGTAGGCGGTGCGCTCACCGGCCTGGCAGGTCAGGGTCACGGCCAGCACGACTTCGAAGGCGTTCTCGCCCAGGCGCTGCACCTGCTGGTTCAGGTTGAGCTGCAGTTCCGGCTGCACCTGGTCATTGAAGATGGTCGGAGCGTTCGGCGACTCGAAGGAGACGTCCTTGACGTAGATCTTCTCGACGGTGAAAGCAGGGCCGGTAGCGGCATCGACCGGCGCAGCGGCGCCGTTGGTGATCTCTTCGGACATTTCCAGTAACTCCAGGTGAATGCAATGAAAACGATGGTCGAACTACTGCGATGGGGGCGGGATCAGGCCCATACAAGGCCGGATCCGCCACCTGCGACAATCAGTTGCGGCCCTTGACCAGCGGCAGCTCGGCCTGCTGCCAGGCGGGAATGCCGCCGTCGAGCACGTAGACCTTTTCGAAGCCGGCCTTCTTCAGCGCCTTGGCGGCGGTTTCCGAGGCGTTGCCGCTGCGGCACACCAGCACCACCGGCGACTGCTTGGCGTTGGCCACCAGCTTGTTGTCCGGGCCGAAGGCACTGGCCTGGGCATTGCGGCTGCCGGCAATGTGGCCCTTCTCGAAGTCACCGCTGGCCGACAGGTCGACCACCACCGTGCCACCCGCGTTGATCAGCTGGGTCAGTTCGGCGGGCTTGATGCCCTTGAAGCCCCGGAACAGGCGGCGGATCTCGGTGACGATGATGGCCACGGTCAGGCCGACCAGGGCCGCAGACAGCATCGGGTTTCGGCCTGCAAAGGCCAGCAACTCTTCGTAATTCACTCAGGTCACGGGTCGATTAAGCGGGCGCCGATTGTCGCACAAGCCGGACGCGGCCCGTCACTGCCCCTTCCACAGGTCCGGCAGGCCGGCGGTCTGCCACCAGCGCTTGGCCTCGGCATCCCAGCGCCAGCGCTCGACCACCACAACGGTGCGTTCGGCCTGGGTGTTCTGGTTGATCACCCCGATTTCGACCCGGCGCTCGACCAGGCCCCCGTCCAGCGCGGCGCTGCTGCGCTCGCGGTAGGACGACACGCGCAGCTGCGCGTAGCGGTTGAGCTCGAACTCGGTGGGCGGCTTTTCCTTGCGCAGCTTGGGGTCCAGATAGCCGATGGCATCGTCCATGCTGCCCCAGCGGATGGTGGCGCCGTAGGCGATCTGGGTCTCTTCCAGCAGCTTGCGCTGCTTGCGGCTCAGGTCGTCGGCCGAAGCCACGGCGCTGGCCAGCAGCAGGGAACACATCAGGAACTGGATGAGGCGGCGCATCGGTGGTTTCCCCAGAACGTCAGCCTGCCATCCTACCCTTTGGCGAAGGCAACGAAGCGACCGCTGAACTCGGCGGCGGGCTTGCCATCGGCACCGGGCTGGGTGGCGATGATGCTGATGCGGGCCTTGCGGCGCTGGCGGAAGGTGTTCAGGAAGGCATCCCAGCCAGTGGCCTCGGCCGCTTCGGCATGGGCGTGCAGGTCTTCGTAGACCGGTGCCAGGTAGCGCAGGTTGCTGTCGGCCACGTAGACCTCGGCATCGTGGCCGGCCAGGCGCAGGCGCAGGCTGACCAGCGCCCAGCCGGACAGGGTCAGCACCGAGGCCAGGCTGCCACCGAAGGCGTTGCCCTTGTCGTTGACGTTGGCGGCCAGCGGCGCGGTGATGCGCAGCACGCCATCGGCATAGCCGTCGAGCTGGATCTGCATGGCGCGGACTGCCGGCATGCAGTCAAGCACGTCCTGCAGGGCGGCCAGCGAGGAAGTCAGAGCATCAACGGACATCGGAGCAGGGACCACGACAACGAAGGGCCCGCATAATGCAGGCAATGGCCGACCATACGATACCCACTGGCGCCGCCGGTTCCGAACCGGGCTGGACCTTCATTTCGCTGCGACCGCAGGGCCAGAATTCCGCGCTGCGCCGCGCCGTTGCTGGGCTGGGCGGGCATGTGCTGGCCCTGCCACCCTGGCGCCTGCAGCGCCTGAACGGCACGCCAGTGGTGCACCAGCTGCAACGCGCGCTGAACTGCGATCGGGTGGTGTTCACCAGCCCGGCCGCCGTTACCGCAGCCGCCACCCTGTTGCCACTGGCCGAGGCACAACGCAGCCCGTGGCTGACCGTGGGCGAAGGCACCGCGCGCGCGCTGCGGGCGCAGGGCGTCGCCGAGGTGCATGCGCCGCAGCGGATGGACAGCGAGGGCCTGCTGGCGCTGCCGGTACTGGCGGACGTACGCGGCCTGCGCATCGGACTGGTGACCGCCCCCGGCGGACGCGGCCTGATTGCTGCGCAACTGCAGGCGGCCGGCGCCAGCATCGAGCGCGCCGATGTCTATCAGCGTCGCCTGCTGCGCCTGTCGCCACGCACGCTGGCTCGATTGGCGCATTCAGCGTATCCGTGGGTGCTGGCGGTCAGCAGTGGTGAGGCGTTGCTGCATTTCTGGCAGCAGCTTCCGCCGGCATTGCAGCAACGCTGTCAGGCACATGCCACCGCCGTCGTGGCCAGCGAACGGCTGGGCGAACAGGCGCACGCATTGGGGCTGCAGCGCGTGGTGCGCGCGGCCGGGCCCACCACCGCGCAGCTGGTGGCGGCTGCACACGCCACGCTCACCGTCCCGGCAGCGAACTGAACAGGGACGTGGGTCACGCTTGCCGCTGTGGTCGGCAACAGTGATGCTGTGCACAACGCGGCCTGCCGGAACCTGACCGGCGACGGTGCCGACAAGGAAGCCCCATGAACGAGACTCCGCCCGTTTCCCCGCCCCGTCGACCCGTGCGCTGGCTGCTGCCGCTGGCCGGGGTGGTCGTGCTTGTCGTGGGCGGCTATGCCGGCTGGTACGTCTGGCAGCAGCAACAGCACGAACAGGCAGCGCAGGCGCACACCACGGCCGTACAGCTGCAGGGCCTGCAGGCGACGCTGGATGCATTGCGCCGCGACCAGCGCGCAACCAGCCAGCGCCTGCAGGATGCGGCGACCACCAACCGCGTGCTGCGCGACGAGATGCTGGGCCTTTCCCAGCGCAGTGCGCTGCTGGAAGAGAACCTGGCCAAGCTGGCCGACAGCGCCAACCAGGGCCGTCAGGCGGTACAGCGCGATGAGGCCGAACTGCTGCTGACCCAGGCGGCGCAACGCCTGAACTACGCCGACGACGTGGAAGGCGCACGCCGCCTGTATGCACAGGCCGCCACCGCGCTGGCCGATCTGCCCGACAGCGACGGCCTGAACCTGCGCCAGGCACTGGTACAGGAACGCGATGCACTGGATGCGCTGGGCACCGGCCCGCGCGTGCAATCGCTGCAACGCCTGGATGCCCTGGCCAAGGCCCTGCAGGGCCTGCCCTCGCAGGTGACGGGTGGCACCGCGCCCGGCGCCGGCAAGCCCTGGTGGCAGGCCACGCTGGCTCCGTTCGTGGATATCACCCCGAGCCGCCAGAATGGCCCGCTGACCGCCGCCGAACGCCGCAATGCCGACGATGCGCTGCAGCTGGAACTGACCCTGGCGCGTGCCGCAATCGAACGTGGCGACCGCACCGGTCGCGATACCGCGTTGGCGCGCGTGGAACACTGGGCACAGCGGCGTTGGCCGGATTCACCGGCCCTGCGCGCGCAACGTGCTGAACTGAAGGCCTTGCGCGAGCTTCCGCTGCAGGCCAGCAACAGCGTTCTTGGCAGCACCCTGCAGCAACTGCGCACCCAGACCGACCGGAGGTAATCCCCCATGAAACCCCTGCAATCCCTGGTCGTGCTGTTGCTGGCCGTGGCCATCGGCGTGGTGGCCGCGCAATGGCTCGGCGCCGATGACCTCAACCGCTTCGGCGAAGTGACCCTGCGCTACGGCGGCTACGACTACCACAGCAACCTGCCCAAGGTGGCACTGCTGTCGGTGATCGCGGTGCTGGTGCTGTGGCTGCTGTGGAGCCTGATCGCTGCACCGTTCCGCGCCTGGGGCCGCTACCGCCGCAAGCAGGGCCGGGTGCGCCTGATCGACGGCCTGCAGGCCTATGAGCACGGCCAGTGGCAGCGCGCGGAAAAGCTGCTGGATGGTGCCGCCAAGGATCCGGAAGTGAGCGCGGTGGCGCTGGCCAATGCCGTGCGCAGTGCGCAGGCACGTGCCGACGGCCCCGCCGGTGAAGCCCTGCTGCAGCGCCTGGGCGAGAGCGATGCCACCCTGCAGGCGCTTCTACGCGCCGAACAGCTGCTGGCGCGCGATCTGCCGGTGGATGCGATCAACGCGTTGGATGTGGCGACGATCCAGCCGCTGCCGCCGCGCGGCCTGTGGCTGCGTACCGAAGCGCTGGCACAGGCCGGCCGCGCCCACGAGGCGTATGGCCAGCTGGGTGCACTGCGCCAGAGCAAGGTGCTGCCGGCCGACGCCAACAGCGAACTGGAAGCACGCCTGGCCGCACAGGCGCTGCTGGAAGCAGCCGACGTCAATGCGCTGGCCGCGCAGTGGGAAGCCACGCCGAAGGCGCTGCGGCCAACCCCGGACGTGGTGGGTGCGTATGCCAGCCGTGCGGTTGCATTGAACTGGGACGAACCGGCGCTGCTGGCGTTGGAACAGGCACTGGACCAGCGTTGGGATGACGAACTGGTGGCGCTGTATGGCCGCCTGCCGGCCGAGCGCCTGGCCACGCGTCAGGCCAACCTCGCGCGCTGGCGCAACGTGCACGACAGCTCGGCTGCGCTGCGCCTGGCACAGGGCCGCGTGGCCCTGGCCCAGCAGCAGTGGGATGCCGCCGATGCGTTCCTGCACGAGGCCATCGCCGCGGGCGCCGGTGCCCCGGCGTGGGAGGCACTGGGTGAGCTGTTCGCACAGCGTGGCGAGCACGCGCTGGCCGCGCAGTGCCTGGCCAATGCGCTGCGACTGCAGCGTGGCGAGGACAGCGTGGAACTGGTGCGCGGCACCGAAGCGCCGCTGCGTGCCACGGTGGAGGAGCAGCCGGTTACGGTGCAGCCGCCGGTGTATGAGGCCAACGAAGAGCGCGACGAATTCGGCAATCCACGGTTGCCGTGAAGCGTGCCGACCAACGGTCGGCACCCACCGGAGCAGAAAAACGCCGCCCATTGGGCGGCGTTTTCATCTGTGGAACCCGGTAGTCGCCAACCTTGGTTGGCGCGCGGTCGCAACGATCAGCGTTCGACGATCGCCACTACGCCCATGCCGCCGGCGGTGCAGATCGACACCAGCGCGCGGCCACCGCCGCGTTCGGCCAGCTGCTTGGCGGCGGTGGCGATGACGCGTGCGCCAGTCGCCGCGAACGGGTGGCCGGTGGCCAGCGACGAGCCCAGCAGGTTGATCTTGTCCGGGTCGATGCGACCCAGCGGTGCATCCAGGCCCAGGCGATTGCGGCAGTAATCCTCGCTCTCCCACGCACGCAGGGTGCACAGCACCTGCGCGGCAAAAGCTTCGTGGATCTCGTAGATGTCGAAGTCCTGCAGGGTCAGGCCGTTGCGCTTGAGCATCTCCGGCACGGCCACGGTCGGCGCCATCAGCAGGCCTTCGCCATGCACGAAGTCCACCGCCGAGACGTGCGCGTCACGCAGATAGGCCTGCGGCTCATGGCCGTTGGCACGCGCCCACTCTTCGCTGGCCAGCAGCACGGCGGCGGCGCCGTCGGTCAGCGGCGTGGAGTTGGCGGCGGTGAGCGTGCCGCGGCCGGAGACCTTGTCGAATGCCGGCTTCAGCGTGGCCAGCTTCTCCAGCGAAGTATCAGGGCGCAGGATGTTGTCACGCTCGACACCACGGAACGGTGCGATCAGGTCGTTGAAGAAACCGCGCTCATAGGCAGCAGCCAGCTTCTTGTGCGACGACACCGCCCACTCGTCCTGCGAGTCACGCGAGATGTTCCATTCCTTGGCCATGTCCTCGCAGTGGTCACCCATGCTCTTGCCGGTGCGCGGCTCGGCCACGCCCGGGAACTCGGGCTTGAGCTCGGAGAACTTGAAGCCAGCGGTCAGCGCGCGGATCTTGTCGCCAGTGCTCTTGGCACGGTTGGCGGCCAGCAGGCGCGCGCGCAGCTTCTTGCCGTAGACGATCGGCACGTCGGAGGTGGTATCCGAACCGCCACCGATACCCGATTCGATCTGGCCCAGCGCGATCTTGTTGGCAACCGTGATGATGCTGTCCAGCGAGGTGCCGCAGGCACGCTGCAGGGTGATGCCCGGGGTCAACGGCGACAGGCCGGAGGACAGCGTGGCTTCGCGGCCCAGGTTCCAATCGCTGGAGTGCTTGATCACCGCACCCATCGCCACTTCACCCAGCTGCTGGCCATGCAGGCCGAAACGTTCAACCAGCGCGCCCAGCGTACGGACCGACATGCCGAGGTTGCCGACATCCGAATACGCGGTGTTCTGGCGGCAGAACGGAATGCGGACGCCACCGAGGATGGCGACGGGACGAGCGTTGGGCATGGAGATACCTAGCATGGATGAGGGTGTCTGCAACATGGCCTGCACGACGGAGCAGGCATAATGGAGCCAAGTGTAGCTGCCGCCCTGTGATGGGCCAACCGTGGAACCATGAGCAAACCCGACCCCGCGATGAATGCCCTTGGCGTGCTGGCCCTGGAACTGGCCGGCGGCGAAATCCCCCGCCAGGCGGTGCTCAGCGCCGAACAGGCCGGTGAACTGGCCGATCGCGTCGGCCGCGACCTGTCCAAGCTGGTGCCGCAGGTGGCCGAGCTGGACCTGGTGTTCGCCGCCGCCCATTTCGACCCGGCCGAAGTGCTGCGCCCGGGCTGGCCGATCCACCGCCGCCTGGAAGAACTGCAGATGCGCGCACCGGGCCGCAACCAGGGGCCGCGCCTGCTGGCGTTCGGTACCGACGCCACTGGTGATGTGCCGCTGCCGTTCCAGGCCGATGCCAGCCTGGTGGGCGGTGGCCTGCGCGTGGTGCCGTTCCTGCTGACCGGCAGCGACGTGGCGACGACCAATGCAGTGGCCGAGGCGCTGGAAGACACGCTGCTGGCCAACGGCATGGCGCATGCCGATACCGCGTTGATGGCGCAGAACACCTTCGGTGCCCGCATCGAGCATGCGCGCTATTTCACCGTGAATGATCTGGCCGCGATGATGTCGATGCAGTACGACAACCAGGGCCTGGCCGCGCTGTGGCCGCTGATCGAGACCGCGATCATGGCGCCGGGCGAGGACGAGTGGCTCAATGCCGCGCCCGAGCCGCTGCTGCGCTATACCCATGGCGAGGCACGCATGGCGCTGTTCGATCCGGCCGGCTGGTGCGCGCACTACAACCACGGCAAGAACGACTGCGACCGCCTGAAGGGCATCTACGAGCAGTTCCTGATGCGCCAGCGGCAGATGGCCGCGGTGCTGGAAGCGCACGGCGTGCCGGTGCTGTTCGTGCACTGCGAGGCCGGTCAGGACGCGCGCGAACTGCTGGCGCGCTGACCCGGGTGGCCTGTTGGTAGTGCCGGCCGCTGGCCGGCAACCTCCGGATCTGCGATTGCCGGCCAGCGGCCGTCACTACCGATAAAGAAAAACGCCGGCTTGCGCCGGCGTTCTCCATTTCCAGCAGAATGGCCGCGGTGCTGTTCGTGCACTGCGAGGCCGGTCAGGACGCGCGCGAACTGCTGGCGCGCTGATGCGGGTGGCCTGATGGTAGTGCCGGCCGCTGGCCGGCAACCTCCGGATCTGCGATTGCCGGCCAGCGGCCGGCACTACCGATAAAGAAAAACGCCGGCTTGCGCCGGCGTTTTCCATTTCCAGCAAAATGGCCGCGGTGCTGTTCGTGCACTGCGAAGCCGGTCAGGACGCGCGCGAACTGCTGGCGCGCTGATCCGGGTGGCCTGATGGTAGTGCCGGCCGCTGGCCGGCGACCTCCGGATCTGCGATTGCCGGCCAGCGGCCGGCACTACCGATAAAGAAAAACGCCGGCTTGCGCCGGCGTTCTCCATTTCCAGCAGTATGGCCGCGGTGCTGTTCGTGCACTGCGAGGCCGGTCAGGACGCGCGCGAATTGCGGGCGCGCTGATGCGGGTGGCCTGTTGGTAGTGCCGGCCGCTGGCCGGCAACCTCCGGATCTGCGATTGCCGGCCAGCGGCCGGCACTACCGATAAAGAAAAACGCCGGCTTGCGCCGGCGTTTTCTGATGACTTACTGCGCCTTCTGGATCACCGCACACGCCAGGCGCGCACCGGCGTTGCCGGTCGGCTGGGTCTTGTAGTCATCCGCATCGGCGTGGACGATCAGGCCGCGGCCGATGATGTCGAAGTCATCGCCCTTGCCGATGTTGACGTTGCTCGACACCGGGCCGTCGATGGTGGCCACGCCCTTGTCGTCGGCCTTGATGTTGGGCATGTCGCCACCGTGGTGCGGATCGGCGGACACGCTGCCGTGATCCTGCTTGCCCGGGTTGAAGTGGCCGCCGGCGCTCATGCCGTCCGGCGCGCTGCAGTCGCCCTTCTCGTGGATGTGGAAGCCGTGCTCGCTGCCCGGCTTCAGGCCGCTGATCTGGCCGGTCACGTGGACCTTGCCGTCAACCACCTTGAAGGTGACGCTGCCCTTGGTCTCGTTGCCCTGGGTCGGCGCCAGCTCGGCCGTGGCCGAGGCATCGGCAGCCGGTGCAGGTGCTGCGGCCGGTTCGGCGGTGGCGCCGTCGGCCGGAGCGGCCGGCGCGGTTTCAGCCTGCGACGCGGCCGGTTGCTGGTTGCAGGCCGCCAGGCCCAGTGCAGCAATGGCTGCGAACAGCGAAGTGTGGATCAAACGCATGGAATCTCTCCCTGGATGATGCCTGCAGTGATCAGCGGACAACCCGGATCACGCCACAGGCGATGCGGACGCCGGCATTGCCGGCGGGCTGGCTGCGATAGTCGTCGGCGTTGGCATGCACGACCAGTGCACGTCCGGCGATATCGGTGGCGGCGCCTCCGCCAAGGGTAACGCCCTTGAGGTGGATATCGACGTTGGCGCGGCCCTGGGCGTCGGCACGCAGATTGTCCATGTCGCCCAGGTGGTGCTTGCCGGTGCCGGCGCGGCCATGCGTAGCGCCACCGGGATTGAAGTGATTGCCAGCACTGCTGGCATCCACCGCGCTGCAGTCACCGCGCTCGTGGATGTGGAAACCGGCCTGCTGCATCGGCTGCAGGCCACCGATCAGCCCGGTGATGTGGATGCCACCGGGCTCCACCATCAGCGCGATGCGGCCACTGACGATGCTGGCCGAGGCCGGCGACAGATTGGCCTCGGCCTGCTTGGCGGCGCTGACCACGGTCGGCGGTGGCGGGATGGGTTCGGCCTTCTTCGGCGCACTGCCACAGGCAGACAGCAGCGCGGCGGCGGACAACGGCAGGATGGCAAAGGACAGACGCATCGAAGACTCCTTGCAGGTGACACTACGGACGGCATCGTCCATGAACGATCAACGGTTCGGCAAGCGGGCGCGAGGATCGCGTGCAGGGACCGTTCAATGGCCCCCGCGACGGCGCCCGGCGCCCAGCTTGCGGGTAAGGGTATTGCGGCCAAGGCCCAGGCGGGCCGCGGCTTCGGCACGGCGGCCATGGGTGATCTGCAGCGCGGCCTCCAGCAGGGCATGGTCGACCCGCTCTCGCACCTGCGCGTGCAGCCCTTCCACGCCTTCGGCCAGCTGACGGCGTGCCCATTCGGCCAGCAGCGCCTCCCACTGCCCCGGATCGGCGTTGGTGGTGCTGCTGCGACGACCGCGCGTACGGTTGAGCGCGGTATCGACGTCGGCCACGCCAATGGTGTCAGCGGCGGCCAGCGCCGCCATCCGCCAGCACACGTTTTCCAGTTCGCGCACGTTGCCCGGCCAGTCGTGTTCGCGCAGCGCCTGCAGTGCGGCAGCGGTCAGGCGCTTCGGCGGCGTATCCAGCTTGCGTGCGGCGGCGCCCAGGAACGTACTTGCCAGTTGTGCGATGTCCTCGCGACGCTCGCGCAGCGGTGGCAGCTGCAGGCGCACCACGTCCAGGCGATGCAGCAGATCGGCACGGAACTTCCCCTGCGCGACCAGTCCTTCCAGATCCTGGTGGGTGGCGGCAATCACCCGCACGTCGACGCGGATCAACTCGCGGCCACCGACGCGGAAGAACTCGCCCTGTGCCAGCACGCGCAGCAGGCGGGTCTGCAGCGGCAACGGCATGTCGCCGATCTCATCCAGGAACAGGGTGCCGCCGTTGGCCTGCTCGAAGCGACCGATATGGCGGCGCTGGGCACCGGTGAAGGCGCCGGCTTCGTGGCCGAACAACTCGCTTTCCAGCAGCTCGGACGGGATTGCAGCAGTATTGAGCGCGACGAACGGCCCCTGCGCGCGCGGCGATTCGCGATGAAGCGCATTGGCCACCAGCTCCTTGCCTGTGCCGGTTTCGCCGGTGATCAGCACCGCCAGCGGCGCCTGCGCCAGGCGGCCGATGGCACGGAACAGCGCGCGCATCGGCGGGGTATCGCCCACCAGTTGCGGTGGCTGGTCGCCATGCGCTTCCGCCGCAGGTGTGGGCGCCGCCAGTGCCGGTGCAACGGCCGGCAGCACACGCTGCGCCAGCGCCACGGCGTCATCCAGATCGAACGGCTTGGACAGGAATTCATGCGCGCCACCGCGGAACGCACCGGCCGTGCTGGCCACGTCGGTGTAGGCCGACATCACCACCACCGGCAGCTGCGGCAGCGCGGCCTTGAGCTTGTCCAACAGCACCAGGCCATCGTCACCCGGCATGCGCACATCGGTGAACAGCAGCGCCGGCGGCGGGCCTTCGCTCAACGCCTGCAGGGCGGGAGCGGCGCTGTCGAAATCGACGACCTGGTAGCCCGCCTCGCGCAGCGCGGTGCACAGCACGAAACGCACGGCCCGATCGTCATCGACCACCCAGATGCGCTGCGGGGACGAAAAAGACTCAGACATCGCGCGGGGCCTCCTCGGCCGGGGCGGCGCCGTTGCCGATCGGCAGCAGCAGGGTGAACACGGTATGGCCCGGGCGCGAGCGGTAGGTCAGTGTGCCGCGATGTTCGCGTGCGACCTGCTGCGCCAGCGCCAGGCCCAGGCCAGTGCCTTCGGCGCGACCACTGACCAGCGGCAGGAACAGATGCTCGGCCAGCTCCTCGGGCACGCCACGGCCGTCGTCGGCGATTTCCAGGCGCAGCGCCAGCGTGTGCAGCTGCTCGGCGATGCGTACACCGTGTTCTACGCGGGTACGCAGGGTGATGTTGCCGGCGCCGGCCTGGATCGCGTTGCGCACCAGGTTCCACACCGCCTGGGTGAGACGGTCGGCGTCGCCGTGGAATTCAGGAATGCTGGGGTCGTAGTCGCGCTGCAGGCGTACCGCCCAGCCGGCCTCGTTCTCGGCCAGGCGCAGCACGCGCTCCAGCGCGGCATGGATGTTCAGTTCGGCATGCGGTGCGGCCGGGGCCGGCGACAGCAGCTGGTCGAGCAGGCCGTTGAGGCGTTCGATCTCCGAGCCGATCAGCTCGATCAGCTCGCGTTCGCTGGCATCGCGCTGGGCCGCGCGGCGGGCCAGCAGCTGGGCCGCGCCCTTCAACCCGGCCAGCGGATTACGAAGCTCGTGGGCCAGTCCCTTCAGCGCCGCGCTGAGCGCGCTGGGCAGGGCCTGGGTCGGGTCGAGCCCGGGGAATTCATCAACCGGATGCGCCTCCAGCAGCCAACCGCCATCGTCGCGGCGGCTCATCCAGCCCTCGGCGAAGCGCGGGGCCTCGCCGGGCACCGCCAGCGCCAACCGGTTCAGGCGCAGGCTGTCGCGCTCATCGCGGGCCAGGAAATGGGCCAGTGCCTCGCCCTGCACTTCCAGTGCGGCCAGCGGCCGCCCCAGCAGGCGCCGGACGCTGACGCCCAGCCAGCGGGCGAAGGCCGGGTTGCAGCCGGCAATGCAGCCATCGGCCCCGGCCCAGGCCAACGGCGTGCCCAGGGCATCGAGGGACGGCGGGGGTGCGGGGTCGGACATTGCACCAATGTAGTGCAAAACGCGGGTCCGGGGTCAGAGCCCTTTCCGTCAGGAAAGGGCTCTGACCCCGGCCGGGCAGCGTTACACCGGGTAGCCGGTGGCTTCCCGGGCCTTCTTCCAGGCAGCTTCGAATTCACGCGCGGAAATTTCGTCGTCTTCGTCGAAATCCAGGAACGACACCGGCTGGTCGGCCAGCAGGAAGCGGTCGTCGCTGTGGGCATGCTCGTCGGCCCAGACCATCTTGGTGCCGTAGATCTCCACCTGGCGCACGATCTTCTCGCCACGGGCTTCCATCAGCACGTTGCCCTTGCCCAGGCCCGATTCGGCCCAGTGCTTGTAGTACTTCTTGGTGTTGTTGCTCTTGACGTTCTTCATTGCAGGGGTCCTGGCTGCAGCTGCGGCTGGAGAGTTCGAAATGGTTCAATTATCTCTCACCGCGCCAACTCTAACGAGCCATCAAAGAGTACGAAGCAGTTAATCGGAAGAAATCAATTTCTTCAATCCATCGCACCCGTAATAATCCTTAAGGAAAACGGGAAAAGCACTCAGGACTGCAACTTCAGAAGATGGGTTGATATGGGACGTTAACTGCGCTTCCAGTATGGAAATTTGGTCAAAGTGCTCATGCGGAAACTCAAAGGCATCACGCATCAAATAATTCAACTTGCAGCAGTGTTCATTTACTACATGATTCCACTGTTCCATTGAAAATCCCGCTATGTTTTTGTACGCATAACTGGAAGATAAATGAACTATTTTCTTGTAATTTACATTCTGTTTGCATGCAACATTCAGCGTGGAAAAATCAACGTCGGGATGGTGATGTCTAACTGACTCAACCATCGGATAACTTATATATAGCTTCCCCTCTTCAGTTTCCTCGCTAAAAACCTCAAGCATCTCGGCGAGAGCCTCATCACTAGCCGCAGTCGCATGACCGTCGTAATCAAAAAACAGGTGTATTTCCGAAATTTGATCCCTAGAGATGTCAGCGAGACATTGATTCTTTGGGTTACCCTTCAAGAGAGCAAACACATCGAGATCAGAATCAGCCTTCAACCTATTGAAAAGGCTATAAATTTCGCCACAGTAAACGGCACATACCACAGGGATCTGGCCATCCGAAAAATAGAATCGACTGAGACTATCCCAGACCTTTCGCTCAGCGACCTCCCCTTCAAAAACGATCAATACACTACTGTCCACCAAATGCTCCTGCTCTATACATCTTCTCTATGTTGTGAGCTTCACGGAGTTCCTTAGCAGTACTGTTTGAAAGAGAATTAATACCATTCTCTGCAATGAAGAAGTAGCAATCAGGCCTCAACAAATCATTCGTCATCACTGATGTATTGTGAGTAGTAACGATTGTTTGTGCACTAACCTCAGTCAAGAGCGAAATAACCTTAATCGCCAAGCTGTAATGATAGAAAGCATCGAACTCATCAACAAAAAGGAATCTCACCTTTGATGATTCACCCTTGAAGCGCCGGTACCAGTAATAAAATAGCGCTAGCGACTTCGTCCCCTGTGAAGCGACATCAAAGAATCTGATCTTCCTTCCCTCCAAATCAAGAGCGATGTATGCACCCTCTTCATTTTTCACAACCACAAGCTTACACATAATTCCAGCGTCATTTAGAAACTGCTGAAAATCGAGAACCCCGCCCTCATCGTTTCCAATAATATCCGACTCGAGACCTGAAGACCCCTGCTCATATCCAATATAGTTGTTTGAATTCAAAGACCTAAAGAAGAGCATTCCATCTACAAAAGAAAGAAAATCAGAAAAGCATTCATTATCAAAATTATGACCCAGGACAACGTTGTTTCTTAGATAATTTATAATCGATATCTGAGAATCACCGACGTCTCGCTTTAGCGTTTCAGCGCCATCAACGTTGATTTCGGAAACACTACTCACGCGACGATCAATTGATGCAAACTCACGACCGTTTACAACCAGTCGCTCGTAGATAATTGTCTCAAGATCAGATTTTCCGTACTCGTAGTAGACCTCGCCACCGCCAACCGCAAATGTGTACTTGAATTCAGCCATCTCACACTTCGATCCGGCGTAGAGATAGTGCTTAGTGCGCAATATGCCCTTTTGCCGGTCGGTAAGATGGGAGATTATGTCAAATATAGCAAACCCTAAATTTGACTTGCCGACTCCGTTATAGCCGTAAATAATAGCCTTATTTACAATACCGCCAATTACCGCCGACCTATTAAACTCATAACCATTTGTGTTGGCTAAGTCAAAAACCAAATTCTCTCCAAAATTCTTAAAATTCTTGACTTCAAATCGCTTGAGCATGGCGAGGTCCAAATACTAAAGCGGCAAGGATATCACCCCGAGCATGATCCTTCCGTAAATTTTTTACGGCCGCCAAGTGTCCATTTAAAATCAAAGGCTTGGACTTGCGGAAGGAAGCCCAAGTGGAGCTCTCACTACGGGAACGGACTGAATGCGTCACCAGTTCAAAAATTCTGTTTCTACCATGAAGCGGATCCCCGAGCCATTTGCAAGCGAGGCGAAAGATTAGAAAAATCCCCACTAATAAATTGCAGCAATTGATAAACCCGCATCCTTTTTGCTAAGCCAGAGACGCCGAATACAATTAAGCGGATCTATTTTAGCCCTACCCCGCCCGAATCTATCCCTTAGGCAGCGCCACGCCCTTCGGCCACAGCATCCAGATGTTGCCCTTCTGCTTCATGTCGCCGGCCAGCTTGCCTGCGGCATCGCCACTGCCCCAGTACAGGTCCGCGCGTACTTCACCGGCAATCGCGCCGCCGGTGTCCTGCGCGGCCACCGGGCGCACCACCGGGGTGCCGTCCGGGCGCGTGGTGGACAGCCACAGCAGGCTGCCCAGCGGCACCACGCTGCGATCCACTGCGACGCTGTAGCCGGCGGTGAGCGGCACGTTCAGTGAACCACGTGGGCCTTCCGGGCTGTCCGGGTTGCGCACGAAGAACACGTAGCTGGGGTTGCTGCGCAGCAGTTCCGGCACGCGCGCGGGATTGGCCCGGGCCCAGGCGCGGATCGCGTCCATGGTGACGTCTTCTTTCTTCAGCTGGCCCTGGTCGACCAGCCAGCGACCGATCGCGCGGTAGGGGTGGCCGTTCTGTTCCGCATAGGCCAGCCGCACCTGCGTGCCATCGGGCAGGCGCACCCGGCCCGACCCCTGGATCTGCAGCAGCTGCAGGTCCATCGGGTCGGTCAGCCAGGCCAGTACCGGCGCCTTGGCGCCCTTGGCCGCGATCGTGCCGGCGTCGTCATAGGGCTTGAGCACCTTGCCCTCGACGCGCCCGCGCAGGCGCTTGCCCTTCAGTTCCGGGTAGATGCTGTCCAGCTGCACCACCACCAGATCATCGGGCGTGCCGTACACCGGTACAGTGGCAGCAGCCGTGCGGGTGAGGCTGCCGGGGTAGATCGGCTCGTAGTAGCCGGTAATCAGCCCGTCGGCCTGGTGGCCGCCGGCACGCAATGCATAGACATCCAAATCGCGCTGCAGGAACTGGCGGATCGCCGCCGGGTCCTTGTCCGAAACCGTCGCGGCGGTGGCGCAGGGTTTGGCCCAGACCGCATCGTTCTTCAGGCGGGTGCAGCTGCTGCGCCAGGCGACGAAACCGGCCTGCAGGTCGCTGTCGGAGACCGGTGGCAGTGCACTCCATGCGGCCTTGGCATAGGTGGCCGCGGGCGGCGTGACCGGCGTCGGCACTGCGGTTCCGGTGCGGGGAGCGGTGGTGGAGCAGCCGGCGAGCACGGCCAGCGCAACAAGACCCAAGCTCGTGCGGTTCAGGGGGGCAATGATGTCTTTCATTGCCCCAATGTAGAGGAAACAGCACGGTGCCGGACGCGCCGGGTGCCCGGCACCACGCTCTCCCTTCAGCGTCCGCCACTGCCCAGCAGGCCACTGTTGCTGGTGGCGAACACCGGCGGCGGTACGTCCAGCTCGGCATCGTTCACGATGCGACCGGCCAGGAAGTCGACGATGCTGCGGGCAATGGCAGGATTGCCGGTCCACAGCTCGTGGTGATGGCTGGCGTTGCGCACCAGTAGCGAGCGGCCATGGCTGAAGCCTGGACGCAGCGCATCGGCATTGGCCGGTGGCGTGCGCCCATCCAGCGTGCCGCTGATGAACAGCACCGGCACGTCGCTGCGCAGCGGCCCGCGGAAGGATTCGCCCAGATCGGCCAGGCCCAGGCCGTTGCCGATGGCGGGGAACGGGAAGTTCAGGGCGTCGCCGAACAGGCTTTCGCGTGCCTGCGCCTCCACCCTCGCCAGGCGCTGCGGGCTCTGCCCGGAAGCCACGTCCATGGCCAGCCCCATCGCCGGGTACTGGGCGAACTGTGCGCGCACGATCAGCACCAGATCGGCCAGCGGGTCGTAGTTGCCGCGCTCGGCCTCGCGGAGTATCAACGGCAGCCACTGCTGGGTATGCCGCTGGCCAAGAGCATTGGCAATCAGGATCTGCGCGTCGAATTCACCGATGGTCACCTGGCGACCGTCATGCATGCGGCTGCGACCCTGTCGCGGCTGCTCACGCAATGCCTGCAGCACGCGCTTTGCCGATCCGGCCAGATCGTCGAAGCCGTCCCTGCGGGCCAGTGGCGTCAGTTCCTGTAGCAGCGCATCGCTGCTGAGCGGCAGCTTCAGTGTGTCATCGGGGCCTTCGGTGCCCATCAGCACGACGCGTTCCAGATCTTTGCCGTGCAGGCGCACCGTCGCAAGCGCCAGGTGGGTGCCATAGCTCATGCCCCACAAGCTGATCCTGGGCACACCCAGAGCGCGCCGCAGATCATCCAGGTCATCGGCACTCTCGGCGGTCGTATAGGCGCCCAGATCGACGCCAGCCTGACGCCAGAATTCCACGCACTTGGCAGCCGTCGCCTGCAATGCGGCCAGGGCCGCATCGCGCTGCAGTGGTTGGCCATCGTCGAAGCGGGTTTCATGCGGACACTCCGGCGGTGGTTCAGACAGACCGGCACCTCGCTGGTCGAGCAGCAGCACGTCGGCTTCGCGTCGGACCTGGTCGAACACCGGCCAGCGCGGGCCGCGCGCGGTATCGATGCCGGAACCACCCGGGCCACCGGCCAGATAAACCACGGGGGCGCTGCGGCCATTGCCACCGGTTGCACGCAGGCGTACCACCTTCAGCCCCATGCGCGGTCCGTCCGGCTCGCTGTGTCGGCGCGGCACCTCCAGCACGGCGATCTCTGCAGGGATGGCGCCATGTGCTTTGGTCTGCAGCGTGTACGGCTCGAACACCAATGCCCTAGGCGTGGCCTGCGCCGGCATGGCCGCAGCGAGCGCCAGACAGAACGTGGCCACCGTGGCGACCAGGGCAGAGCGACGAGGATGGAGACTGCTGGACGATGTGCAGGCGTTGCGGCTCATGGTGGGCTCCAAAGGAGGGACGTGCGCGGTCAGCATCGGCTCGATCACAGGGCTGTGGGGGCACCCGCCTGCCGAACGTCTCCAAAAGGCGGTCCAATGGCTCCACGCAACCGATACGATGGCCGCCATGCAGATCCCACGTACCCTGGCTGTTCTTGCTCTGCTGCTTGCGGCGGTGGCCGCATGGCTGGTCGTGTCGACGCCACCCGCCGGCGTGGTATTCGTGCAGGGGGCGCAGATGGCACCTGCGGACGCCGGGGCATCCAGCCCCCTGCCTGCGCGGCCGCCGCAGGACCTGGCCTGGCGTCCGCTGGATCAGCAGCTGCTGGCGCAGTGGCGCGGCCCGTACTGGCTGCGCTGGCAGGTGCCGGCGCCAACCGGCACCGACGATCATGACCGCACGTTGCGGCTGTCGCTGCGCGCTGCCAGCCAGCTGTACTGGAACGGCACGCCCTGGATCAGCAATGGCGTCGTGGGCCGCACCGCTGAAGAAGAACAACCAGGACGCATCGACCTTGTCCACGTGCTTCCCCCCGCTTCTGGCAATGCCACCGATGAGCTGGTCGTGCTTGCATCCAGCCAGCGACAACATTTCACCCTGCATGGCGCCGACGCGATGGCATTGATCGCGCCCGCTGCTGTGCTGTATGGCCAGATCATCCTGCCATGGCTGGTTGCGGCCTTCGCCATCGGCGCACTGGCGGCAGCGAGCCTGTATTTCCTGGCAGTACTGCGTGGCCAGACCCGCACGCCCGGCACGCGCCTTCTGCTGGCACTGGGCGTGGTGGGACTGGCGTTGCCTGCAGTGGAAGCGTGGCGCTCCCTGCTGGGGTATGACTACCCGTGGCATGGCCCGCGCCTGATTGCACTGCTGGCGTTGCACGTAGCCGCGGCGGCACTGCTGCCAGCCTATCTGGCGCGGCGGTTCCAGGTAACGGTGCCGCGTGTCGCGTGTCGCGTGCTTCGTCTATCTGTCCGTGATCGTGGTGCTCGCCTTCGTCCTGCCTGGCTTTGACACCCGCTCGGCCACGGTGCTGTTGTTGAGCCTGCTCGCTTCAGTGTGGCTGCTGTTGCGTGCGCGCAGCGACACAGAGGATCGATGGCCGATCCTGGTCCTGCTGCTGGCCGGCCTGCTGGCGTTGCTGGTCGCGCGCGGCGCTTTCCTTGACGGACCGTACTTCCTGCTGCTGGCGGTACTGATGGTGTTCCTGCTGCTGCGTCACGCGGTACAACTGCAGGCACTGGACCGGCACAATGCGTTGCTGCGTGAAGAGCGCGCACGGCTTTCATTGCAGCTGTTGCAGCGAGGCATCCAGCCACATTGGCTCATGAACACCCTCACAAGTCTGCAGGAACTGATCGAGCAGGCACCTTCGCGTGCCAGCCGCCTGGTGGAGTCGTTGGCCGATCAGTTCGATCGGCTGCGTGACAGCAGCAGCCGGCAGAGCATTCCGTTGCAGGACGAGCTGGCCCTGTGCCGCAGCCACCTGGACATCGTTGGCCAGGCACTGGGCCAGCCCCTGGTGCTGGACGTGGATGGCGAGGATGCGCCGCTGTTGCTGCCGCCCGGCATCCTGCATGCACAGGTGGAAAACGCGCTGACGCATGCCGGTGCGCTGGCATGCGCGCAGCACCCGTTCCGTCTGCGCGTGCAGCGCGGCGGTGGACGTTGGGTGCTGGAACTGCACAGCGCGCACGGCTCATCCTCGCATCGCGGTCGCGGCACGGGCACGCGCTACATCGAAGCCAGTCTGGCGGCCGCCAGCCCCGGCGGATGGAGCTTCGTGCAAGGCATCGACGGCAACCAATGGTGCGGACGGATCGAACTGACATGCGCATCCTGATCGTTGAAGACGAACCGCTGGTACGCCAACGTCTGCAGCGGCTGTGCGCCGAGCTGGCAGGAACGCGCGCACGCTTCGATGCCGTGGCCGATCTGGAGGCAGCCGGCGACCGCCTGCAGCGCAATGTCTACGACGGCCTACTGCTGGACCTCAACCTTGGGGGCGAGGACGGTTTCGAACTGCTGCGGCGTGCGGTAGCCGGCCGCTACCAGTGCGTAGTGGTGTCGGCCCACCGTGATCGTGCGCTGCAGGCATTTGAACACGGCGTGCTCGACTTCGTTCCCAAGCCCTTTTCGCGCGAACGCCTTGGTCAGGCGCTGGAACGCTTGTTCGATACCGGCGGTATGCGTTCAGGCCGGGCACGCTACCTGGGCATCTGGCGTGCGCAGGGAACGGCAACCGTCGAGCTCTCGGAAGTGATGTGGATCGCGGCAGATGGCGACTACAGCCAGGTGCGCATGCGCGATGGCCGCAGCGAACTGCATGACAAATCCCTGACTGCACTGGCCTCAGTACTGCCTCAGGATTTCGTGCGCTGCCATCGCTCGCACCTGGTCAACCTGCGGCACGTGCGAACGTTGCATGCCGGTTCCGGCAGCCGCTACTGGCTGGTGCTGAGCGACGGTAGCGAGCTGGTTGTTGGCCGCGCGCACATCGTGGCGCTACGCGATGCGCTGGGTCTGGGGTGATCGCCAGAGGATGCCAGGCATGGTCTGGCACTACCGGGGAGCGGGAACGGCATGGAGCGAACGTGCCAGGCATGGCTCACGGCGTCTGCAGCAGCAGGGAATGCAGGATGCGGGCGTCTTCGGCATCCAGTGTCTTCGGCAGGTCGTCGCGGCCACGGAAACGGCGGTGGAAGGCAGCGACGGCGGCGTCCCGGTTGTCGAGCGGATAGCCGAAGCGGGCCAGCGCACTCCACGCGTCGAAGCCTTCCGGCGCCGCACCGTCGGCAGCGCGCGGCCAGACGCCGAAACCGGCCTCGGCCAGCTGCTGCCACGGGAAGAAGCGGCTCGGGTCCTGCTTGCGTGTCGGCGCCAGGTCGGCATGGCCAATCACCTGCCGCGGCGGAATGTTCAGGCGGGCGGTGAGATCGCGCAGCAGCACGATCAGCGATTCGATCTGCGCCGCACTGAACGGGCTGCGGCCATCGTTGTCGAGCTCGATGCCGATCGATGCCGAGTTGAGGTCGGTGATGGTGCCCCAACGCCCGGCGCCGGCGTGCCAGGCGCGGCGCTCATCGGCAACCAGCTGATAGCGATGGCCATCGGCACCGATCAGGTAGTGCGCGCTGACCGGTCCACCGCTGTTGGCCGTGCGCAACGTACGCAGGCTCTGCTGCACCGACTTCTGCTCGGTGTGATGGATGACGATGATGACGGGCGTGCGCGCGTTCTGGTTCGGCGACGGCACCCAGGTGGCGAGCGGGTTGCGGGTTTCCTGCGGCGCGGAGGCACAGGCGGCCAGCAGCAGGCAGGCCGAGAGCATCAGGGCGGTGCGGATCGGGTGCATGGCCCGATTGTGCGCGATCAGGCGCGATGATGCATGCCGCTGTGCCGAGCAAGCTTGGCACCCACCAGAGAGGATGCGGTAGATCCACGCCATGCGTGGATGGTCTACCCGCTGTGCCGACCAAGTGGTCGGCACCCACCAGAGCAGACCCAGACCCAGTGCCAAGCAAGCTTGGCACCTACCAGAGCAGTAAAAGTGCCGACCAACGGTCGGCACCCACAACATCAATGCAGCAGCTCGGCCGCTACTTCAGGCCTCGTACGCGGACTCGCCGTGCGAGGTCACATCCAGGCCGGTGCGCTCTGCTTCCTCGGTCACGCGCAGGCCGACCACGCTGCGCACCACCAGCAGGATCAGCGTGGTCACCACCGCCGACCAGACCACGGTCAGGCCGACGCTGACCACCTGCACCCACACCTGATGGGCGATATCCAGATCGGGCTTGGTACCGCCCAGCGACTGTGCACTGAACACACCGGTGAGAATCGCGCCGACGATGCCGCCGACACCATGCACACCGAACACGTCGGCGGTGTCGTCCACCTTCAGCATGCGCTTGAGGCCCGTCACGCCCCACACGCAGACCACGCCGGCGACGAAGCCGATGATGATCGCGCCGAGCGGGCCGACGGTGCCGCAGGCCGGGGTGATGCCGACCAGGCCGGCCACTGCGCCCGAGGCCGCGCCCAGTGCCGACGGCTTGCCCTTGCTGATCGCTTCCACCAGCGTCCAACCGAGTACGGCAGCGGCCGTGGCCAGCACGGTATTGAGGAAGGCCAGCGAGGCGACGGTATCGGCGGCAGCGGCGGAACCCGCGTTGAAGCCGAACCAGCCGACCCACAGCAGCATCGCGCCGATGTAGGTAAACGGCACGTTGTGCGGCTTCAGCGCGGTCTGGCCATAGCCCAGGCGCTTGCCGACGAACCACGCGGCGACCAGACCGGCCACACCTGCGTTGATGTGGACCACGGTGCCACCGGCGAAATCGATCGCGCCCATCTCACCCAGGTAGCCGCCACCCCAGACGATGTGCGCCATCGGGATGTAGCTGAGGGTGAACCACAGCGCCGAGAACAGCAGCACCGCACGGAACTTGATGCGCTCGGCGAACGCGCCGACGATCAGCGCGGTGGTGATGCCAGCAAACGTCGACTGGAAGGCGACGAACAGGTAATCCGGCAGGCCCTTGATCGGGGTGTTGCCGACCGACTCCGGAGTGAAGCCCTTGAGGAAGGCGAATTCGGTGAACGAGCCGAAGAACGGGTTGCCCGCGCTGAACACCGCGCTGTAGCCATAGGCCACCCACAGCAGCAGCACCAGCGAGAACACCACCAGGATCTGGCTGAGCACCGACAGCACGTTCTTCGAACGCACCAGGCCGCCATAGAACAAGGCCAGGCCCGGCACCACCATCAGCAACACCAGCAGGGTGGACGTCAGCATCCAGGCCACGTCGCCATGGTCGTAGGTCGCGGCGGCTTCAGCCGCGGCCGGTGCGGCGGCCGCAGCGACCGGGTCCTGCAGTGGTTCGACCGCCACGCTTTCGCTCGGCAGCGGCGAGATCTGGGCCTGAGCGTGGGCACTGCCCGGCCACGCACCGGCGGCCAGCGCGCTGAGCAGCATCAACAGGCACACGAAGTGGAACCGGGCTTGCCACCCGGTGAGAAGGCGCATCTTCATGGGGGAGTCTCCGGAAAGGGGTTACAGCGCGTCGGCACCGATTTCGCCGGTGCGGATGCGGATGACCTGTTCGACGGCGGTGACGAAGATCTTGCCGTCACCGATCTTGCCGGTGCCTGCCGACGACTGGATCGCTTCGATCACCGCGTCGGCACGCTCGTCGGTGACCACGGTTTCGATCTTGATCTTCGGCAGGAAGTCGACGACGTACTCGGCGCCGCGATACAGCTCGGTGTGGCCCTTCTGGCGGCCGAAGCCTTTCACTTCGGTCACGGTGATGCCCGACACGCCTGCGTCGGAGAGGGCCTCGCGGACCTCGTCGAGCTTGAACGGCCGGATGATGGCGGAGATCAGTTTCATGCGCATGTCCCGAGGGTGGATGGGGCCAGCGCGCCAGCGCGCGTTGGCATCAGGCAACCAGCGGCCATCAGGATGATGGCCGTGGCTGTTGCACCGGACACGTACAGGGCCGGGACGGCCGTGCCTCTCTCCTTGCACGACCGACGCGGGAGGGAGGGCGGCCCTGGTCGCGTATCCGGTCTCTCTTGCCCCTGTTTCAGCGGACTAACAGTCCGCTCTACTGCAGCGGGCCAGCGGCCCGCTCTACCACGGCGGGCCAGCGGCCCGCTCTACCACGGCGGGTCGGGGTCCGCACTACCACGGCGGACCGGGGCCCGCCCTGCGGCTCCCCAGCCGCGAAGACGGAAGCGATGGCGGCGGGTGGGAGGGGGAAGCCCACCGCCATCGCCACCGGTCAGCTGGCGTAGTACAGCTGGTATTCCAGCGGGTGGGTGGCCGCGCGGAACTTGGTCACTTCCTGCATCTTCAGCGCGATGTAGCCGTCGATGAAGTCATCGCTCATCACGCCGCCGGCCTTCAGGAACTCGCGGTCC
Organism: Stenotrophomonas sp. 28608_Sma; assembly: GCF_056486185.1. Lineage (NCBI taxonomy): Bacteria > Pseudomonadati > Pseudomonadota > Gammaproteobacteria > Lysobacterales > Lysobacteraceae > Stenotrophomonas > Stenotrophomonas sp. 28608_Sma. The sequence continues at coordinate 135,620 of NZ_CM151308.1, read as the reverse complement.
TTGTCCAGCGCTTCCAGCGCCTGGTCCAGCGAGGAGCAGACCTGCGGGATCAGCTTCTCTTCTTCCGGCGGCAGGTCGTACAGGTCCTTGTCGCTCGGTGCGCCCGGGTCGATCTGGTTCTTGATGCCGTCCAGGCCGGCCATCATCAGCGCGGTGAAGGTGAGGTAGCCGGACTGGATCGGATCCGGGAAGCGCATTTCGATGCGGCGTGCCTTCGGGTTGGACACCCACGGAATGCGGCACGAAGCCGAACGGTTGCGGGCCGAGTAGGCCAGCATCACCGGTGCTTCGTAGCCCGGCACCAGGCGCTTGTAGCTGTTGGTGCCCGAGTTGGCGAAGGCGTTGATGGCCTTGGCGTGCTTGAAGATGCCGCCGATGTACCACAGCGCCAGCTGGCTCAGGCCGCCGTAGCCGTCACCGGAGAACAGGTTGGTGCCGCCCTTGGACAGCGACTGGTGCACGTGCATGCCGCTGCCGTTGTCGCCGACGATCGGCTTGGGCATGAAGGTGACGGTCTTGCCGTTGCGGTGCGCGACGTTCTTGATCACGTACTTCATGCGCAGCAGTTCGTCGGCCTTCTGCACCAGGGTGCTGAACTTGGTGCCGATCTCGCACTGGCCGGCGGTGGCCACTTCGTGGTGCTGCACTTCCACTTCGATGCCGACCTGTTCCAGGGTCTTGCACATCTCGGCGCGCAGGTCGTGCAGGGTGTCGGTCGGCGGCACCGGGAAGTAACCGCCCTTCACGCCCGGACGGTAGCCGCTGTTGGCGCCGTCGTACTTGGCGCCGCTGTTCCACGCCGCTTCCTCCGAGTCGACCTGGAAGAAGGTGTGGCCCATTTCATTGGCGAAGCGGACCGAATCGAAGATGAAGAATTCCGGCTCCGGGCCGAAGAACGCGGTTTCGGCGATGCCGGAGGACTTCAGGTAGGCCTCGGCGCGCTTGGCGATGCCGCGCGGGCAACGGCCATACGGCTGCATGGTGGCCGGATCGAGGATGTCGCAGCTGATCACGATGGTCGGATCGGCGTAGAACGGGTCGACGTAGGCGCTGGCGGTATCCGGCAGCAGCACCATGTCCGATTCGGCGATGCCCTTCCAGCCGGCGATCGAGCTGCCATCGAACATCTTGCCTTCTTCGAACAGCGACGGCTCGACGATGCTGACCGGGAAGGTCACGTGCTGCTCGACACCACGCATGTCGACAAAGCGCAGGTCGACGAACTCGATCTGGTTGTCCTTGATCAGCTTCTCAACGTTTTCCACGGACATCGGTACGACCTCGGATGGGGATGAATGCCTGCTGAGGTACAGCAACGACCGTGCCAACTTTTCGCAGGCTGCAAGTCATTGATTTCAAAAAGGCCGCCCCGCAGCGGTGCAGAACCGTGCGCACCAAATGGGTGCAGCCGACAGCGGACGCACCCGTTTGGTGCGGCAGTGATCGTCTATCCTCTCGACCTTCTTCCTTCCTGCCGCGCGTGCCCGCACCGTCCATGTCCGACCTGCTCTCCGCCCTGCTGCTGGGCATCCTCGAAGGCTTGACCGAGTTCCTGCCGATCTCCAGCACCGGCCACCTGCTCATCGCCCAGCACTGGCTGGGTGCCCGTTCGGACTTCTTCAATATCGTCATCCAGGCCGGCGCGATCGTGGCGGTGGTACTGGTGTTCCGCCAGCGCCTGCTGCAGCTGGCCACCGGTTTCGGGCAGCGCGAAAACCGCGAGTACGTATTCAAGCTGGGCGCGGCCTTCCTGGTCACCGCCGTGGTCGGCCTGGTGGTGCGCAAAGCCGGCTGGTCGCTGCCCGAGACGGTCAGCCCGGTGGCCTGGGCACTGATCATCGGTGGCATCTGGATGCTGCTGGTGGAGGCCTACACCGCGCGCCTGCCCGACCGCGACCAGGTGACCTGGACCGTGGCGATCGGCGTCGGCCTGGCGCAGGTGGTGGCCGGCGTGTTCCCCGGCACCTCGCGTTCGGCCTCGGCGATCTTCCTGGCCATGCTGCTGGGCCTGAGCCGCCGCGCGGCCGCCGCCGAGTTCGTGTTCCTGGTTGGCATTCCCACCATGTTCGCCGCCAGCGCCTACACCTTCCTGGAAATGGCCAAGGCCGGACAGCTGAGCAGCGAGAACTGGACCGAGGTGGGCGTGGCCTTCCTTGCCGCGGCCGTCACCGGCTTCGTCGTAGTGAAGTGGCTGATGGGCTACATCAAATCGCACAGGTTCACCGCGTTCGCGCTTTACCGCATCGCGCTGGGCGCCGCGCTGCTGCTGTGGTTGCCGTCCGGCAGCTGAACAGCGCCGGGGCACGGTAACCCCGTTGCTGGCCCCACCCCGTTTCCCCCACGGTTCCCCAAGGAGAATCACCATGAACCGCAAGCTCACCCTGCTCCTCCCGCTGGCCCTGCTGGCCGCCTGCAGCCAGACCCCGGCCCCGGCCGGCACCGGCGGCGACGACGTGGCCCCGGCCGCGGCCAAGGCAGCAGACCAGCAGACGCTGGCGCACCTGGACGCGCAGCGCCTGCAGAGCCAGCACTGGCTGCTGCAGCAGGCCACTGCCGCCGACGGCAAGCGCATCGACGCGCTGTTCGCCCGCGAAGACAAGCCGGTCACCCTGGACTTCGCTGATGGCCGCCTGTCGGTCAGCAACGCCTGCAACCACATGGGTGGCGGCTACACCCTGGCCGACGGCAAGCTGACGGTCAGTGCGATGGCCTCGACCATGATGGCCTGCACCGACAAGGCGCTGATGGCGCTGGACGAGGCCGTGTCGAGCCGCCTGCAGGGCGAGCTGAAGGCCGAGCAGGATGCCGATGGCAAGCTGACCCTGACCAACGCAAAGGGCGACGTGCTGGTGTTCAACCCGGAACCGACCGCTGAAACCCGCTACGGCGGCGCCGGCGAAACCGTGTTCCTGGAAGTGGCCGCCAAGACCGAGAAGTGCTCGCACCCGCTGATCCCGGACTACCAGTGCCTGCAGGTGCGTGAAGTGAAGTTCGACGACAAGGGCCTGAAGCAGGGTGAGCCGGGCAAGTTCGAGAACTTCTACGGCAACATCGAGGGTTACACCCACGAGGACGGCGTGCGCAACGTGGTGCGCGTGAAGCGCTACGAAGTGAAGAACCCGCCGGCCGATGCGCCGTCGCAGGCGTACGTGCTGGACATGGTGGTCGAGTCGGCCATCGAGAAGAAGTAAGACGACAGAAGGGCGGCCGCGAGGTCGCCCTTCTTCGTGGTGGGTAGGGCCGGCCGCTGGCCGACTGCCCCTTTTCATGGTGGCTCGACGCTACAGAAGCAAAGCCGGCCAGCGGCCGGCTCTACCCATCGTGCCGCTCAGCCCAGCGCCGGGTTCAACGTGTAGGTGCCATGCAGTGCGGCTTCGGCCAGCACGTGGCCGTGCATGGCGCGATATGCGTCGGCGGCGGTGAAGCGCGCCGGAAGTTCCAGCGAGGCCACATCCAGCGCGAACACGCGGAAGAAATAGCGGTGCACGCGTTCGTCGTTGAACGGCGGATACGGGCCGTCATAGCCCAGGTAATCGCCGGCCATGTCCGGGTTGCCCGCAAACCAGCCGGTGAAGTCGTTCAGGCCCTGGCGGCTGCCCGCCGGGCCAGCCGGTGCGGTCTTGCCCTTCACCACGAAGTCATCGCTGCAGCTGCCGGCGGCGATCTCCTGCACCGAGGCCGGAATATCGGCCATCACCCAGTGCACGAAGTCGCAGCGCGGCTGGTCGCGCGGCACGGTCATGTCGCTGCGGCCGACCGTTTCCGCAACGGTCGGCACATCCGGGTCCACGCACACCAGCAGGAACGAACGCGTGCCTTCCGGTGCGCCGTTCCAGGCCAGGTGCGGATTGCGGTCCGGCGCGAAACCGGTGGCATCGCCGGCGGCGAACGCGCGGTCGATCGGCGCGCCGTTGGTCAGGCTGTGGCTGCTCAGTTGCATCGGCTTCTCCTTACTCTTCCGGGTAACCCAGGCGCACCGCAATCGGGGTGAGCTTGGCAAAGGCGGCGCTCATCACGTCGCGGTAGTTGCGCCAGTGGCCCGGCGGGAAGCGCGGTGCGCCCAGCTGTGCGGCCGGCGGCATCTGCCGCTCGAACAGGCGTCCCAGCAGTTCGGCCATCGCGTGCGGATCATTGCCGATCTGGTCGATGCGCAGCAGCACGTGCGGATACAGTTCTTCCTCATGCAGGGTGGCAACCTGCGCCAGCCCGCGCGCCAGCCATTCGCTGGCTTCAGCCAGCGAGGTCATCGCCAGCGGAGCGGCAGCGCCGTAGGCCACCCAGTCCAGCAGCATGTCGCGCGGGTCACGCAGCACGAGCACCAGTCGTCCCTGCGGCAGCTGCGGGCGCAGCGCCCACAGCAGGGCGTTGTCCCACCACAGCAGCCAGTCGATGACGGCATCACCCTGCAGGCCACGCGCCGGCAGCTGCTCGCGCCAGCGCTGCACCAGCCGCTCCGGGGTCAGCACGCCGGAGGCGAGGTCCTGCAGCGTGTGGTAGTTCTGGAATGCATCATCCGGCGGATTGCTGGTGTAGCGGTCGCTGCGCAGCACCGGGCTGGCGGCCGCCAGGCCGGTCGCAACCCGCTCCACACCCGAACCCGGCGCACCCCACAGGAAGATCGGCGCGGAGCTGGCATCACTGTCGATCTCGCCCTTCTCCGGCCAGCTCGGCGGCGCCTTGGCCTGCGGTGGAAGCGGCAGGCGCTGCGGTGCCTGGTCGGCCTGCAGCGCCATCCACGTCTGCAGCGCCTGTTCCGGCTGGCCAGCGCGATCCTGGATTTCACCCAGCCAGGTACGGAGGTCGGCGCGATGGCCGTCCGGCGCCCTGTCGATCAGCGCCTGCACGCGCGCGATCGCGGCGACCGGATCACGCTGCAGCAGGCCTTCGACCAGGCGTGTTTCGCCACTGACGCGGCCCGGTTCGAGGCTGACGATACGTTCGGCGATGGCTTCGGCCTGTTCGTGTTCGCCCACCATGTCATGCAGGCGCAGGCGTGCTTCCAGTGCCGGCAGATGACCCGGCATCGCGTCCATCCAGCGCTCCACGGTCGCCGCGGCGGTCGGGCTGCCGACTTCTTCCACGGCCAGGCGTGCCAGCCACAGGTCGTGCAGCTGCGGATGCTGTTCCAGGGCAGCGTCCAGGCGCGCGCGGGCCTCGTCTTCGCGGCCCAGGCGCTGCCAGGACATCAGCAGCAGCTGCAGCACCTGGCGGTCGTCGGGGATCGATTCCAGCAACGGCAGCAGATGGTCCAGCGCCTGCAGCGGCTGGCCGCCGCGCAGCGACAGTTCACCGGCCAGGCGACGCATCGACGGCGTATCCATGCCTTCCTGCTGAAGCGCGATCTGCATCGCTTCGGCAGCCGCCTCCAGGTTGCCCTGGCGCAGCGCCAACTGCACTACCAGGCCATGCAGCGAGCTGATGGCCGGGTTCAGTTCCAGCACGCGGCGGAACGCCTGCTCGGCGAAGGCAAGCATGTCCTTGCCCAGGTAGGCGAAGCCCAGTGCGTACAGCACGCGGGTGTCGTTCGGCTGCGCCTGGTTGGCCGCCGACAGCAGCGTCAGCGCACGATCCGGGTCGTCGCGGCGCAGCGCGATCATGCCGTCGATGGTCAGCAGTTCCGGGTGGTCCGGCTCAACGCGCGAGGCCAGCGTGGACAGGCGCTGGGCTTCATCGAAGTCGTTGCGGCCGATCGCCAGGTGCGCCTGCATCAGATAGGCGGCGAAGGAATTCGGGTCAAGCCCGGTGGTACGTGCCAGCGCTTCGTCAGCGCCCTGGTACTGGCGCAGGGCGAGCAGCAGGCCAGCGTGCTGCAGGTGCAGCTGGGCATCATCGGGGGCCAGCTGCAACGCCTGCTGCAGCGCCTCCATCGCATCCTCGGCCTTGCCCTGCTGCTGCAGCGCAAGCGCCAGCCAGCGGTGGGCTTCGGCTTGGCCGGGTTCATCACGGGTCCACGCCTGGGCCAGCTGCACGGCCTGGTCGGCCTGGTTCTGGCGCAACGCTTGGATGATCTGGTCTTGCATGGCGGTCCGGTTCAAGTGCAAACCCGCATTGTAGCGGTCCACGCACCGGTGCCGGTTCAGCCCGCCAGCACCCGCTGCAGGCGCTGCGCCACCCAGCGCTCGGAGAAGCCGTCGCCGCGCCAGTTTTCGATGAACCCGCAGTGGCCGCCCCAGCAGGCGGTTTCCAGGCGCGCCTGGCCCGGCAGCTGCCAGTTGCTGAAGGTCGCGTACGGAATCACCGGGTCATCCTGCGCCATCAGGATGTCGGCCGGTACCTGCAGGGACGACAGGCGGTCGCCGGCGATCGAGTAGCCGTCGAAATAGGCCTGCAGCGAACCGAAGCTGGTGTGGCGCTCGACCAGCCAGGCGGTCAGCGCGCGGATGTCCAGCTTCAGCACGCGGTCGTCGCAGTCGCTCAGCTCGGGGAACAGATCGCGCTTGCGGCGCAGCGAGCCGGCCCACTTGCGGCGGAAGTACCAGTCGTACATCGCCGGGCCGTTCTCGATGCTCTCCATCGTCAGAGCCGGGTCCAGCACCGGGCACACCGAGGCGACGCGCAGCAGCGGCACGCCGGCCGCCGGCGCGCGCAGGGCCAGGCGCAGCACGAAGTTGCCACCCAGCGAATAACCGGCGGCCACCAGCGGCAGCTGCGGCCAGCGCTGGGCGATATCGCCCGCGGCGTGCACCACTTCATCGATGAGATTGGAGTGGAAGATGCCGGGGTTCAGGTGATGGGTGTTGCCGTGGTCGCGGAAGTTCAGCCGCACCACGTCGAAGCCCTGCTCGATCATGCGCGCGGCGGCCATGCGCATGTAGCTGGATTCGGCACTGCCTTCCCAGCCATGCAGCAGCAGCGCGATGCCCTTGGGCTCGCGGCCTTCGACATGGCTGTGCCAGCCCTGCAGGCGCACGCCATCACCACCATCGAGGATCAGCTCTTCGCTGACCGCACCGGTGGCCGCCAGCAGCAGCAGGCCGCGCTGCAGGCGCATGCGGCTGGAGCTGAGCATCGACTGCAGGTGCGGATTGCGCAGCCAGCGCGGCGGCTGGTAGTCAGTCGCATGCAACGTCGGTGTACCGGCGTCCAGGACGGGTGGCGGGACCAGGGCCACCGTGCCCTCAGCCGGTGCTCATGGCCGCCACGATGCGCGCGCGCGAGGTTTCCGCGATGCGTCGACGGCCTTCCAGGTCCTGGGTACCGATCGGCTCCAGGAAATGCACTTCGGTATGCCGCGCCGGCTCACCCAGCAGGCGCAGGAAATTGGCGGCGAAACTCTCGCCCGGGCCGAATGCCACGATGGTCTGTGCGTCACCCTTGAACCCATAGACCAGCGCCACAGGCTGCACCGGAACACCGGTTTCGACCGCGGCCTGGAAGATGCGGGCATGGAACGGCCCCACTTCATGACCACCGCGGGTGCGCCCTTCCGGGAACACGCCTACTGCCTTGCCGGCACGCAGGCGATCGGCCATCACCTGCATCACGCCACCGAGCGATTCGGTATTGCCGCGCTGGTGGAAGATGGTCTGCCCGCGCGCGGCGAGCCAACCGACCAGCGGCCAGCTGGCGATTTCGCGCTTGGCGACGAAGCCCATCATGCGCTGGCTGTGCAGGATGGAGATGTCGACCCAGCTGACGTGGTTGGCGACGAACAGCACGGCACCGGGCAAGGGCTGGCCCACCCGTGACAGGCGGAAGCCGAAGATCCACATCAGGCCGCCCTGCCACCAGTTCACCACCTTCGCCCCGAAGGTATCCTCGCCCACGCGCAGCTCGCCCCACGGCGGGAGCATGCCGATCAGGATCAGCGGCAGGAACACGATGATGTGGACCAACAGCAGCGGTACGCGGTACAGGTAACGGCACACACGCGCCACGCCGCCACGGGGGGCCGGAGTGGGGGAAGTCATCCGCGCACGATACCGGAGCGCCGCAGCAGCTGCCAGCCGATTTAGGCCATAACCGCCATTGACCGGGGCAATCGGCGGGGAACGCTGGGTTCTGCCGCCGTCAACACGCCCGCCGGGGGCTCAACCGTGGCCGGCGGCCACCACCGCCAGGGTCAGCCGAGAGATGCACACCAGCCGGCCCTGCTCGTCTTCGATGCGGATCTCCCACAGCTGGGTGCTGCGGCCGACGTGCAGCGCGCGGGCGGTGCCGGTGACCGTGCCCGAGCGCACGGCGCGCACGTGGTTGGCGTTGATTTCCAGGCCCACGCAGATCTGCTTGCCGGTATCCACGCACAGGTTGCCGGCGCTGCTGCCCAGGGTCTCGGCCAGCACCACCGAGGCACCGCCGTGCAGGATGCCGTACGGCTGCCGGGTGCGCTCGTCCACCGGCATGGTGGCCTGCAGCCAGTCTTCGCCCGCAGCGCTGAAGACGATGCCGAGGGATTCGATCGCCGTGTTGCGGCTGAGCGCGTTGAGCTGCTCGATGGAAACGGCTTCGCGGAACACCTGGGTCATGCGGGCACCTTCAGAGGATGGGAACGAGGCCGGCGCCGAATGCAGTCAGCATGCGCACCAGCAGCCACTTCGGGCCGACGTTGACTTCGGGGAAGTCGCCGACGGCGACGTAGCAATTGTGGAACGCCGGGTCCTGCCGTGGCAGCGGCTGCGGGCAGTCCGGACCGGGCTTGAACTCGTAGTCGGTGGCGTAGCGCCACGGCCAGAAGTCGAGGATCGGCAGCGCTTCGGAGGCTTTGCCGACGCTGTAGTTCAGGCCCGACAGCACTGGCGGCTTGGCCCGCGGCGCCACTGTCCACGAGTTCTGCGGATGGGTATCGCGCAGGATGCTCTCGGCCAGCTGCTCGGCAAACACCGGATCGTCGATGATCACCGCGCCTTCGGTGTTGTAGTTCTCGCTGCGCGGATCGAAGTTGTGGGTGCCGACCACGCCGATGCGGCGATCGACCACCAGCGACTTGGCGTGCAGGCCCATGCGGGCGCCCTTGCGGGTGACCGGCAACGGCTTGTTGACCGCCTTGCTGCCCAGGAACGACGGACGCGTCTCGGTGCGCAGCAGGCGCGTTTCCACCTCGCTGCCGGCGGCGCGGCGACGTTCGCGCGCGTTCTGGTAGGCACTGCCGGTACGCGGATGATGCACCGCCACCTGCTTGCGGGGCGCGGCCAGATCCCCGTCGCTGCCACCACCGGCATTGCTGCCAGCGGCGCTGCCGCCGATCAGCGGATTGCGCCCACCGTCGTCGTCGCCTCCAGGCGCGGCGATCGGGTCGGGCAGCAGATTGCGGTAGTCGACCGGTGCATCCAGCGGGAACGGCTTGTACTCGAAGATGTTGAAGCCCAGTTCGCGCATGTTGCGCCGCTTGTACTTGTACGACAGCGCATACACGATCGGGTTGTCGGTGGCCGCCAGGCTGTTGCTGGACACCACCACGCGCGGTGGCTGCGGGCGCTTGCGCAGCTCGCGGAACAGTTTCTGTGCCGGCTTGGACAGCACCAGGTACGGCGTCTGCAGGATCACTTCCTTCTGCGCACCGGCAATGAGTGCATCCAGCTGCGGCTCGGTCACGTGCTGGCCGGCCAGCGGGGCATCGGCCTTCTCGCGGCGGTGCTTGCGCGGCAGGTCGGCGACGTAGCGCACCGAGGCCACCGGCAGCGCGGTATCCACGAAGGAACGGGTGACGAAGTCCATGTCATTGGCTTCAGCGCTGACCCGCTGCACCCGCTCCGGGCGGCGAAACGTGGCGGGCGGCAGCACCGGCACGCCTTCGCGCAGCAGGGTGCGGCCCACGTCATTCAGGCGCTCGGCCGGCACGCTGCGCTTGGCGCGCCAGAACGCATCGAAGTTGGCCGCCATCGCCCGCGCTTCCGGGCCGGCGATCATGACGTCGCGATCGCGGAAGTTGTACTCGCGATCCCAGTCGTAATAGTCGTCCTGGTAGTTGCGGCCGCCGACCACGCCGATCGCATCGTCGATCACCAGCAGCTTGTTGTGCATGCGCTGGTTGAAGCGACGGAAGCAGCACAGCACGCTGCCGGCGTAATCGAAGTAGTTCAGCCGGGCCTTGCCGAAGGTCGGGTTGTAGACCCGCAGCTGGAAGTTCTGGTGGGCGCCGGACAGCGCGCCGAGGATCTCCAGGTCGGAGATCGCCGAGAGCTGGTCGATCAGCACCCGCACCTTCACCCCGCGCCGCGACGCGGCCAGCAGTTCGTCGATGACCAGCCGCGCGCTGTCGTCCTTGTCGAAGATGTAGGTCTGCAGGTCGATGCTGCGGGTGGCACTGCGCAGCAGGTTCAGGCGCGCCACCAGGGCGCCCTCCCCCTCGTCCAGCAGGGTGGCGTAGTGGCGCGGCTGCTCCGGGGTGGATTCGGTGAACGCCCGGCCGGCCAACGCCCGCAGCGGCGAATCCTGTGCGCAGCGGTCGGCGCGCTGGCAGTCGACCTGGATCGAGCGCGCCTGCACGGCGATCGCTTCGGCGCGGTCGCGCTCGGCATTGGACAGCGATGCACAACCGCTGCCCAGCAACACGGTTGCCAGCGCCAGTACACGCAGCAGGAGGTTCACGGTTTCGGCGCCTCGCTCAGGCGCGCTCGCAATACGAAGGTCACTCGGTCACTCAAGGCAAGCTGCCAGCTGTCCATTCCATACCGGCCTCGCTGCACGGTACCGCGGCTGACGACGTCGCAATCATAGCCGGGTCGGGCGCAATCCGCCTTCTCGACCTTCAGTGTCTCGGGGTGGCTGATCCCGCGCAGGGTCAGCCGCCCGTTGATGTCGCCCCCGTCTTCCACGGTCTCAGGCCAGTACGGCAGCGAGTCGAACTCGACCACCGGGTGGCGGCCTGCGTCGAAGAACTCCTCGCCGCGCATCCAGCCGGTGTAGCGCGCCTTGCCGGGGATCTCGACCGAGCGCGTGAACATCTTCAGGTGCACCTGATGGCGGCCGTCGGAGAGGATCTCGATGCGACCCTCGAAGTGCGGGAACAGGCCTTCGATGCGTTGCCCGAAGCGGGTCCGCACCTCGAAACCGATCTGCGAGCGCTGGGTATCCAGGTGCAGGACCCGGTGCGCTTCAGCGACCACCGGCGGCAAGGGCGTTGGCGGTGGCGCGGCAGCCCAGGCCGCGCCGGAAGCCAGCAGCACGGGCAGCAGAAAGCGGCTGCGCCGCGCCAGGCTCATTGGATCACGGCCACCAGAACGCGTTCAGGCTGGCCACGCCCGGCTCGATCGAGGCCTCGCGCGGGAAGCCGAGCACGGCAATGCCGGCCGGCGGCATGCCGCGATAGTCGCTGCTGGTGCCTTCCGTCATCAACGCCACCAGGCGCTCCAGGCCGGGGTTATGGCCGACGATCAGCACCCGGTCGAGGTCACGGCGGTCGTCCACCAGCGCCGCCAAGGTGCCGGGGGTAGCCTCGTAGATGCGGTCTTCCAGGCGCTTCTCGACATAGCCGATGGTGCCGAGCACGGCTTCCAGGGTCTCCCGGGTGCGCCGCGCCGGTGAGCACAGCACGCAGTCCGGCAGCAGGTTGTTCTCCTTCAGCCACTTGCCGGCGGCTTCGGCTTCGGCGAGCCCCACCGGCGACAACGGCCGGTCGAGGTCGGCCTGGCCGGGGGTAGCCGGTTCGGCATGGGCATGGCGCAGCAGGATCAGTTCACGCATCGCGGGTTTCCATGAAGAAGAGGATGCAGCAGAAAGAGTGACGCAGGCATCAAAGCTTCAGCCAGGACAGCAGCGGCTCCCAGTCGGCCTGGTGCTCGCGCACCTGGGCCGAGCGGTAGTCGAACAGGCTGCGGCCCAGGCCGGTCATGACCACATAGCTCTGGCTGTCGCGCAGCTGCGCGACCACCGGGTACGGCCATTCACCCAGCATCTGCAGCGCCTGCTGCGAGGTCTGGGTCCATGGTTTGGTACGGTTGAGCACCAGCCCCACCGGCAGCTTGCGGCTGTGCACGCGCGGGTTCTGGGCCAGGCTGTTGAGGAAGCCGACGATCGCTTCGATGTCCAGCGCCGAGGGCAGCACCGGTACCACCACCGCGTCGGCTGCGTCGAGGAAATGGGGAATATCGTCAGCCAGGGCACCGGCCGGCGCATCGATGATGACGGTGTCGGTGCCGTCGGGCAGCTTCTGCGCCCACTGCTTCTTCCGATACACGTCGATGGGGAGCACCGCGCTTTCCAGCCCGGCACGGCGTTGTGCCCAGCGGGTGCTGGAACCCTGCGGGTCGGCATCGGCAATCACCGTGGCCTTGCCCTGCAATGCCGCGTACGCGGCCAGGTGGGTGGCGACGGTGGTCTTGCCCACCCCGCCCTTGGAACCGGCCACCAGGATCGTCTTCATGCCAGCCTCGCTTCCGGGTACGTGCCCCGAGCGTACACCGGTGATGGTGACGGTAGGTAGCGTCGTGCTGAACCAGCGGCCATCGCCTTTGCTATCGTGGCGCCCCCGAAGGATCGAACCGGCATGAGCGAACTGCAGGATCTGAGCGCGTTGATCCGCGCCAATACCCCACTGATCGTCATCGAGACCCAGGACGAAGGTCGCATCGTCGAGCTGTTCCGGCAGACGCTGATGCACGTATGGCGGGCCCTGCACCGCTGGTCGATCACCGAGGGCCTGCGCCGGATCGACCTGGACAGCGAAGACCCGCCGGTCGGGCCGCCCGATGCCAGCGCGGCCCTGCAGATGATCCGCCAGGCCGACCAGCGCGGCGTCTACCTGCTGCTCGATTTCCATCCCTACCTGGGCTATGCCAGCCACCAGCGCGCCCTTCGCGACCTGATCCAGCGCCGCCACAGCGAGCCGCATGTGCTGGTGCTGATCGGTGCCAAAGTGGAGCTGCCGGCCGAGCTGGAAGCGCTGGCGGTGCGCTTCAACCCGCGCCTGCCCGATGCCAATGCCCTGCTGAAGATGCTGCGCGAGGAGGCCGACGCCTATGCGCGCGAGCATGGCGGCCGCCGGGTTGAAGTCGACAGCGAAGCGGTCAAGAAGATCCTGAAGAACCTGCAGGGCCTGAGCCTGGTCGATGCCCGGCGCATCGCGCGCCAGCTGATCTACGCCGACGGCGCACTGCGCGACGACGACCTGCCGCAGCTGGCGCGGCTGAAGTTCGAGCTGCTCAACCGCAGCGGCCACCTGTTCTTCGAGCATGACAGCGCGCGCTTCGGCGATGTGGCCGGCGCCAACCGGCTCAAGCGCTGGATCAACCAGCGGCGCGTGGCCTTCATTGCCGGCTCCGCCCCGGCCGGGCTGGACCCGCCGCGCGGCATGCTGTTGCTGGGTGTGCAGGGCTGCGGCAAGTCGATGCTGGCCAAGGCCACCGCCGCCGGCTTCGGCGTGCCCCTGCTGCGCCTGGACGTGGGCGCGCTGTACAACAAGTACCACGGCGAGACCGAAGCCAACCTGCGCCAGGCACTGGCCTCGGCCGAACAACTCGCGCCCTGCGTGCTGTGGATGGACGAGATCGAGAAGGGCCTGGCCAGCGGTGGCGAGGATGGCGGCGTGTCACGCCGCGTGCTCGGTTACCTGCTGACCTGGATGGCCGAACGCAAGGCGCCGGTGTTCATCGTCGCCACCGCCAACCAGGTGCACGAACTGCCGGCCGAGCTGCTGCGCAAGGGCCGCTTCGACGAGATCTTCTTCGTCGATCTGCCTTCGCCTGACGTGCGCGTGGAACTGCTGCGGCTGCACCTGGGCCGGCGCCAGCTCAACGCCGACGACTTCGCACTGCCCGCGCTGGCGGCGGCCGCGAATGGCTTCTCCGGCGCCGAGATCGAGCAGGCGATCGTGGCTGGCCTGTATGCGGCACATGCCGAAGGCCGGCCGCTGGACACCGAGCTGCTGATGAACGAGATCCGCGCCACGCGACCGCTGTCGGTGCTGATGGCCGAGCAGGTAGAGGCACTGCGGGCGTGGGCGTCGGGGCGGACGGTTTCCGCGGACGACTGAGGGGTTTCCAGCGAACGGCGCAGCCTCTCGTGGCGGCGGGTTGGCCGTGAACATCAAAAGCCGCGCTTGGCCGGGCGGGGTGGATTCGCGGGGGACGCCGTCAACCCGTCCATGGGGGCTTGGCCGCGGCATCCATGCCGCGGACACCCCCGCGAACCCACCCCGCCCGGCCTCTGGCAATTTCCGGGGGCGTCCGCCACGGAAAAGAAAAAAGAAGATCAAAAGCAAAAGCCGGTGGGCTGGCCGCTTCCCGTAGAGCCGAGCCCACGCTCGGCTGCATTTCGATCAGATATCGAATAGTCGATTCCGATACAGATTCATCCACGCATGGCGTGGATCTACCGTGTCGACCAAGGTCGACACCTACCAACAGCTGCCGGAATCTGTCGAAGGCGGGGCACTGTGGGTTTGCGGGGTGTGAGCCGCATGGATGCGGCGACCAAGCCCCCAGGACGGGTTTACGGCGGCCCCGCAAACCCACAGTGCCCCGCCATCCCGCAGGAAGCCCGCTGTTGCTTCGGCTGTTGCTGTTGCTTCAGCTGTTGCCTCTGCGGGTGCCGGGTGCAACCCGGCCGAACCCCTTCCCTCAGGGCCAGGCAGGCGGTGCGGCCGCCCAGGCCTGCTGCACCTCAGCCAGCGACGCGCGCTCATCCTCACGCCACTGCGGCAGCAGCTGCCCATAGTTGGCCGTGGTACTCCACTGCGTCGGCTCGGTGCGTACCGCAGCCGCATACCACTGCACCGCCTCCTGCTTCTGCCCCATCCGCCACAATGCCAACGCATAGGTCGGTGGCACCCAGGTGGGCTTCGTACGGGCGTTGCTGGCCGATACCAGCCACTGTTCCAGCGCCGCCTCCGGCTTGCCCTGGCGCAGCAGGTCCCAACCGTAGTTCCAGCGCACGCTGCGGCCGCTGCTGCTCTGTGCCGGCGCCTCTTTCATCGCCTCGCCATACAGCTGCTCGGCCAGCTCGCCACGGCCCTGCGCGCCGGCCACCGATGCCAGCTGCACCGTCGCTTCCACCGCGCGGCGGCCGCGCTCACGCAGCTTGACCAGCTGGGCCACCAGCTCATCGCCCTCGCCCTGCACCGCCACCATCGGCGTGGCCGCCAGGTCGTTGTCGAAGTAGAACTCCTGTGGTGCCGGCACAGCCGGCGCGGCCCACGCAGTGGCCACTCCCGAGGCCAGCAGCACGCTGGCCAGGATCTTTCCTGGAACTGACATCCCTTCTCCCCAGGCCGCAACTGCAGCCTCCCTCTCTCTCCCCGATCCTAACCCCAGCACCGCCGCGGGCGCGAGTGCCGGGGCCTCGCGGCCCCGCTGCTACAATTCGCGCCTTTCCCGCCGCGTGCCTGCACGCGGCCGGTGCCAGCCGATCCTACCGGGCCAGCCATGACCAGTACCGCGCAACTCACTTCGCCCTCGTCCGCCGACCTGCTCGACCGTGATTACACGCTCGACCACAAGTACACCCGCAGCGAGGGGCGGATCTATCTGAGTGGCGTGCAGGCGCTGGTGCGGCTGCCGCTGATGCAGCGGCTGCGCGACGCCGCCGAAGGCATCGACAGCGCCGGCTTTGTCAGCGGCTACCGTGGCAGCCCGCTGGGTGGCTTCGACCTGGAGCTGTGGCGCGCGCGCAAGCACCTTGAAGCAGCCAAGGTGAAGTTCACCCCGGGCCTGAACGAGGACCTGGGCGCCACCATGGTGTGGGGCACGCAGCAGACCAACCTGTTCCCCGGCGCCAACGTGCAGGGCGTGTTCGGCATGTGGTACGGCAAGGGCCCGGGCGTGGACCGCTGCGGCGACGTGTTCAAGCACGCCAATGCCGCCGGCACCTCGCGCTACGGCGGCGTGCTGGCGCTGGCTGCCGACGACCATGCCTGCCGCAGCTCGACGCTGCCGCACGGCAGCGAGGACGAATTCGTCAGCGCGATGATGCCGGTGCTGAACCCGGCCGGCGTGCAGGACATCCTCGACATGGGCCTGCTGGGCTGGGCGATGAGCCGCTATACCGGCCGCTGGGTCGGCTTCAAGACGATCGCCGAGACGGTGGAATCGTCGGCGTCGGTGCAGGTCGATCCGATGGCGCGCCGCATCGTGCTGCCGGAAGACTTCGAGATGCCGTCGGGTGGCCTCAACATCCGCTGGCCAGACCCGCCGCTGGACCAGGAAATGCGCCTGCACCGCTATGCGGTGAAGGCCGCACAGGCCTTTGCCCGCGCCAACGGCATCGACAAGGTGGTGATGGATGCGCCGCGCGCGCGGCTGGGCATCGTCACCACCGGCAAGAGCTACCTGGACGTGCTGCAGGCGCTGGAGTACCTGGGCCTGGACGAAGCCGCGTGCGCCGACATCGGCATCCGCGTGTACAAGGTCGGCATGACCTGGCCGCTGGAACCGCAGGGCATTGCGCGCTTCGCGCAGGGCCTGGAAGACATCATCGTGGTGGAGGAGAAGCGTGCCTTCATCGAGCGCCAGATGAAGGAACAGTTCTTCAACTGGCCGGCCAGCTGGGGCCAGCGCCCGTCCATCGTCGGCAAGTACGATGAAAGCGGCGAATGGATCCTGCCGTCCACCGGTGAGCTGACGCCGGCCACCATCGCCGGCGTGATCGGTCGCCGCATCCAGAAGTTCTTCAACAACGAATCGATCGAGCAGCGCCTGCAGTGGATGCAGGAGAAGGAAGCCGAGCTTGCGTTGCCGCGCGCCAGCTTCCCGCGCGTACCGCACTACTGCTCGGGCTGCCCGCACAACACCTCTACCCAGGTGCCGGTAGGCTCGCGGGCGCTGGCCGGCATCGGTTGCCACTACATGGTGACCTGGATGGACCGCAGCACCGACACCTTCACTCACATGGGCGGCGAAGGCGTAACCTGGGCCGGGCAGGCGCCGTTCACCGACACCCCGCACGTATTCCAGAACCTGGGCGACGGCACCTATTTCCACAGCGGCTCGCTGGCGATCCGCCAGGCGGTCGCCGCCGGCGTCAACATCACCTACAAGATCCTCTACAACGACGCGGTGGCGATGACCGGTGGCCAGCCGGTGGACGGCCCGCTGAGCGTGCCCGACATCGCAAAGCAGATGCGCGCCGAAGGCATCCACACCATCGTGGTGCTGTCGGACAACATCGGCAAGTGGACCGGCCAACGCGAGCACTTCCCCAGCGACGTCGAGTTCCACGACCGCAGCGAGCTGGATGAGGTGCAGAAGCGCCTGCGCGAGGTGAAGGGTGTTTCGATCCTGATCTACGAACAGACCTGCGCCACCGAAAAGCGCCGCCGCCGCAAGCGCGGCAAGCTGGAAGATCCGCAGAAGCGCGTGCTGATCAATTCGCTGGTCTGCGAAGGCTGTGGCGACTGCGGCAAGAAGAGCTTCTGCGTGTCGGTACTGCCGAAGGAAACCGAGTTCGGGCGCAAGCGCGAGATCGATCAGTCCAACTGCAACAAGGACTATTCCTGCGTGAACGGTTTCTGCCCGAGCTTCGTCACCGTGCACGGTGGCCAGCCGCGCAAGGGCAGCAAGCGCGATGCTTCCACCCTGCTGGACAACCTGCCGGCACCGGCCATCCGCGGCACCCTCGAACAGCCCTGGAACATCCTGATCACCGGCGTCGGCGGTACCGGCGTGGTGACCATCGGCGCGCTGCTGGGCATGGCCGGCCACCTGGAAGGCAAGGGTGCAACCGTGCTCGACCAGACAGGCCTGGCGCAGAAGGGCGGCGCGGTGACCACCCACATCCGCATCGCCCGTCGTCCCGAAGACATCCACGCCGTGCGCATCGCCGCCGGCGAAGCCGACCTGGTGGTGGGCTGCGACATGGTGGTGGTCAACGACTACTGGGCGCTGTCGAAGGTGCGTGCCGGCCGTTCGCAGGTGGTGCTGAACACCTACGAAGCGATGCCCGGTACCTTCACCACCCGCCCGGACATGCAGTTCCCCGCCGCCGACATCGTGGCCGGTGTGCGCGTGGCGCTGGGCGGCCAGGAGCCGTTGCTGCTGGATGCCACCCAGCTGGCCACCGCGCTGCTGGGCGATGCGATCGCCGCCAACCTGTTCATCCTCGGCTATGCCTGGCAGCAGGGCCTGGTGCCGCTGTCGTTCGAGTCGCTGATGCGCGCCATCGAGCTCAACGGTGCGGCCGTGGCGATGAACCAGCAGGCCTTCGCCTGGGGCCGCCTGGCCGTGGTCGACCCGCAGGCCGTGCAGCAGGCCGCCGGCCTGGTGCGCAACCGCCACACCGATACCGAATCCACCCCGGGCCCGCTGCATCCGCTGCCGCCGGGCGAGTGGGAGGGCAACGAATGGGGCGCCACCGCCGCACCGCGCAACACCGGCGACGAACGCGAACTGCGTGGCCTGCCCTCGCACGGTGGCGACGTGGCATTCCTGCCGCTGGACGACGCGCGCCTGTCGCGCTCGCTGGATGAAATGATCGAGCGCCGCGCCTCGTTCCTGGTCGAGTACCAGGACGCTGCCTACGCCAACCGCTACCGCAGCCTGGTCGAGCGCGTGCGCGCCGCCGAAGCCGACCGCATCGGCGGTTCCACCGCGCTGACCGAGACCGTAGCCCGTTACCTGTTCAAGCTGATGGCCTACAAGGACGAGTACGAAGTGGCCCGCCTGTATACCAGCGGCGACTTCCAGCGCCGCCTGCAGCAGCAGTTCGAGGGCGATTACCAGCTGCGTTTCCACCTGGCACCGCCGCTGTTCGCCAAGAAGGACGAGCAGGGCCGGTTGCTGAAGAAGGAATACGGCCCGTGGATGTTCAAGGCCTTCGGCCTGCTGGCCAAGCTGAAGTTCCTTCGCGGCGGCCGGCTTGATGTGTTCGGTCGCACCGAGGAACGCCGCATGGAGCGCAAGCTGATCGGCGATTATGAGGCCACCGTGCAGCTGCTGCTGGACGGCCTGGATGACGACCGCCTGGCGCTGGCGGTGGAGATCGCCAGCGTGCCCGAGCACATCCGCGGCTTCGGCCACGTCAAGGAAGCGCATTTCGAGCAGGCCAAGGCGCGCGAAGCCGCTCTGCTGGCGCAGTGGCGGAACCCAAAGGCGCTGCACATCGTGCAGGTGGCTTGAGCACCGCTGACGGCACGAAAGCAACCTATTGATTGCATATTGAGATAGCAATCGATAGGTTGCCTCCAGCGAAGGAAAGAGATAGGTTGCTTGTCGTAATGCAACCTATCCTTTGCGTACACGTTCGCGTACGGCCACTTTCTAGGGGACTGCCGATATGGACAGGCCGCTGCACACGGTGAGGACACCTCAACAACTGGCACCGCTGATGCGTGCGTTCAGGCGCCAGGCGGGCCTGAGCCAGGCGCAGTTGGCGGCACAGCTCGGCATAAGCCGCCAGGCAGTAGGCGCATTGGAGCGCGACCCGGCATCGGCAAGCTTCGAACGGCTGATGCGGGTCTGGGCAGTGCTGGGTCTGGAAGTCAGATTGCAGCAGCGAAGCCCCCCGGAGACAACGTCAACGTTGGAGTGGTGAGCCATGGGTACGCTGCGGGTCTGGATGAATGGTGTCGAGGTCGCGCTCTGGGATGATGTCCGGAGCGGATCTTCCCGGCTTTCGTACGTCGACTCGTGGATCAGCTCCGCCCAGTCCCGGCCGTTGTCACTCTCACTGCCCCTGCTCCCGGAGGGTGAGAGCCATCGGGGCGATGTCGTCAACAACTACTTCGACAACCTTCTTCCCGACAACGCCGTCATCCGCAACCGGATCCGCGACAGGTTCTCCACGCGCAGCAGCGACACATTCGATCTTCTCGAAGCCATTGGCCGGGATTGCGTCGGCGCAGTGCAACTGCTGCCGCTTTCGCATACACCGGGGGACATCCAGCAGATTACGTGCGAAGCGTTGGACGAATCAGGCGTCGCTGCGATCCTGCGTCAGGTGACGGCAGGGAATCTACCTGGCGCACCCACCAGTGATGATGCGTTCCGCATATCCATCGCCGGTGCGCAGGAGAAGACGGGACTTCTGCTGCATGCTGGCCAGTGGTGCATTCCTACCGGCAGTACCCCATCCACCCATATCTTCAAGCTGCCGCTTGGCATTGTGGGCAACATGCGGGCGGACATGCACCAATCCATCGAGAACGAATGGCTGTGCATGCAACTGCTTTCCGCCTTTGGAATCCCCGTTGCGAATACGCAGATGGGACGCTTCAAGGACGAACGCGCGCTTATTGTGGAGCGATTCGACCGCCGCCTTTCTGCGGATCGCCGGTGGTGGCTGCGGCTGCCGCAGGAAGACATGTGCCAGGTCTTCGGTCTGCCCGCTGCCAGGAAGTATGAATCCGATGGCGGCCCAGGCATCGTGACCATCATGGATCTGCTTCGACAATCCGAGCATTTCGAGGATCGGGCGACCTTCTTCAAGACGCAGATTCTTTTCTGGATGTTGGCTGCAACCGATGGACATGCCAAGAACTTCAGTGTTTACCTCGAAGCCGGTGGACGCTTCCGCCTGACCCCCGTCTACGACGTATTGTCGGTGCATCCCAGCCTGGGTAGGGGGCCAAACCAGCTCGACCCGCGGAATGCACAGCTCGCCATGTCCGTCCAGGGCAGGAATAGCCACCGGAAGCTGCACCTTGTGCGACGACGCCATTGGAACGAAACCGCACGCGCCTGTGGTGTCGCTGATGGTGCGGAGCCGTGGATCGAAGCGCTGATCGCAGCCGTCGAACCCGCCATCGAGCAGGTCACGCGTCAGCTCCCAAGTGATTTCCCCGTAAACGTGTCCGAACCCATTTTCAACGGGCTGCGCGCTGCGGCGGCACGCCTTTCCAGCATGTCGCCGGACGCCTGATCACCCCAGCCGCCACAGCAGCAACCGGTTGTTGGCCGGCATCGCCACATCACCCAGGCGGGTGAAGCCGTTGTCCGCCGCCAGCGCCTGCACCGCTTCCACATCGCGGATGCCGCTGCGCGGGTCGCGCGTCTTCAGCCAGACATCGAACTGCGCATTGCTGTCGCTGGTGTAGCGACCGCCGTAGTTGAACGGGCCGTACACCGCCAGCAGCGCACCATGCCGCAGCACCGACGGCAGCGCCGCGAACAGCGCCTGCACATGCTCCCAGCCCATGATGTGCAACGTGTTGGCACTGAATGCGGCATCGAACGTGCTGCCCTCGGGCAACGACAGGCCCGGCGCCGGGGGTAGTTCCACCTGCAGTGCCACCGGCGGCAGCAGATTCAGCAACGCCGCCTCCGCGCGCCAGGCCTCGATGCCCGGCAGATGGTCCGGATGGTCGCTAGGCTGCCAGCGCAGCCACGGCCAGCGCTCGGCGAAGAACGCCGCGTGCTGGCCGGTGCCACTGCCGATCTCCAGCAGCCGATGGCGGTCGCCCATCCACGGGTCGAGTGCGGTGGCGATGGGTTCGCGGTTGCGCTCGCAGGCTTCTGAATACGGCTTGCTCGACATCAGGACGGTGTCCAGGCGGGGTCGTCCCCATTGTGCACGAGGGGGTGTTGCTCGGCAGGGCTTGCAGCCCTGCACCCGCAGGAGCCGGAGCAACAGCAACAGCCTAAGCAACTGCAACAGCGGGCTTCCTGGGGGATGGCGGGGTGGGTCCGGTTGCGGGGGACGCCGTGAATCCCCCTCCGGGGTCCGGCCCAGCCGCTGGCGGCTGTGCGTTCGGGCGCTTGCGAAGCGGTGCTTCGCAAGCAAAGCGCCCTCACCCATGGAGGCTCGGTCGCGCCATCCATGGCGCTCACGCCCCCGCAACCGGACCCACCCCGCCTTCGACAGTTTTCAGCGGTCTGTCGGAACGGCTCTTGGGGTCAGATCCGTTTTCCGCAGGAGAACGGCTCTGACCCCGGATACATTTCGATATCTGACAGACGTGTCGACCAAGGTCGACACCTACCAACAGCCGAGTGAACCTGTCGAAGGTGGGGCGGTGTCGGATTGCGGGGTGTCAGCCGCATGGATGCGGCTGCCAAGCCTACAGGGACGTACTTGCGGCGTCCCCGCAGTCCGACACCGCCCCACCAACCCACGGAATGCCGCTCTGGCTTTGGCCGTTGCCGTTGCCGTTGCCGTTGCCGTTGCATTGAGCAGGTGCAGGGCGCAGCCCTGCCGAAACCCACCCAACCATGACTGCAGTCACTTGCCCGGACGCGCCGCGCTGGCGAAAGTCGAGGAGTTGACGTGATCGGTCCGGCCCGTTGCCAACCGCACGCAAGCGAGAGAGAGAAACGCTGTGCAACGACGTGAGTTCCTGGCTTTTTCCGGTCTGGGCCTGGCGGGCCTGCTGCTGCCGCATTCCCGTGCCATCGCCGCCGAGCAGCTGCTCGCCCCGGTCGATACCGCCCAGCGCAGACGCCTGGCGGACGTTGCGCTCGCCGCCGCACGCACAGCCAAGGCCAGCTACTGCGACGTGCGCATCGGCCGCTATCTCAACCAGTCGGTCATCACCCGCGAGCACCAGGTCGGCAATGTGACCAACCGCGAATCGTCCGGTGTCGGCGTGCGGGTGATCGTCAACGGCGCCTGGGGCTTTGCTGCCACCCACCAGCAGACCGAGGCTGCCGTGCGCGCGGCGGTCGAGCAGGCCGCAGCGATCGCCCGCGCCAACGCCGGCATCCAGACCCGGCCGGTGCAGCTGGCACCGACGCCGTCGGTGGGCGAGGTGCACTGGCAGACCCCGGTGCGCAGGAACGCGATGGCGGTGCCGATCCAGGACAAGGTCGAGCTGCTGCTGGCGCTCAACGCCGCCGCGCTGAATGCGGGCGCCGACTACATCAATTCCACCCTGTTCCTGGTCAATGAACAGAAGTACTTCGCCTCCAGCGACGGCTCGTTCATCGACCAGGACATCCATCGCATCTGGCTGCCGTTCACTGCCACCGCCATCGACAAGGCCAGCGGCAGGTTCCGCACTCGTGCCGGCCTGTCCTCGCCGATGGGCATGGGCTACGAGTTCCTCGATGGCGATGCGCGCGGCAAGGTGCAGCTGCCCGGTGGCATCACCGCCTACCGCGATTCCTACGACCCGGTCGAGGACGCCATCGCCGCCGCCCGCCACGCGCGCGAGAAACTGAAGGCGCCGTCGGTGAAGCCGGGCAAGTACGACCTGGTGCTGGACCCGTCCAACCTGTTCCTGACCATCCACGAGAACGTTGGCCACCCGTTGGAGCTGGACCGCGTGCTCGGCTACGAAGCCAACTACGCCGGCACCAGCTTCGCCACGCTGGACAAGCGCGATGCCGGTTTCCGCTGGGGCAGCGACATCGTCACCTTCTTCGCCGACAAGACCCAACCGGGCAGCCTAGGTGCGGTCGGCTACGACGACGAAGGCGTCAAGACTCAGCGCTGGGATCTGGTGCGCGACGGCATCCTGGTCGATTACCAGGCCACCCGCGATGAGGCCCACATCCTCGGCCGCAACGCCTCGCACGGCTGCAGTTACGCCGATTCCTGGTCCAGCGTGCAGTTCCAGCGCATGGCCAATGTCTCGCTGGCACCTGGCAAAAAGCCACTCAGCGTCGAGGACATGATCAAGGACGTGGAGAACGGCATCTACATCCACGGCCGCGGGTCGTATTCGATCGACCAGCAGCGCTACAACGCGCAGTTCGGCGGCCAGTTGTACTACCAGATCAAGGACGGAAAGATCGCCGGCATGGTCGAGGATGCGGCCTACCAGATCCGTACGCCGGAATTCTGGAATGCCTGCACTGCGATCTGCGACGAGCGTGACTTCCGCCTGGGTGGTTCGTTCTTCGACGGCAAGGGCCAGCCCGGCCAGGTCTCGGCGGTCTCGCACGGTTCGTCCACCACCCGCTTCAACGGCATCAACATCATCAACACCGCGCGCAGTCTCGGCGCTTGAGCCACCCATCCTTCGACATGGAGAGCAGCCTTGCAAAGACGTGACTTCCTGGCCCTGACCGGGCTTACCGCGGGCGGGCTGATCGTGCCTTCCTTCTTCGGCAAGGCGATTGCCGCCGAACAACTGCAGAGCACGCTGGACCTGGGGCTGAAGAAGCGCCTGGCCGATGCGGCGCTGGCCGCTGCCCGCCAGGCTGGTGCCACCTACTGCGACGTGCGCATCGGCCGCTACCTGCGGCAGTTCGTGATCACCCGCGAGGACAAGGTGCAGAACGTGGTGAACACCGAGTCCACCGGCGTGGGCATCCGCGTGATCGTCAACGGTGCGTGGGGCTTCGCCGCCACCAATGCGCTGGGTACGGCCGATGTAGCCAAGGCCGCGCAGCAGGCCGCAGCAATCGCCAAGGCCAATGCCGGCGTGCAGACCGCACCGGTACAGCTGGCCAAGGCGCCGGGCGTGGGTGAGGTGAGCTGGCGCACGCCGATCCGCAAAAATGCGATGGAAGTGCCGATCAAGGACAAGGTCGGCCTGCTGCTGGACGTCAACGCTGCGGCGATGGGCGCCGGTGCCAGCTTCGTCAACTCGATGCTGTTCCTGGTGAACGAGCAGAAGTACTTCGCCTCCACCGATGGTTCCTATATCGACCAGGACGTGCACCGCATCTGGGCACCGATGACGATCACCGCCATCGACAAGTCCAGCGGCAAGTTCCGTACCCGCGAAGGCCTGTCCTCGCCGATGGGCCTGGGCTACGAGTATCTGGACGGCGCGGCTGCCGGCAAGGTGGTCAGCCCGAATGGCGTGGTCAACTACAGCTCTTCCTACAACATGAAGGAAGATGCCATCGCCGCCGCCAAGCAGGCGCAGGAAAAGCTGAAGGCCCCGTCGGTGAAGCCGGGCAAGTACGATCTGGTGCTCGACCCGTCGCACACCTGGCTGACCATCCATGAGTCGATCGGCCACCCGCTGGAGCTGGACCGCGTGCTCGGCTACGAAGCCAACTACGCCGGCACCAGCTTCGCCACCCTGGACAAGCGCGAACAGCATTTCCAGTACGGCAGCGAACTGGTCAACATCTTCGCCGACAAGACCCAGCCGGGCAGCCTCGGCGCGGTGGCATACGACGACGAAGGCGTGAAGTGCAAGCGCTGGGACCTGATCAGCAACGGCAAGCTGGTGGACTACCAGACCATCCGCGACCAGGCCCACATCCTCGGCAAGACCGAGTCCGACGGCTGCTGCTATGCAGATTCGTGGTCCAGCGTGCAGTTCCAGCGCATGGCCAACGTGTCGATGGCACCGGGCAAGAAGCCGCTGAGCGTGCCCGACCTGATCAAGGACGTGGAGAACGGCATCTACATCATCGGTGATGGTTCGTTCTCGATCGACCAGCAGCGCTACAACGCGCAGTTCGGCGGCCAGCTGTTCTACGAGATCAAGAACGGCCAGATCACCCGCATGCTGGAAGACGTGGCCTACCAGATCCGCACACCGGAGTTCTGGAACGCCTGCACCGCCGTCGCCGACGAGAGTGACTACCGCCTGGGCGGTTCGTTCTTCGACGGCAAGGGCCAGCCGGGCCAGGTCTCGGCGGTCTCGCACGGTTCGTCGACCGCGCGCTTCAACGGCATCAACGTCATCAACACCGCACGCAGCCTCGGCTGATCGGTCAGGAGCCCTTACACCATGAGTATCTTCACCGAAGCCCAGGCCAAGGCCATCCTCGACAAGGTCATCGCCCTGTCCAAGGCCGACGAATGCACCGCCGTGCTGGCCGGCGCGATCAGCGGCAACATCCGTTTCGCGCTGAACAATGTCTCCACCAGCGGCATCGTCGACAACACCGAACTGGCGGTCACCGTCGCCTTCGGCAAGCGCGTCGGCACGGCCTCGATCAATGAGTTCGACGATGCCGCGCTGGAACGCGTGGTACGCCGCGCCGAAGACCTGGCGCGCCTGGCGCCGGAGAACCCGGAGTTCATGCCGGCCATCGGCAAGCAGAGCTACCGCGCCAGCCCGACCTTCAGCGAATCCACTGCAGCGATCGATCCGGCCTTCCGCGCCAAGGTCGCCGCCGATTCGATCGCCCCGTGCCGTGGCCACGGCCTGATCGCCGCTGGCTTCCTCGAAGACGGTCAGGGCTTCCAGGCCACCGCCAACAGCAACGGCAACTTCGCCTACCAGCGCACCACCAACTTCGATTACACCTGCACCGTGCGTACCGAAGATGGCCGCGGTTCGGGCTGGGTCGGCCGCAACCTGAAGGATGCCGCCGACTTCAAGGCCGACCAGGACATCCGCATCGCCATGCGCAAGGCCACCGAGTCGGCCGAAGCCAAGGCGCTGGAGCCCGGCAAGTACACGGTGATCCTGGAACCGGCCGCGGCCGCAGGCCTGATCAGCTTCATGATGAACTTCTTCAGCGCACGCTCGGCCGATGAAGGCCGCAGCTTCCTGTCCAAGAAGGGCGGCGGCAACAAGCTGGGCGAGCAGGTCTACGACCCGCGCGTGACCATGATTGCCGATCCGTGGCATCCGGACGCACCGGTGCTGCCGTGGGACGGCGAAGGCATGCCACGCGAGCGCATGGCCATCATCGAGAACGGCAAGATCGCCAACCTGGACTACTCGCGCTTCTGGGCGCAGAAGCAGGGCAAGACCGCCAAGGCAACGCCGGGCAACCTGCTGATGAGTGGTGGCGACAAGAGCACCGCCGAGCTGGTGCGCGGCACCCAGAAGGGCATCCTGGTCACCCGTACCTGGTACATCCGCATGGTCGATCCGCAGACCGTGCTGCTGACCGGCCTCACCCGCGACGGCACCTTCTACATCGAGAACGGCCAGATCAAGCACCCGGTGAAGAACTTCCGCTTCAACGAATCGCCGGTGATCATGCTCAACAACATCGAAGAGCTGGGCAAGCCGGTGCGCGTAGCCGGTGATGAATCCAGCTACGTGATGATGATCCCGCCGATGAAGCTGCGCGATTTCACCTTCACCTCGCTGTCCGACGCGGTCTGATGGATCGCCGGGCCTGCCTGCGCTGGTTGGCCGCTGCCGCTTCGGCGGCGGCGCTGCCGGCCTTGGCGCAGTCAGGCCCGCGCAGTTCGCGCTACGACTTCTGGTTCACCCGCCTGCAGTACGACTCCGGCGACTGGGATGTGGACGCGCGCATGCCGTCCAACCTGATCACCTCGCTGATCGACTACACCTCGCTGCGCGTGGATCCGCAGGAGCACGTGGTGGCGCTGGCCGACCCACGCATGCTGGAAGCGCCGTTCTGCTACCTGGCCGGGCACACGCTGGTGGAGTTCAACGCCGCCGAGCGGCAGAACTTCGTGCGCTATGTGCGCAATGGCGGCTTCGTCTTCGTCGACGACTGCAACCACGATATCGACGGCCTGTTCGCCACCTCGTTCGAGTCGCAGATGGGTCGCCTGTTTGGTCCCAAGGCACTGCAGAAGCTGCCCAACAGCCACCCGCTGTACCGCAGCTTCTTCCGCTTCCCCGATGGCCCGCCCGCCACCAGCTTCGAACTCAACGGCTGGGGCGACGACCTGGTGCACGACTATCTGAAGGGCATCGAGGTCGATGGCCGCCTGGGCCTGCTCTACAGCAACAAGGACTACGGCTGCGAGTGGGACTACGACTGGCGCAACAAGCGCTTCCTGGCCGAAGACAACACCCGCTTCGGCGTCAACATCGTGATGTACGCGTTGAACAATTGATAGGACCTGCACGCCCATGACCTCCCCCGACCTCGATTCCCTGTTGCCGCGCCTGGATGCGCTGCGCGCCGCGCTTGCACGCGCAGTGGTGGGCCAGCACACCGTGGTCGAGCAGCTGCTGATCGGCCTGCTGGCCGGCGGCCACTGCCTGCTGGAAGGCGCGCCGGGGCTCGGCAAGACCCTGCTGGTGCGCTCGCTCGGACAGGCGCTGGAGCTGCAGTTCCGGCGCGTGCAGTTCACCCCGGACCTGATGCCCAGCGACATCCTCGGCACCGAGCTGCTGGAGGAAGACCACGGCACCGGCCATCGCCATTTCCGCTTCCAGCAGGGCCCGATCTTCACCCACCTGCTGCTCGCAGACGAACTCAACCGCACCCCGCCGAAGACCCAGGCCGCGCTGCTGGAAGCGATGCAGGAACGTACCGTCAGCTACGCAGGCACCACGTATCCACTGCCTGCACCGTTCTTCGTGCTGGCCACGCAGAACCCGATCGAGCAGGCCGGCACCTACCCGCTGCCGGAAGCACAGCTGGACCGCTTCCTCCTGCACGTGCTGGTGGATTACCCGAGCGAGGACGAAGAGCGGCAGATCCTGGAACAGACCACCGGCGGTGCCACCGACGCGGTACCGAAGGTGATGGATGCCGAAGCGGTGATCGCGCTGCAGGCCGCAGTACGCCAGGTGCATGTCAGCCCTGATGTGCTGACCTGGATCACCCGCCTGGTGCGCGCCAGCCGCCCAGGCGAAGGCGCACCCGCGGCGATCAACCAGTGGGTGAAGTGGGGTGCGGGCCCGCGCGCCGGGCAGTCGCTGGTGCTGGCGGCGAAGGCACGCGCACTGCTGCAGGGCCGCTTCGCCGCCACCCGCGAGGATGTGCAGGCACTGGCCGCACCGGTGATGCGCCATCGCCTGCTGCTGTCGTTCGCCGCCGAGGCCGAGCAGAAGCGTGCCGACGACGTGGTCGCCGCCCTGCTGCAGGCCGTGCCGTTCCCGGGTTGATCCACGCGTGAACGCTGGTACGTCGTTGACCCTGCCACCCGAACTGCGCGCGCGCCTGCGCCTGCTGCGGTTGCGGCCGCGCCTGGCCAGCGGTGCGAGCGGCATCGGCCAGCACGCCAGCCGCAGCCGCGGTGCCGGTCTCGAATTCGCCCAGTACCGGGCCTACGAGCCCGGGGACGAACTGCGTCAGATCGACTGGAAGCTGTACGCCCGCTCGGACCGCTTCTTCGTACGCGAATCCGAACGCGAAAGCCCGATCACGGTCTGGCTGCTGCTCGATGCCACCGCTTCGGCCGGTCAGGCCGACCGCGCGGCGCCGGAACGCACGCGCTTGGACCACATGCGCGGCGTTGCCGCCTGCCTGGTCGAACTGGCCCTTCAGCAGGGCGACCGTTTCGGCCTGCTGGCGATCAATGCCGATGGACTGCAGCTGGTGCCCGCAGCGAGCGGCGCACGCCAACGTGACCGCGTGCACCTTCAACTTCATGCGCTGCAGGCGCGCGGTGGCTGGCCTGCGGCCGATCGCCTGCGCCCGCTGTGGGAGCGCGTGCGTCCGGGCGACCTGCTGCTGGCAGTTGGCGACGGCTTCGACGAAGCCTGCATCGCGCTGCTGGAACAACTGGCCAGCGCGCGCCGCGAAGTGGCCCTGCTGCAGATCCTGACTGCCGACGAACGCGACTTCCCGTTCGACGCCGGCCACCGCTTCCGCGACCCGGAGACCGGCGAGGAACTGCTGGGCGATGGCGCGGCGATCCGCGCCGACTACCTGCAACGCTTCGCCGACGCACGCAGCGCATTGCAGTCGCGGCTGCAGGCCAGCGGGATTGCCAGCGCAGCCGGCTGGCTCGACCAACCGCTGGACCAGCCGCTGCAGGCGCTGTTCGGTCGCGGGAGCGACGCGTGAGCCTGCTGTTCCCACTGGGGCTGGCAGCGCTGGCCGCGTGGCTGCTGCCACTGCTGATCCACCTCGCCCGCCGCCATCCGTACACACCGCTGGATTTCGCCGCGCTGCGCTGGCTGCGCGCACAGATCCGGCCACGCCAGCGCATCCGCTTCGATGACTGGCCGTTGCTGCTGGTGCGCCTGCTGTTGCTGGCCGCGCTGGCCTTGTTGCTGGCACGGCCTGCGTTGACCGGGCCTGCACCAGCCCCCACTGCGTGGACGGTCGTTGCTCCAGGGCTGGACGCGACCGCTCTGCGCGGCACCGCCGAAGCGGGCAACTGGCACTGGCTGGCGCCCGGCTTCCCGGCCATTGATCAGGCGCCACCTGCAACCAGCGCATCCCTGCCCAGCCTGCTGCGCGAACTGGACGCGCAGCTGCCCGTTGGCACCGCATTGACCGTGCACGTTCCCGATCCCCTGCCCGGCCTGGACGGCGCACGCCTGCAGCTGTCGCGCGAGGTACAGTGGCGCCCGCAGCCGATGCCGGTCACTGCGCAACCGCGTGCCGCAACGTCGCCGCGCCTTCGCGTGCACAGCGATGCTTCGGCCGCTGCCCAGCACTGGTTGAATGCACTGCAGCGCGCGTGGGGCGTGCAGGCGCCGCTCGCTCCTCTGGTGGCGGATGCCCTGCCCGAACGCGGCGAGATCGGCGTATGGAGCCGCAACGACGCACTGCCGGCGAACTGGCAGGCGTGGCTGCAAAATGGCGGACATGTAGTGACTGCCGGCAAGCCTGCCGCCGAGGCCAGCATCCTGCTGCGCAGCACCGAGGGCACCCCGCTGCTGTGGCAGCAACGCATCGGCCACGGTGTCCTGCTGTCTCTGCCCGGTGACTGGGACGCCTCAGGCAACGCTGCGCTGCGCGATCCGCAGTTGCCGCGTGCCCTGCTGCTGGCCCTGCAACCGCCTCCGCTGCCACGCCTCGGCGATGCCCAGGATCAGGCACCTCACCATGCAGCACTGCCTGCGGCAACGCCGCCACTGCGCGAGCTCACACCATGGTTGCTGCTGGCAATCGTGCTGCTGTTCGCACTGGAACGCTGGATGGCCAGCAGCGCGCGGCGCAGGGCGATCGCATGAAGACGCTGCAGCATGCCTGGCAACGTGCGCGTCGTCGCCGCGCCGCCATCACCCTGCTGCTGGGCCTGCCGTGGGCGCTGGCTGCGACGGCGCTCGCACTGCGGCTGTCCGGTTTCGATATCGCCTGCGTGGTCGCCACGGTCAGCCTGCTCGCCTGCGCGGCCTTCGCCACTGCACGTGCCCGCCAGCTGGACCGCCAGTGGCTGCAGCGCCAACTCGATGGCAGCGGTACGAGCGAAGACAGCGCCGATCTGCTGTTCGCCGACGCCACCACGCTCAATCCGCTGCAGCAGCGCCAGCGTGTGCATGTGCTGGCCACGCTTGAACGCGCGATGCCGGAGCTGCGTCCGCGCTGGCCGCACCTGGCGGTGATGCTGTGCTGGATCGGTGGCTTGGCCGTTGCCCTGCTCGCGTTCGGCTGGCCGCGTTCGAACCCAGACCCGGCAGCCGTTCATTCCGCCACGACCGGCAGCACGGCGTCCGCAGGCCCGCTGCAACTGCAGTCCAGTCGCCTGCGCATCGACGCACCGGCTTATACCGGCCAGTCCACGCTCACCCAGAACGCACTGGATGCCAAGGTCGCCGCCGACAGCCGGCTGTCGTGGTCCCTGCGCTTCGACCGCGCACCGGACAAGGCATGGCTGCAGTTCCACGATGGTCGCCGGTTGCCACTGAGCGAGCACGATGGACAGTGGCAGGCGCAGGATGTGGCACGCACGCCGGTGCTGTACCGCGTGGTGAGCGAACCGGCACTGGCAGAGACCCGCCTGTATCGGCTGGATGTAGTGGCCGACCGCGCGCCCAGCGTGCGCGTGCTGGAGCCCGCCGCCAGCCTGGTGCTGGGCACGCCCGGGCAACGGCAATGGGCGCTGCGCTTCGAGGCCAGCGACGATTACGGTGTCGCGGCGCAGGCAACACTGTCGATCACCATTACCCAGGGCAGCGGCGAGAACATCACCTTCGTGAAGCGCAGCGTCACGCTTGCCGGCAGCGGCGAAGCCACCGCGCGGCGTTTCGCCCACACCCTTGATCTGGCTGCGCTGGGCGCACAACCGGGCAACGATGTCATCGCCCAGCTGGAGGTGCGCGACAACCATGCGCCCACGCCGCAGACCGGACGCAGCAGCAGCGTGATCCTGCGCCTGCCCAGCGCCGAAGTCGCACTCGGTGCAGAGCTCGAGGGCCGCATCAAGAAAACCCTGCCGGCCTACTTCCGCAGCCAGCGGCAGATCATCATCGATGCCGAAGCGTTGATCCGGCAACGACGCAGCCTGGCCGCCGAGGATTTCGTGAAGCGCAGCGATGCGATCGGTGTCGACCAGCGCATCCTGCGCCTGCGCTACGGCCAGTTCCTGGGTGAGGAAAGCGAAGGTGCGCCGAAGCCACCGCCGACCAGCGACCTGCCCACCAGCGATGCACCGACTGCAGACAGCCACGATCACGACGACGATCACGATCACGACCATGGCGCCGAGGCCGGAGCGCACGATGAGCATGGCCACGATCACGGCGGCAAGGCGTCCAATGCCGATACGCCACCGGTGTTCGGCAGCGCCACCGACGTGCTCTCCGAGTACGGCCACACCCATGACCATGCCGAGGCGGCCACTCTGCTCGATCCGCAGACCCGTGCCACGCTGAAGGCGGCGCTTGACCAGATGTGGTCGGCCGAAGGCGAGCTGCGCCAGGGCCGTCCGGAGCAGGCATTGCCCTTCGCCTACAAGGCATTGGGCTTCATCAAGCAGGTGCAGCAGGCCGAACGCATCTATCTGGCCCGGGTCGGGCCGGAGCTGCCACCGATCGATGAAGGCCGCCGCCTCGGCGGTGACCGTGCCGGGCTGGCCAGTCGTGAACTGCCGCTGGCCGCCCGCACCCCGCCCGATCCGGCCATCGTCGAAGCCTGGCAGCGTCTCGGCGACGACACCGGCGCGCCGGATCTGGATGCGCTCGCGACCTGGCAGCAGCGCAACGCGGCCTACCTGCCCGATGCACTCGATCTGGCTGCGGCCATCGAGCAGCTGCGCATCGAGCCCGGTTGCCAAGACTGTCGTCAGCGCCTGCGTGCACAGTTGTGGCGGGCGCTGCAGCGTCCGCTGCCGCAGGCGATGCGGCGCAGTGCCGCCGATGCGATGGGCCAGCGGTACCTTGATGCGCTGGAGGCGCAGCCATGAACGCCTCCGCTGTGAACCTGTGGATTGCACTGGCACTCGCCCTGATCGTGGTCATCGCCAGCGTGCGCCAGCTGCGTGGAGACACCGCGCACCCTGGCCGCCGGTGGATCGTGATCGCACTGCAGATCATCGTCGCCGCGCTGCTGTATTTCTGCCTGGTACCGCCCACCCGCCAGCAACCCGCAGGCGGGCTGGTCGTGCTCGGAACCGATGCCGGCAAGGCCGGCGCGCTCCCGGCCAGCGAAGGCCCGCTGTTGCTTTTGCCCGAAGCTGCCGATGTTCCCGGCGCACAGCGCGTTCCCGACCTGGCCACCGCGCTGCGCCAGCATCCGGCGTCCACACTGACACTGGTCGGTGCGGGCCTCGCCGCACGCGATCGCGACGCGGTATTGCCGCCGGATGTACGTTGGCAGGCCGCACCGGAGCCGCGCGGCTGGATCGCGCTGCAACCACCGGCCGATGTCGCTCCCGGTGCTCGTTTCGACGTCCAGGCACAGGCGCGTGGCGCGGCCAAAGCGAAAGCAGAGCTGCTCGACCCCGCCGACAGCGTGGTTGATCGCACGGACGTTGCCGAGGACGGGCGCGTGAAGCTCAGCGGCATCGCCCGCGCCGAAGGCCGCAGCGTGTTCCAGCTGCGCCTGCTCGATGCCGACGGCCATGTGGTGGACAGCGTACCGGTACCGCAGCAGACCCTGCCGGCCGCACCGCTGCGCCTGCTGGTGCGCGCCAGTGCGCCGGGTCCAGAGCTGAAGTACCTGCGGCGTTGGGCGGCCGATGCCGGCATCCGCGTGCAGGTGCAGGCCGATACCGGGGCGGGTGTCAGCGTGGGAGATGGCGCGGTCGCGCTGGATGCGGCGTCACTCGCGCGCAGCGATCTGCTGTTGCTGGACGAGCGCAGCCTGGCCGCATTGAGTGCCGGCCAGCTGGCTGCCGTGCGGCAGGCGTTGCGCGAGGGACTGGGCGTGCTGGTACGCAGTGCGGGCGCACCTTCGGCCAGCGCGCGCCAGCGCCTCCGCGATCTGGGCCTGCCGGTGCAGGGCGATGGAAGCAGCCGCACCCTCGAACTTCCCGGCGACGGCGACAGCGCGGTCCTCGCCGCACGGCGTGGCCCGCTCGCCGCGGGTACGCTGCCGACCGGCTACGGCGAAGAGGCTGACCGCAGCTCGCACAATGCTCCCCTGCCTGCGCTGGAAGCACTCGCGCTGCAGGCACCGGGCAGCACCGCCCTGCTGCAGGATGGCACGGGCAAGGCTGTCGGTGGCTGGCGCGCTGCCGGCAAGGGCCGCATCGGCCTGCTGCCGCTGACCGACAGCTGGCGCTGGGTACTGGCCGGGCGCGACGACCGCCACGGCGAACTGTGGAGCGGCGTGGTGGCCACGCTGGCACGTGCACAGGGCAGCGCTGATGCGCTGTGGTCACCGCAACCGATCGGTTGGGCAGGCGAACGACAGGCGCTGTGCGGTGTGCAGGCGCCGCTGCAGGTCTTCAACAGGCGTGGCGACGATGTACCCCTGATCGTCGATGGCGCGACGTCGGCGCTGCGCTGCGTCGGCTGGTGGCCCCATGAGGCAGGCTGGCAGCGCCTGCAGCATGGCGGCAGCGTTGTCTGGCGCTATGTGTTCGATCCGAACGATGCGCCGACGCTGCATCGGCAGGCGATGATCGATGCGACCACGCGTGCACTGGCTGCCAGCACGCCGGCAGACGCGTCAGTGATGCAATCCGTGGCAGGCCCACGCTGGCCGTGGTGGCTGGCGTTCGTGTTGTGCGCATCGCTGCTGTGGTGGCTGGAACGGCGACGCTGAGCCCATCGATTGGATCACGGACAGCATCCACGCATGGCGTGGATCTACTGGCCGGTTGCCCTGGTAGATGCCAACCTTGGTTGGCGCCTTTCCGCGGGGTCAACGCGAACCGGCGCGCCGGTACACGCCGTTGAAGCGCACGTTCATGCCACCGCATTCGCTGTTGTCGGCCACGATCAGCACCTCCCCCAGCGAATGCACGCGCACCTTGCAGGTGTCCTCTACAAACTCGACATCGGCACCATGCGGCGCCGCGCGCGCTTCCACCTGGCCCATGTTCGGCCCGTAAGGGCGCTGCTCCGGCGTGGGGTTGGCGGAGGGCCAGTAGGCATCACCCTCCACATGCAGCTGCCCACCCTGCACGGTGATGCGCAGGCCGTTGTCGCCGTCCTTCCAGTGGCCCGCCCAATCCCGTAGCGACGGCATGACCACCGGCAACGCCTGCAGCTTGCTGCGGTCCACCCAGCCAGCACTGCCACCCACCTTGTTCGGGAAGAACGCGCAGCGGTAGCGGCCAAGATCACGCCCGGTCACCACGGTATCGCCATTGACCACATAGCTGCGCTGTCGGCAGGCCGGTTCGCCCTTCGCCGGGCAGCCGTCCATGTCGCCAAGCAGGTACAGACGGGGCGCATCGACCACCCGCGCCAGGGCGAACCGGCTCTGTTCAGAGGGAAACGCGCCATTGCGGCAGGCGCCATCATCGGCGATGCCATCGGCGAAGGCGGACGCCGGCAGCAATGCGGCCAGCAGGCAGATCGAACGCAGGAACATGGCAGCACTAGCGGTGGGGAGCCGGCAGGATATACCGGCCTACTTCACCGGCGGTGCATCGCCGGCATCCTGCTCCTGGGAGAACCGCAGCGCACGCTGCTGCTGTTCGGCACTGAGCTCCGGCGGTGGCCGCGCCACGGCGGCCTGGATCTGCGCCGGTCCGCCGGTGAGTTTGTTGATCCCCTTGGCCGCCGCCATCACACCCTTGACCACGCCCATCATGATGTAGCCACCGCCCATGCTGACCTGCTCCGGCGACGGCGGCTCGCTCCAGTCGCGACTGAAGCGGTTGTCACCGAACTTCACCGGGTTCTTGAAACGGTACAGATCCAGCGGCTCGTCTTCGGGCTTGAGCGCACGCACTTCGCCAAGGGTGGTGACGTTGTCCTGCGGCAAGGTGGTGGAGATCGGCGCGGTGGTTGCCGCCGGCGCATCTGCAGGAGGTTCGGGCGCTGGGTCGGGCACCGCTACCGGCGTGGCGTGCTGCGCCTGCGCGATACCGGCCAGCAGCATGCTGGCCAGGACGGCTCCCTGCGTTCCACGTCGTGCCACAGCCATCCACCCTGTTGGTTGCGTCCAGCACCCAAGGATACGGATGCCGGCTTCAGATTTCGTTGGAAGTGCGGACAGGCGTTCAGCCGGCGATAGCGAAATCTGCAACTCGTTGCATTGGCTTCCCCCGTCGGACGGTTGACCCTGACAGGTTCATTCCAGATCGGATAAAGAACGCCAATGCCACCCACTGCACTTCTTCTGATGATCATCGTGCCGTTGATGCTGGTAGCGGCTGGCTTCGAATGGTCATCCCGGATGCGTGATGCGCTGGTGGCGCTTCGCCGACGCACACCGCTGCGCACGCTCAGCGCCGATGAACACACTGCCCTTGGTCCGGTCCGCGCCACGACGGGTCAGATGCACGACAACCAGGTCAGGCACCTTTCCGGCGCCGTCGATGGCGATCAGTATGCGTGGGGAGACCGTGTAACGAATCGCGCGCGCATCGCGGGTGTGCAGGTCCTGCTGCCGTTCGATGCTTGGCGCCATCTGGCCGAGGACAATGATGCCGAAGTGGTGCTGATCGGCGACATGGCCGTGGCCGTGCGCTTGAATCGCTTCCACATAGTGGGTGCCCAGCGGCGAGCGCGGCGGAATGCGGCGCTGGACGATGCGGGCTTCGACGTGCCCGACCTGCGGCCTCGACGCCAGCGGATTGAGGACTGCGCACCGAGCCAGCTGCGTGGCGAGCGACTGGAATCCCCGGAAGAGGTTGCGCTGCGACGCGCCACGGGCTCGCGCGCAGGCGGCTGGGGTGCGGCCGTGCTCGCTTTGGGGGCAGTGACCTTCACTGTCAATGATGCTTTGCAGTGGGAGCAGTGGCTGTTGTCGAGCCCCCTGCTTGCCATTGCCGGGCTGGCCATCTGGCTGGCCATGCGCGGGCGTCAAGGACCGGCAACGGCAACACGGGTGCTGCAGGTGTCCGGCAGGCTCTGCATGCTACGGCTGCATCCGGCCCATGTATGTGTCTGGTTGATCGGCAATGACCGTCGTATCGAGTTTCCCTTTGAGTGGATGGAAGGCCCGCATTTCCAGGAGGGGCGCCGTGTCCTGCTGGATATCCGCGAGTCGGATGGGCAGGTACTGGCGGCCGGCCCGGGCTGGTCGCTCGCGGACGATCGCCGCAGCTTTCCGCCACGCGGGGCCTGGTGGCATATGGCCTGGCTGGGAATGATGCCACTCGTTCTGATGTTTGCAGGATTGCCTCCCCTGAGCGAGGAGAGCCCAACGTGGGTTCTGTGGTGGCCGTCTGCGGCAGTCTTCGCACTGTGGCAGGCCGGGCAACTGCTGCGCAAAGCCTGGAAATGGCATCGTTGCAGCAGCAGGTTGCAGGCCGAGTTGAGCAGCCGCCGTGCGCCCGCGCTCTGAACGGTTCACTGCATCCCACGCCGGTGTCTCACATCCTGAGACGTGAATGTGATGCCATGTGACCCCTCGCAATCCGTCCCGGCTCCACTTTCCATGGCTTACGAACTCGCCAAGCGCACCGCCGATGCCGAGCAGAAGCTCGCCACCCGCGATGGCCTGCCCGCCCGCGACGGCGCACTGCTCAGCGCGCGCCTGCAGCGCCGCTACCAGGACCGCATCACCGGCAGCTTTGCCATTCCCGGCCGCGAAGGCCGCTATGCGCCCATTCCCGATTCGGTTCCGCCGGCCCTGGCTGCCGCCCTGAAGGCGCGTGGCATCGAACAGCTCTACAGCCACCAGGCCGAGGCCTGGAACGCCAGCCAGCGCGGCGAGCACGTGGCCATCGTCACCCCCACCGCCAGCGGCAAGTCGCTGTGCTACACCCTGCCGGTGGTCAGCGCGGCGATGCAGGACAAGGCCAAGGCGCTGTACCTGTTCCCGACCAAGGCACTGGCCCAGGACCAGGTGGCCGAGCTGCTGGAACTCAACCGCGCCGGCGATCTGGGCGTAAAGGCCTTCACCTTCGATGGCGACACTCCCGGCGATGCGCGCCAGGCGATCCGTCTGCACGGCGACATCGTGGTGTCCAACCCGGACATGCTGCACCAGGCCATCCTGCCGCATCACACCAAGTGGGCGCAGTTCTTCGAGAACCTGCGCTACATCGTCATCGACGAGGTGCATACCTACCGCGGCGTGTTCGGCAGCCACGTCACCAACGTGCTGCGCCGGCTCAAGCGCATCTGCG
This sequence comes from Stenotrophomonas sp. 28608_Sma, assembly GCF_056486185.1. Classification (NCBI taxonomy): domain Bacteria; kingdom Pseudomonadati; phylum Pseudomonadota; class Gammaproteobacteria; order Lysobacterales; family Lysobacteraceae; genus Stenotrophomonas; species Stenotrophomonas sp. 28608_Sma. The sequence goes on along the minus strand of NZ_CM151308.1, from coordinate 97,655 downwards.
CGTTCTACGGCGTGCAACCGCAGTTCATCCTGTGCTCGGCCACCATCGGCAACCCGCAGGCCCATGCCGAGGCGCTGATCGAGGCACCGGTCACCGCCATCACCGAATCCGGCGCGCCCAGCGGGCCCAAGCAGGTGCTGCTGTGGAACCCGCCGGTGATCAATCCGGACCTGGGCCTGCGCGCCTCGGCACGCTCGCAGAGCAACCGCATCGCACGCATTGCGATCAAATCCGGGCTGAAGACCCTGGTGTTCGCGCAGACCCGCTTGATGGTCGAGGTGCTGACCAAGTACCTGAAGGACATCTTCGACCACGACCCGCGCAAGCCGCCGCGCATCCGCGCCTACCGTGGCGGCTACCTGCCCACCGAGCGCCGCGAGACCGAGCGTGCGATGCGTGCCGGCAACATCGACGGCATCGTCAGCACCTCGGCACTGGAGCTGGGCGTGGATATCGGCAGCCTGGACGTGGTCATCCTCAACGGCTACCCCGGCAGCGTGGCCGCCACCTGGCAGCGCTTCGGCCGTGCCGGCCGCCGTCAGCAGCCGGCGCTTGGGGTGATGGTGGCCAGTTCGCAGCCGCTGGACCAGTACGTGGTGCGGCATCCGGACTTCTTCGCCGAGGCCTCGCCCGAACACGCGCGCATTGCGCCGGACCAGCCGTTGATCCTGTTCGACCACATCCGCTGCGCGGCGTTCGAGCTGCCGTTCCGGGTCGGCGATGGCTTCGGCCCGATCGACCCGGAAGTGTTCCTGGAAGCGCTGGCAGAGACAGAAGTGATCCACCGCGAGGGCGAACGCTGGGAATGGATCGCCGACAGCTATCCGGCGAACGCAGTCAGCCTGCGCGCTGTGGCCGATGGCAACTTCGTGGTGGTCGATCGCAGCGATGGCCGCCAGCAGATCATCGCCGAAGTGGATTACTCCGCCGCCGCGCTCACCCTGTACGAGGGCGCGATCCACATGGTGCAGTCCACGCCCTACCAGGTGGTGACGCTCGACTGGGACGGCCGCAAGGCCTATGTCACCCGCACGCATGTGGATTACTACACCGACAGCATCGACTTCACCAAGCTCAAGGTGCTGGACCGCTTCGACGGCGGCGTGGCCGGGCGTGGCGATTCGCACCATGGCGAGGTGCACGTGGTGCGCCGCGTGGCCGGCTACAAGAAGATCCGCTACTACACCCACGAGAACATCGGCTACGGCCCGGTGAACCTGCCCGACCAGGAACTGCACACCACTGCGGTGTGGTGGCAGCTACCGCAGGCACTGCTGCTGCGCGCCTTCGCCAGCAAGCAGGATGCGCTGGATGGCTTCCTCGGCGCCGCGTATGCGCTGCACATCGTCGCCACCGTAGCGGTGATGGCCGATGCGCGTGACCTGCAGAAGTCGGTGGGCAACGGCGATGGTTCCTGGTTCGCGATTGCCGACCAGAGCGGCCGCGGCCAGCTGCGCGGCAGCGAGGGCGATCCCGGTGTGGTGGAGCTGCTGCAGGAGTTCGTGCCCACCGTGTATCTGTACGACAACTTCCCCGGCGGCGTCGGCCTCAGCGAACCGCTGTGGCAGCGCCAGGCCGAGCTGGTGCAGCGCGCGCGCGAACTGGTGCAGCGCTGCGACTGCAAGGCCGGCTGCCCGGCCTGCGTGGGCCCGGTACTGGCCGCGCAGGAAGAGGATGACACCTCGCCGCGCGCGCTGGCGCTGCGTGTGCTGGACCTGTTCGATGCCGAGGCCTGCCAGCACGTGCCCGACGTGGTGGTGACCACCCGCGACCCGATGGAGCTGCTGGCCCCGTGAGCCTGAGCCTGGACAAGCTGCGCCTGCTGCGGAAGCAGGCCGGTGACCCGAAGGCAGTCACGCCGGCTGCGCCCGAGCCGCCGCCCGCAGCACCTGCGGCACCGGTTGCCGCCAACGATGCGCGGCAACCACCGGCCGAGCGTTCGGTGTTCGCCTGGGTCGAGCAGGAGATCCGCCACAAGCCGACCGGCGCTGCCGCGCCCGTGACGGCACCCGCACCGCTGCGTCGGCCGGAAGTGGGCAGCCTGCATCGCCTGCTCGGCCTGCGTTCGCGGGGTGGAGCCGCGCCGGCACGCGCCAGCGCGCAGGATCGCCAGCTGCCCGGCGAGGAAATCGCACCGGGCCTGTTCCTGATCGAGTCGCTGCAGCCACAGCCGATTCCGTCGCAGCCGCTGTCGCTGGATTTCGCCCGCCGCGAAGGCGAACACGTATCCCCGCTCGACCTGCTGTTCTTCGATACCGAAACCACCGGCCTGGCCGGCGGCACCGGCACCCGCGCCTTCATGATCGGGGCCGCCGACTGGCATGTGTGCCCGCAACGCGGCGAAGGCCTGCGCATCCGCCAGCTGCTGATGGCGACGATGGCCGCCGAGGACGCGATGCTGGCCACCTTCGCCCGCTGGCTGCAGCCGTCCACCGTGTTCTGCAGCTACAACGGTCGCAGCTACGATGCGCCGCTGCTGAAGGCGCGCTACCGGCTGGCCCGCCAGCGCTGCCCGATCAGCGCGTTGGATCACGTCGACCTGCTCTATCCGACCCGCCGCCGCTATCGCGGCACCTGGGAGAACTGCAAGCTGTCCACCATCGAACGCCAGCTGCTGCGCGTGGTGCGCAAGGACGACCTGCCCGGTTCTGAAGCGCCGGGCGCATGGCTGCGCTTCCTGCGCGGCGGCGACGCGGTGAACCTGCGCCGGGTGGCCGACCACAACCACCAGGACGTGGTGACCCTGGCCCTGCTGCTGCAGCGGCTGGTACGGGAAGAACAACGTGAGCGCGAAACCCTGGCGCTGGTCGGGCAGTAGGCGTTGACGCAGCCTGACGGTGGCAGCGGTGACACTGCCGCCACCATCCACGCCTGGAGCCCGACGATGCGCCTCAACCCTCTGGTCCTGCTCGCCATCCTGCCCTTGGCCGCCTGCAGTCACGCCGGCAGCAGCACCACCCACGATCCCGCGCCGGCACCCGTGGCCGATGCTGCGCACGAATGCAGGCCGGAGGCGCTGGAGGCCTTCACCGGCAAGACCGCCGACGAAGCCACGATCAAGAAACTGGTGGCTGACAGCGGCGCGCGCGGTGCACGGGTAGTCAAACCCGGCATGGCGGTGACCATGGACTTCCGCCAGGACCGCGTGACCGTGCAGGTGGATGCGCAGAACCGCATCGAGCGCGCCAGCTGCGGTTGATCGCCTCAGGGTAGTGCCGGCCGCTGGCCGGCACCCCACATTGCCGGCCAGCGGCCGGCACTACCGCTCAGAGGCGCTCGGCCTTGCCGCTGGCCAGTGCGCGCGCGATCACCTGCTGTGCCTGCTGCGATGCCTGCGCATGCACGCGTGCCTGACGCTCGCCCAACGCAGCCTGTTGGCTGCCCAGTGCCGCCTGTCGGCTGGCCAGTTCAGACTGCTGGCTGGCCAGGCGCTGCATGTCACGGGTGCGGCCGGATTGCGCGGCCTCGCTGCGGGCTTCCTGCATTGCACGACGTGCCTCAGCGGCGGCCTCGCGTGCAGCCTCACGTGCAACGGCCATATCGCTGGTCGCACCACGCGCCGCCTTCGCTGCTTCTGCGGCGGCCTCACGGTTGATGTCGTGGGCGGCCATCGCGCTGCGCGCTACCTCAGCGGCGGCCAGCGCAAGACGGCGTGACTCCTCGCCCTGCAGGCGGCCCATCTCACCCATCTGCCTGCCGAGTTCGCCCTGCTCGCGACCCAGCGCACTCTGCTGGCGGCCCAGTTCGCTCTGCTGGCGACCGAGGTCTGCGGCGCCGCTGTAGGCGCGCTGCAGGGTCTGGATCAGCATCGGGTCGCGCACCACATAGCGCTTGTCGCCCTGGCGGAACCACAGCGCCGGCCCCTTGCCGAGCTGCCTGCGGGCCACCGTTACATCGTCGATGCCGCCATTGGCGAAGGTCGAATCACCATCGACCAGCACGTAGGCCTGCAACGGCGACTTGCCGAGATCCAGGCGCCCGTAGGTGGTGATGGAGGTGGTGTGGGAAGTCGAATGCTCACTGTGCATGTCGGTATCCACATCGACATCCACGTCGACCGCCACATCGGCATCGTCCGGGCCTGACAGCGCCTCGACATCGGCCGGCTCGGCAGGCGGCGCGGGCGCCACCGGCACGGCCGGAACGCGCGCGGCCGAAGGCGCTGCGGGCGGCGCGTTCGGAGCCTTCGGCGGCGGCGGCACCACGGCCTTCGGTGCGGCCGGCGGCGCGGGCGGTGCCGGTGGCACTGGCGCAGCGACCAGCCGCATCGGTGCCACGCCCACCAGCACCACGACGGCGGTCAGTGCCATCGCCAGAATGCGCGGGCAGGCCCGGCGCGGCTGCAGCGAGAGCAGGCGACGCTTGAGGCTGGTGGTGTTCGGCGCGGCGCTGGCCACGCCCAGGTGTGGCTGCGGTGCCACGCCCAGCTGCAACAGCAGGCGGCCATAGGCCTGACGGCTCGCGCCATGCTGGCCAACCACGGCCGCATCCACCGCTTCTTCGCGGGCCTGTGCGTATTCGCGCACCGACAGGCGCAGCAGCGGGTGGAAGAAGAACAGGTGCTGGGCCAGTGCGGGCAGCAGGCCCCACTGCAGGTCACGCCGCTGCAGGTGTTGCAGTTCGTGAGTCAGTGCCAGGTCCAGCGCATCACCCTGCAGGGCGTTGTCGCCGGCCGGCAGCAGCAGCACCGGGCGGAACGGCCCGACCAGCTGCGGTGCGTCCACCTGCGTGCTCATCCACAACCGCGGCGCAGGACGCACGCCGTGCGCATCGGAGGCCAGCTGCAGGGCCTGCACCAGCGCTTCGTCCTCGCAGGGATAGGCGGCGGCCAGCAGCGCGCGGCAGCGGCGCCATTCACCAAAGGTGCGCAGGGCCATCAGCAGCACACCGGATGCCCACAGCGCAGCCAGTGCAACGGCCCACCACGCAACTGCCGGCACGTCCGCTGCAGGCACCGGCATCGCCGCCAGCAGCTGCGCCGAGGCTTCCGGCGCCAGCGGGTAGACCAGATCTGCGGCAACGTCAGTGGCGGTCATCGCCACCGCCTGCGGTGCCGGCAGCCAGGCCAGCTGCAACGGCTGGCTCCAGAACAGGCCGAGCACGGCCTGCAGCGACACCAGCCACCACAGGCGGCAGCGGGTGGCCGCCGACAGCGACGGCAGTGCGCGGCACACGCCGTACACCAGGGCCACCAGCAGCACGGTCTGCAGGCTGGTCCAGCCCAGCCGTTCCAACAACGGGATCAGCATCGTGGTGTCCATGGCTCAGCCCTCGTGGCGGCGCGATTGGAGTTCGGCGACCAGCGCTTCCAGCTCGGCCAGCTCGTTGTCGCTGACCTGCTGGCGCTGCGACAGGTAGGCCACGAACGGCGACACCGAGCCCTGCAGGGTGTTGTCGACGAACTGGGCCACTGCACCCTGCAGCACACTTTCCGGGCCACGCGTGGCCTGGTAGCGGTAGACGCCGTCCTGCTGCTGGCGACGAAGATACCCCTTCGCCCGCAGCCGCTCCATCATCGTCAGCACGGTGGACCGGGCCAGGCCACGGGCCTCGCCGTAGCCACTGGCGACCTCGCCGACGCTGGCCGGCGCATGTTCATCGATGTACTGCAGCAGGGCCAGTTCCTGGTCCCCGATCGTCTTGCCACGCATGACACCACTCCCTTGACTACACGTGTCGCCACTTTCAGTGTGACGACAACTGTAGTCAACCCCCCGGAAGTCATGGGCCGACGAACGGTAGGGGGGCGTGCCCCTCAGTACTCCACCCGATACCCGATCGAGAAGGTCCGCCCTGCCGCCGGCAGACTGGACATCTTCCCGTAGGTCGCCTCGGCCTGCTGGCCATAGACCGTGCGGTAGTCACGATCAGCCAGGTTGTAGATGCCGACACTGAAGCGGCCGCCTGCCAGCGGCAGCTCGCCGATCAGGTCGAACACCGCATAGCCGTGGATCTTCGCCGCCGGGGTAGCGCGGATGCTGGGACTGATCGCTGCGAGTGGTGCATCGCGCCAGGCACGATCGGTCCCGCCCACCACTTGTCCCTGCAAGCGCAGCAGGCTGTCATTGGCGAAGCGCCACTGCCCATGCACACCCGCCTTCAAGGGTGAAACGCGGAACGCATTGAGCTCACGCCAACGTCCGGCAGCATCGCGGTACTGGCCCCGGGTGCTGGCAAGGCTTGCGCCCAGCTCCAGCTGCGCCGTCGGTGTGTAGCGCAGGTTGGCCTCCACGCCCCACACGCGCTCATCGGTGTCGGCCACCGACACGCTGTAGTCGCGGTTGAACTGCACGGTCTTGTCCGAGCGGTTGTAGAACGCGGTCACCGCGCTCTGCAGCGATGCATCGCTGCGGCGCCAGCCCAGCTCATAGCTGTCGACCTTGATCGGGCCGACGTTGCGGCTGTCGATGACGAAGCTTGCCGGTACATCGCGCAGCATGCGCTGGGTGTCGGGCAGGCTGAAGCCCTGCGAGACGTTGGCGAACAGCTGTTGCGATGCATCCATCCGGTACACCACGCCGGCATTGAACAGGGTCTGCGAGTGGCGCACGCGGCCGCCCCGCAGCAGGTGCGGCTGATACCCGGCAACGGCATCGGCCGTGATCGCTTCGGTGTAGGGAAGCGAGTCTTCTACGCGGTTGCGCAGGATCTGGTGGCGCACGCCGGCCTGCACGCTGAAGCGCTCACTCAGCGAATGGTCGGCCTGCAGGAACAGGCCGGTGGTATCCACGCGCACGTCCGGCCCCATCGCGTACTGCGCGGTGGGCTGGTAATCGAGACCGTTGCTGGCGATGAAGCGGTTGATGTCATACATCTGCCCCCGCTGGCTGTCCTGCTCGCGCTCGTGGTCCACGCCGTACGACAGCTGCAGGCTGCGGCCCGCCACGTCGAAACCCTTGTGCAGCGCTGTGCGCAGGCCCCACACATCGATATCGGTATTGGACTGCATCGCCACATAGGCGAAGCCACCGCGCAGTGCCGGGTGCACCAGCGTCGACACCGACGGGAACCAGCGCCCCTGCTCGTTGCGGTAATAGGCTTCCACGCTCAGTTCCTGCCCGCCCAGTACATCGCGGTTGCGGTACTGCGCATTCACTCCCTGGTGCCGGGTACGTGGCTGCGCCTCCAGCTGCAGGCCGGGCAGCGCCTGGTGGCTGGGCGTGAATGCTGGGTTGAACAGCGCAGCCAGGCGCGGGCCATAGTCGGGGCCATGATCACTGTCCTGCTGATCGTCGAACCAGCGCACGCCCACGCTCAACTGCTGGCTGTCCGTCGGGGTCCAGTCGAAGCGCGCATTGAGTTCGCGGGTCTCGGTGTCCTGCCGATCGGTCTGCGCGATCTCCGGACCGATACGGCGGCCATGCGCATCCAGCGATGCGCCCTGCCGGCCATAGGCGAAGCCGAACGCCCCACTGAACTGATCGCCGCGCACGGTCATGGTCTGCGCGGCGTTCCAGGCCAGCGTGTCACTGGACAGATGCGAGGGACTGCGCAGGCCGAACTGGCTTGCCAGCTGGACCGGCTGATCGCCAGGCTGCAGGGTGATGATGTTGATGATGCCGCCACTGGCACCGGCGCCATACAGCGCGGTGGCGCCGGAGATCACCTCGATGCGCTCGATCATGGTCGGCGAGATGCTGTTGAGCTGGCGCGACCCATCGCGTGCGCCGGTCAACGGCACGCCATCGATCATCACCTGCACGCTGCGGCCACGCATGGTCATGCCGTAGTTGCTGGTGGTCCCGCTGGCCGGCGCCAGCGACGGCACCAGCTGGCCGAGGATGTCGGCGGTGCTGCGCCCGGCGGTGATCTGCTGGGCAATCTGCTCGCGCTCGATGGCATACACGGTGCCGGCGATCTCGGCCACGCTGCGTGCGCCTCGCACGGCGGTGACACTCACCGCATCCAGTTGCCGGGTGCCAGCCGTAGCGGACGTATTCTGCGCCGCCAGCTGGCCACTGATGGCCAACGCCAGCATCGCCAGCGGAAAGGTTGCTGCGGTATGCCGCATGGTGTCCTCGTTGCGTATCAGGGGGAGTTCGTGGGTGCTGCGAAGCGGCGCATCAGCGGCCGGCACAGCAGCAACCCGAGCGCCGAAACTGCCGCCAGCGCGATGTAGTAGATGGGGTAGCCCAGGCCCTTGGCGAGGAAGCCAGACAACGCGCCGCCGATGAAATTGACCAGCAGTTCGAAGCACACGAGCAGGGTGAAATCAGTGCCGGCCTGGGCACGCGAACTGACCCGCATGAACAGGGCATACAGGCTGGTCATCGCCACATAGCGCAGCGCCAGCAGCGTGATCACCAGCGCGCCCAGGCCCCACCGTGACGTCGCCATCGCACCGCTGTAAAGCATCAACGCCAGCAGTACATACAACACGGTGCGCCACCAGCCAGCGTGCATCAGCAACTGCTCGGCCCGGCGCTGCTTGAGCAGCCAGGCGGCGGCCACCGCAGCCAGCATGCCGGTACCGGCACCACCCACCGAGATCAGCAGCCCGATCTCGGTCAGGCTGAACTGCTGGTCGACCAGCAGCGGATTGATCATCGCCATGGCCGGCGCTTCCACCAGCCGGTACAGCACGATCAGCAGCAGCGCCCAGCGCAGTTCGGGGCGACGCAGCGCACGCAGGATGCTCGGCCGCGGCGCGTCGGGCCTGGCAGGCGTTTCATTGATCTGCTGAACTGCCAGCAGGGTCAGTGCGCTCATTGCCGCCAGGCTCAGCAGGGCCACGCTCCAGCCGCGGGTTTCATACAGCCACAGCACACCGGCGCCACCAATCATGCTGCCCAGGGCGACACCCACGCTCTGCGCCATGCTACCCAGCCGGTGCTCGGCCGGCGCCAGCGCCTCCACGGTGTAGCCGTCGATGGCGATATCCTGGGTGGCAGCAATGCTTGAGATCCACATGCCGACCAGCACGAACACGACCAGGCCATGATCCAGGCCGGTGAACGCCAGCACCAGGATGCCGGCCAGCAGCAACAGTTGCGTCAGCCACAGCCAGCTGCGGCGGCGGCCGAGGGCGGGCAGGTGCCAGCGGTCCACCAGCGGTGCCCACAGGAACTTCAGCGCCCACGGCAGGTACAGCAGCGACAGCATGCCGATCCAGCGCAGGTCCACGCCCTGGCTGCGCAGGATGGCCGGCACCGCCACGTTGTAGAAATACAGGGGCAAGGCATGTGCCATGTACAGCGCGACGATCACACCCAGGCCAAAGGGCGACGCGGCAGAACGATCAGTGCGCATCGGCCTGCTCCAGCCGTTCGCCGATCCAGCGCATTCCGGCGCCGGCATCGGTAGTGACGAAGTACGGCACGGCCCAGGCCGCGTGCAGCGCCGGGGTGTCCAGCCGTTGCTGCTCGGCGGCATCGCTGGCGATGCGCACCAGGCCCCGGCAGTACTGCCGGAAGGCGGCCTTGTACTGCTTGTACCAGACCGCCTGCAGGGCACGGTAATCGTCGCAGAAGGTGGCACCGGGCGCGGTGCTGGCAACGAAGTAGAAGGGGCGGTGGGCATCGATCAGCGCCTGCACGCGGTCCAGCCAGTACCGGATCTGGTGCGCATCCACCGCGCCATGGAAGACGGCACGCAGCACCACCGCCTCGTTGATCACCAGACCCATCGCCATCGACCTTCTTGCTGAACAGGGGAAAGGGGCAGCGAGCCCCCGCAAATGAGAATAATTTGCAATACCATTGAAAGTTTAGGCGCGACGAAAGAAAATTTAGGCACGACAGCATTCGCGGGTGCCTTGCATGCAGGTCTATTCCTGCGCCGAACTGATGAGCGCCGCCCACGCGCTGGGTGGCCGGGTCGACTTTGAATCGGGCCTTCCCGATGCGCTGCCGGTGCTGGCCGGCTGGCAGCAGGTGCAGTCGATGGACAGCGGCCTGGTGCTCTACCTCAGCCGTAGCCAGGACATGGTCGGCGGCCGCAGCCAGAACTGCCTGCCTGCGGGTCTCACCGCCAGCTTCCTGCTGCAGGGGCAGGCCGAAGTGGTCATCGCCAACCAGCGCCTGCAGATGGACAGCCGCCGGACCGGGAGCCCGGCGATGCTGGTCCACCTTCGTGAGGAGGAAGCGTTCCAGCGCCATTGGCAGGCGGGTCGCGAGGAAACCAAGGTCAGCCTGCACCTCGGCCAGGACTGGTTGTCGCGCCAGCTCGATGGCATTGCATCGGCCGGACTCACCCGCCTGCGACTGAGCCACGCACGCAACCAGGCGTGGCAACCACCTGCGCCACTGCTGCGGCGGGCCGCAGCGTTGTTCGGGGCGGAAACGGTGGAGCCGCCTCTGCTGGCCAGCCTGCAACGCGAGAGCTTTGCTCTGGAAGTCGCGGCCAGCGTGGTTCGATCCGTGATCGCCGAACGCGAGGCGCCTGCCCCCAGCGCACATCTGCGGCGTTGCGTGGACCAGTTGCAACAGTGGCTGCAGAGCGGCGAGGCCGATGGCCTGACCATCAACCAGATGGCGCGCAGGCTGGGGACCAACGCCGTCGACCTGCAAAGCACCTTCCAGCAGCTGCACGGCAGCAGCATCGCCGCCTGGCTGCGTGCACTGCGCCTGCAACGGGCACACGACGCCCTGCTACAACGACGGGTGTCAGTGGACGTGGCGGCCAGCGTGGCCGGGTACGCCCATACCAGCAGCTTCAGTGCCGCGTTCAAGCGGCAGTTCGGAAGGTCTCCTTCCCGGATCCGCTAGCCGCAGCAGGCACGTCCCGCGCACACAACCAGTACCTGCCTCGCAGCGCAGGTACTGCTTAAACCTTTTGCGCACCCGCTGCATCCGATCCTCGACGCCCCGCCGGAATCCCGCATGTTCCGCCCAACGCTTCGAGTCGTGCTCATGCTCATCACTGCCCTGCCCTTCGCCGCCATCTCCGCCAGCCAGGACCAGGCCAACGACCAGACCCGCCGCCTGATCCGCCAGATCATGCTGGAGCAGCGCATTCCCGGGCTGCAGGTCGCGGTGGTCAAGGACGGGCAGATCGTGTTGTCCGAGGCCTACGGCCTGGCCAATGTCGAGAACGGTGTGCTTGCCTCGCGCGACACCCGCTTTCCGCTCAATTCGGCCACCAAGGCGTTCACCGGCGTGGCCATCGCGCAGTTGGCACAGCAGGGGCGATTGGATCTGGATGCCCCAGCATCGCGCTATCTGGATGATCTTCCGGCCACCTGGCAGGACGTGCGTGTGCGCCAGCTGCTGGCACATACCTCGGGACTGCCCGACATCCTCGATGCGAGCGGGCTGCTGGGTGGTGGTACCGAAGCCCAAGCGTGGGCGGCGGTCACCGCGCTGCCGATGGAGGCGGCCTCCGGCCAGCGCTTCGCATACAACCAGACCAACTACGTGCTGCTGGCGCGGATCATCGCGCAGCAATCGGGCATGTCCTATGAACGATTCCTCGCCACCGGCCAGTTCAGCAGCGCGCGCATGGCGCGCACCACCTTTGGCGACAGCTACGATCTGATTCCGCAGATGGCAACGATGTACAGCCTGGCCCCGCGTGCAACCGACGCAGCCGATGCACCGCCGCGCCTGTCGCATTGGTTCTACGACATTCCGCCTTCACTGTGGGCCGGTGGTGGCATCCTCACCACCGCCGATGACACCGCACGCTGGCTGGTCGCGCTGACCGACGGGCGCCTGCTTCAGGATGCACCTCGGAAGAGGATGTGGACCGCAGAGCGCCTCACCGATGGCCGTGCCGGCCCATGGGCGGGCGGCTGGCCGGTGCTGCGTGCATCGCCCGACCTTCAGGTGGCCGGTATCGGCGGTGCGCGCTCGGCCTTCGTGGTCTATCCCGACCGCGACGTCGCGGTGGTGGTGCTGACCAATCTGGTCGGCGCCAATCCACAGCAGTTCATTCCGCGCATTGCCGATTTCTATGCGCGCGCGGCCTCAACGCCCGCTCACGAACGGGTCGCCCTTGCACGGCAGCAACGGGCTGTCATCGCAGGGCCATAGCGCGGCGGGTACGGTCCTGGCCACTTCGAAGTGATCCTGGTTCCAGCGCAGGAAACCGCCGTGGATGGCATTGCCATGGTCGAAGCTGCGCGCATCGGCGGCCAGTGGCTGTTCGGGGTCTGCTTCGGCCACCCAGCGCAGCACCGGCACCTTGTCCAGCGCCCCGATGAAGGCGAACAGATCACCCGCGCCCTTGTCCTGGTAAGCCGTCATGGTCGCCGCGTCGGGCAGCTCGGCCTGCGCCAGCAACAACGCGGTGACATCCTGCAGCGGTGCGGCTCCCTGTGCGATGTAGGCGCGCATGCCCGTGGTGGTTGCCGGGCAGTCCTGCAGCTGCACCAGATACCCGGTGGTACCGCCACGGCCGGAGAACGACCGCATCCAGTAGCGGAAGCGCGGCCCGCTGCGATCGGTGACCATGAAATCCTGCTGGCCATCCTGCGCGGGAGTGGAAAGCACCTGCACCTTGCTGGCGCCCTCCACGTTGCACTTCAACTGCGCCAGCACCTGCCTGGCAGGTTCGGGTAGCGCAGCGTAGCGACCGCCGGGATGGGCGCTGCCGGAGGCATCTGGCAGTGCGGGCAATCCTCGATCAGTGGGCAGGGTCTGCGCAGGCAAGGTCTCCGGTTTCGCCGACGAGCTGGCGGTGGGTGCTACCGGCGCGACGCGCTCTCCAGCGGGCGCGCAGGCGCTGCAGGCCAGCAACAGCATCAACGAAACGCTCGGCATCAGGTGTGATCGGATCATCGCTCAACGCCCTCCCATCGCCGGCGCTTCCTGCAGGTGTGCAGGCGCGGGTGTGGGTGCCGCCTGTTCGCGCGATTGCTGCTGCAGCTGGCGCAGGCTGGATTCCACCGAAGTTTCGCGCACCTCGGCTGCATTGACCCCTGCGCGCAGCGCCGCAGGATCGCCCGGACTGCCCTGCACAAGGAACAGCGTCTCACCGGCTGCACGACCCGCGCTGGGGTTGCTGGCCACGATCTGGTCGACATGGGTGATGCCTGCGGCCTTCGCTTCGCGCAGCATCACCAAGCTGTAGGCATCGGCATGCTCGGCGTAGCGTCCGCCCAACGCCTGCAGGCGCGTACTGATCTGCTGCTGCAGGGCATGGTCGCGATGCTGGGGCTGGCGGGGGTCGTCATTGGCAGCAAGCGGGGCGTCCTGCCCCAGCTCACGCGCCTGCCCCGGTGCGACCGAGGTCAGCACGTACTGCCAGCGGTTCTGCCCGGGCGTGCCGCGCACCGTCGCCACGAAGTCGTCGTACTCGCCGCCACCGATGGTCTGGCAACCTGCCGAATCGGTGTTTGCCCGGCTGCCGCGGTGGATCTTGAAGGTGTCGTTGAGGTCCTGCACGCCCTGGGTATCGCGCGCGTCGAACCAGCCATCGCCATTGCTGTCCCGCTCCACCCGGCCGGCACCGGCGGTTACCGCGTCCTGCGAGGGACGCAGCGCGAACTCATCGGCGTGGCCGTGGCGCGGGTGGGTGGTCGCGCGCATTTCGGTGGTGCCTTCGCCCAGTCGCCCCAGATCCTTGACCCGGTCGCCATTGACGTCCTCGCCCTCGGTCTTGGTACGCGGTGCCACGTTGCCGAAGCCCGGGCTGCGCGGCGTGGTCTTGGCATGGCCGTCGTACTGCGCGGTCGGCTCGGTCGTGGCCTGGTTGAACTCGCGCACATGGCCTTGGCCCTGCGCATCCTTCCACAGCACCACGATGCGGTCGTCGTAGACACCACGCCCGCGCGCCTCCGTGGTGCGGTTCTCGTCGCGCAGCCCCAGCACCACGCGGTCCTGCGTCGCCATTGCTTCGTTCGCTGCCGTGTTGCCGCGCTGGGCCACGATGCTGCCGTAGACGTCGTACTGCTGGGCCTGGCTCAAGCCCGCGGTCTCTGCCGCCTCGGGCATCCGCGGTGGGCGCGTCGCCTCACCCAGGCGATCCAGCATCGGGTTCACTGTGGCCGCATCTGCTGCGGCAACACCACCATTCCGGCGCAACGCCTCAAGCTCGGTGGCGGCACGCGCCGAGATGTAGCGATCCAGCGATTCCTGCACCACAACACTCTGGCCGTCGTGCAGGGCCTCCAGGCGGGCGGCGGCACCGCGCACGTCGTTCTGCCGCAACAGGGCGACGACTTCGTTGGCCGCCGCATTGATATCCATCTCGGGCATGGTCGGTCCTTGAACGTGATCGGTTGGGAGTCAGCCTACCCCAGCTGCCCGACGGAGCTTTTGACACAGCGCACACCCCAGCACCTGCCCCATTCAGGCGGCACATGCCGCGCCCGGCCTCACCCCCGCGGCCCGCCCATCACCGGCAGGATCACCCCGCTGATGTAGCTGGCACAGACCGGCGAGGCCAGGAATACATAGGCCGGCGACAGTTCTTCAGGCTGTGCGGGCCGCCCCATGTCGCTGTCCTTGCCGAACTCCGCCACGTCCTCCGCCGGCTTGTCGGCCGGGTTCAGCGGCGTCCACACCGGTCCCGGCGCCACGCAGTTGACCCGGATGCCACGTGGTAGCAATTGGCTCGCCAGCGATTTGGTGAACGCATGGATCGCGCCCTTGGTGGCCGAGTAATCGATCAGCGCCTTGCTGCCGAAGATTCCCGTTTCCGATCCTGTATTGATGATGCTGGCACCCTCGCCCAGATGCTGCAGTACCGCGCGCGCCATCTGTATGTAACCGCCGATGTTGGTCTGCAGGGTTTCCTGCAGATGCGCGTCTTCCAGGTCTTCCAGCCGCTCGCAATGCAGCTGGAACGCGGCATTGTTGACCAGGATGTCGATGCCGCCGAACGCCTTGGCCACCTGCTTGACCGCCTTGTTGCAGAAGCGCGGATCGCGCACGTCGCCGGCGATCACCACGCAGCGGCCGCCTTCGCGCTCCACGTGCTGGCGGGTGATGTCCGCGTCCTCGGCCTCGTCCAGGTGCAGTACCGCCACATCGGCGCCTTCGCGTGCGAACAGCACCGCCACTGCACGGCCAATGCCGGAATCGCCACCGGTGACGATCGCACGCATCCCCTGCAGCTTGCCGCTGCCGGTGTAGTCCGGTGCAAGGAAACGCGGCGCCAGCTCCAGTTCGTGTTCGTGCCCGGGCTTGGCCAGCTGCTGCGCCGGCATCGCCTCCGGCTGACGGCGTGCACCTGCCTGGGTCGCGGTCTTCTTTGTTGCCTTCTTTGCCGCGCGCACATCCTTGGCCTTTTCCTGGTCCTGCAAGCGCCGCTGCCGGGCCGCGACGCGCGCTGCCCGCGGATCGCTGGCAGCCGCCTTGCGGGTTGCGGTCTTCACCACGCGCGGGCGATCGGGGGCGGCGACAGTCTTGGTTGCGGTGCTGCCTTTGCGCACCTTGGGCGAGGCTTTGCGGCGGACGGGGGCTTTCTTGGTGGTGGCCATGCAGGTCTCCTCGGGAGGGAAAGGGGCTGCCGGCCAGCGGCCGGCACTACCGGGGGCGGCCCTTGCCGCTTCTGCAGTGTCTCCACCCACGCTGTTGGCGGCGGTGAGCGCGCCGTGTCCACGATGTGCACGGTATTCATTCCGCCACCACGTGCGACGTCGCACGCTGCACGCTGCACGCAACCACACAAGGAACGCCACCATGAAACATGCCATCGCCACCACCGCCGTCTGCTTCGCCCTCGCCGCCTGCAGCAGCACGCCGATGGCCCAGGTGCAGCCGATCGACGGCGTGATTTCCGGGCAGTGCCACAGCGACATGGTGCGCGGCGCACTGGGCTTGGCCGCTTCGGATGCCACCGTGGACCGCGCACGCGTGGACAGCGACAGCCTGCATGTGCGGGTGCTGCGCCATGACGGTCCGCGGGTACCGCCGGCCAGCGAGGGCGGCGATCGCCTGACCATCGAGAAGGGCCGCACCAACAACATCACCGCGATCTACTGCGGCTGACGACTGCGGTTGAGCCGGCGCGCCCTGCGCAGCACGCGCAGGGTGGCCTGTTCCCACTGGCGCGGCCCACGCAGGCCGGCCAGCTTGGCCAGTTCGCCGCGCTCCCAGCCGGCGAACACGCACGGGTCGATGTAGGCCTTGCGGCACACCGCCGGGGTATTGCCCAGCAGCGATGCCACTTCGCACACCACCGCGCGCTGCGCCTGCGCCAGCGCGCGCTGACTGGCCGGTTCCGGCAGTTCGGTGGCGGCAAACGCCTGCACCGCCGCCACCGTGCCACCCCAGGTGCGGAAATCCTTGGCAGTGAAGTCCTCGCCCATCACCTCGCGCAGGTAGTCGTTCACCGCGCCGGAATCCACCGGCTGCAGCGCACCGTCGTCATCGCGGTACTGGAACAGCGCCTGCCCCGGCAGCTGCTGCAGGCGCCGCACCAGCAGTCCCAGCTTGCGGTCGCCCACGGTCACCTCCTGCAGCTGCCCGGACTTGCCGCGGAAGCGCATGCGCACCCGGCCGCCGCGCAGCAGCTCCAGATGGCGGTTGCGCAGCGTGGTCAGTCCGAACGAACGGTTCTGTTGTGCATAGGTTTCATTGCCGACCCGCACCAGGGTGTCCGCCAACAGCGCCACCACCATGGCCAGCACCTTTTCCTGCGGAAACCCAGGTCGCTTGAGATCCCGCGACAACCGCCGCCGCAGCGTGGGCAAGGCCTCGCCAAAGGCGATGATGCGGTCGAACTTGCCGGCGTCGCGCTCCTTGGCCCAGTCGGCGTGGTAGCGGTACTGCTTGCGTCCGCGTGCATCGCGGCCGGTGGCCTGCAGGTGGCCGTTGGCGTGGGCGCAGATCCATACGGCGGTATACGCCGGCGGAATCGCCAGCGCACGGATGCGTTGCAGGGTGGTGGCGTCGCGTATCGCGTGACCATCGGCATCGCGGTAGCTGAAACCCTTGCCGGCGCGGCGCCGGCTGATGCCCGGCTGGGTGTCATCGACATAGCGCAGGCCGGCCGCGCGCGCGGCCTGTCGTTCGGGGGTGGAGGGGGTTGGCATGTCGGTAGTGTCGCCGTCGCCATGCCGCGATCCTGTCGATAACACAAGACAAACACGTGAGGGCCGGTTCGCCGCTATGCTCGGGTCTTCACAACCCCTTCCGGAGTCATGATGTCGTTCCCGATTCGCGCCCGTTCACTCTCCGCCCTGTTGCTGCCGGCCGTGCTGGCGCTGACCGCCTGCCAGGCACCGGCGCTGGATGAACAGGATTCGGCCACGGCCCACGCCCAGCAGGCCGCCGAAGCCGCCAAGGCGCCGGCCGACGAAGCCGGCAAGGCCACCGAGGCTCCGCCGGTCGGCACCTGCGATGCCAGCCAGGTGCAGAGCCTGGTCGGCCAGACCTACACCGACGCGCTGGGCAAGCAGGCGCAGGAAGATGCCGGCGCCAACCAGGTGCGCGTGCTCAAGCCCAACGACGTGGCCACGATGGAGTTCCTCGGCGACCGCCTGAACATCGAAGTGGACGCCAAGGGCGCCGTCAGCGGCGCGCGCTGCGGCTGAGTCCGGCCCCGCGCCGGCACTGGGTTGCCGGCGCGTTCTGTTGCACCTGCAACCGTGTATTGCGGCGTTGCAGCAACCTGTGATCTAGTCGAGGCATCCGGTGGCCTCACGATGCGCTCCAGGGATTGAGCGGGCTTGAGTGTCCCCGTTCAATTCATTCCGCATCGAGGTAGAGATGGCCCCCCGCAACCGCCAAGGGCTTTACGACCCGCGCTCCGAGCGCGATGCCTGTGGATTTGGCATGGTCGCCCAGCTCGACGATCAACCATCGCGCCTGTTGGTTGATACCGCCATCGCCGCGCTTTCGCGCATGACCCACCGTGGCGGTGTCGCCGCCGATGGCCTGACCGGCGATGGCTGCGGCCTGCTGCTGCGCCGCCCCGATGCGTTCCTGAAACTGCTGGCCAGCGAAGCCGGCATCGCGGTCTCCGCACGCTTCGCCGCCGGCCTGGTGTTCCTGCCGCACGACGCCGACGCGGCGCAGGCCTGCCGCGCGCAGCTGCAGGCGCAGGTGGAAGCGGTGGGCTGCAAGGTCGCCGGCTGGCGCGAGGTGCCCACCGATGACAGCGTCTGCGGCCAGCTGGCGCGCGACACGTTGCCGCGCATCGAGCAGGTGTTCGTCGACGCCGGCATCGGCCAGGACGATGCCGGCTTCGCGCTGGCGCTGTTCCTGGCCCGTCGCCGCAGCGAACAGCAGCTGCGCGGACACGCCGACTTCTACGTCACCACCCTCACCCCGGATGCGATCAGCTACAAGGGCATGGTGCTGCCGGACAAGCTCAGCCGTTTCTTCCCGGACCTGCAGCGCCGCGAGCTGGCCTCCAGCGCGATCGTGTTCCACCAGCGCTTCTCCACCAACACGCTACCGCGCTGGCCGCTGGCGCACCCGTTCCGCATGCTCGCCCACAACGGCGAGATCAACACCATCGAAGGCAACCGGCGTTGGGCGCAGGCGCGCAGCAAGGTGTGGAAGACGCCGCGCTTCGATATCGGTGAATTCGACCCCGTCATCTCCATGCACGGCTCTGACTCGCAGAGCCTGGACAACATGCTGGAGCTGATGGTGGCCGGTGGCATGGAGCTGATCCAGGCGCTGCGCATCCTGGTGCCGCCGGCCACCCAGTCGCTGGAATTCAAGGATCCGGACCTGGCCGCCTTCTACGAGTTCCATGGGCTCAACAGCGAGCCGTGGGATGGCCCGGCCGGCATCGTCGCCTGCGACAGCCGCTATGCGGTGTGCACCTTGGACCGTAACGGCCTGCGCCCGGCGCGCTGGATGCTGACCGCCGACCGCCACTTCCTGGTCGCCTCCGAAGCGGGTGTGTGGGAAGTGCCGACCGAGCGCGTGGTGCGCAAGGGCAAGCTCGGCCCGGGCGAGATGATCGCCATCGACCTCAAGCGCGGCGACCTGCTCGACTCCGATGCGGTGGATCGCATCAACCGCGGTCGCGCGCCGTACAAGCAATGGCTGCAGCAGGGCGTGACCTACCTGCAGACCGAACTGATCGACCCGTCGCTGGTGGAGGAACCCTTCGACGAAGGCACGCTGCGCAGCTACCACAAGCTCTACCAGCTCAGCAGCGAGGAAGTGGAGCAGGTGCTGCGACCGCTGGCCGAGACCGAGCAGGAAGCCACTGGCTCGATGGGCGACGACACGCCGATGGCGGTGCTGAGCCAGCGCAGCCGCCCGCTGTACGACTATTTCCGCCAGGCGTTCGCGCAGGTCACCAACCCGCCGATCGATCCGCTGCGCGAAGACTGTGCGATGTCGCTGTCCACCCAGCTCGGCAGGGAGACCAACATCTTCCACGCCGGCCCGGAGACGGTGAACCACGTCATCCTCAACTCGCCGGTACTGAGCCAGCGCAAGCTGCGCCAGCTGCTGAAGATGGACCAGTACGTGCAGGCCAACCGCCTGCTCGACCTGTCCTACAGCGAAGACGAGGGCCTGCGTGCCGGCATCGAGCGCATCTGTGCCGAGGCCGAACAGGCCGCGCGCGACGGCATGGTGATGCTGCTGCTGTCTGACCGCTACCCGGTGGCCGGACGGCCGATGGTGCATGCGCTGCTGGCCACCAGCGCCATCCACCATCACCTCTCGCGGCTGGGCCTGCGCTGCGACGTGAATCTCATCGTCGAGACCGGCACCGCGCGCGACCCGCACCACATGGCCTGCCTGCTGGGCTTCGGCGCTACCGCGGTGTATCCGTACCTGGCCTATCAGACCCTGTTCGACCTGGGCCGACGCGGCATCCTCAAGCTCAGCAAGGGCGGTGAGCAGTCGCAGATCGGCCGCCGCTACCGCAAGGGCGTCTACAAGGGCCTGTCGAAGATCATCTCGAAGATGGGCATCTGTACCGTGGCCAGCTACCGCGGCGCGCAGCTGTTCGAGATCATCGGCCTGGAACCGGAAGTCGTGGACCTGTGCTTCCCGGATACCGCTTCGCGCATCGGTGGTGCCGGTTTCGCGCGCCTGGATGCCGACGCACGCGAGCTGTGTGCGCAGGCCTGGGATGCGCAGCAGGACGTGGATGTCGGCGGCCTGCTGAAGTACGTGCACGGCGGCGAGTACCACATGTACAACCCGGACGTGGTGACCACCCTGCAGCGCGCGGCGCGCAGCGGCGATCCGCGTGCCTGGCAGCATTACTGCGATGCCGTGCACGCGCGTCCGCCGTCGGCACTGCGCGACCTGCTGGAACTGGTGCCGGCCGCTGCGCCGACACCACTCGATGACGTGGCGCCGGCCAGCGAACTGTTCCCGCGCTTCGATACCGCGGCGATCAGCCTGGGTGCACTGTCACCTGAGGCACACGAGGCGCTGGCGATTGCGATGAACCGCCTCGGTGGTCGCAGCAATTCCGGCGAAGGCGGCGAAGATCCTGCACGCTATGGCACCGCCAAGCGCAGCAAGATCAAGCAGGTGGCCTCGGGCCGCTTCGGCGTCACCGCCGAATACCTGGTCAATGCCGAAGTGCTGCAGATCAAGGTCGCGCAGGGCGCCAAGCCCGGCGAAGGCGGCCAGCTGCCCGGGCACAAGGTCAACGAACTGATCGCGCGGCTGCGCTATGCGCGCCCGGGCATCGGCCTGATTTCGCCGCCGCCGCACCACGACATCTATTCGATCGAGGACCTGGCGCAGCTGATCTACGACCTCAAGCAGGTCAACCCGACCGCGCTGGTGTCGGTGAAGCTGGTCAGCCATGCCGGCGTCGGCACGATTGCCGCGGGCGTGGTCAAGGCCGGAGCGGACCTGATCACCATCTCCGGCCATGACGGCGGCACCGGTGCCTCGCCGGTCAGCTCGATCCGTTATGCCGGCGTGCCGTGGGAACTGGGCGTGGCCGAAGCGCACCAGGCGCTGCTGGCCAACGATCTGCGCGGGCGCACCCTGCTGCAGACCGACGGCGGCCTGAAGACCGGCCTGGACGTAGTCAAGGCCGCGCTGCTGGGCGCGGACAGCTTCGGCTTCGGCACCGCGCCGATGATCGTGCTGGGCTGCAAGTACCTGCGCATCTGCCACCTCAACAACTGCGCCACCGGCGTGGCCACCCAGGACGAGCGCCTGCGCGAGAACCACTTCACCGGCCAGCCCGAGCGCGTAGAGAATTTCTTCCGCCTGCTGGCCGAGGAAGTGCGTGGCTGGCTGTCGTACCTGGGTGTGCGTTCGCTGGAAGAAATCGTAGGCCGCACCGACCTGCTGCGGCAGATCGAGGCGGCGCCGCGCGACGGCGTGCGCGTGGACCTGTCACGCCTGCTGGCCGATGCCCGCTACGAGGGCAGTCACTGTGCGGCGCAGCGCCTGTACGAATCGCCGGACAGCCTGGCCACGCAGATGGACGGCCTGCTGGCCCCGGCCATCGAACACAAGCGCGGTGGCGAACACCGCTTCCTGATCCACAACACCGACCGCAGCATCGGCACCCGCCTGGCCGGTGCGGTGGCACGCGCACACGGTAACCAGGGCATGGCCGAGGCGCCGCTGGAACTGCGTTTCCGCGGCAGTGCCGGGCAGAGCTTCGGCGCGTTCAACGTCGGCGGCCTGCACCTGGAAGTGGAAGGCGAAGCCAACGACTACGTCGGCAAGGGCATGGCGGGCGGCCGCCTGGTGGTGCGTCCGCCGCGCGGCGCCCGCTTCGAGGCACGCAGCACCGCGATCATCGGCAACACCTGCCTGTACGGTGCCACCGGCGGTGAACTGTTCGCTGCCGGTCGTGCCGGCGAACGTTTCGCCGTGCGCAATTCCGGCGCGCTGGCGGTGGTGGAAGGCGCCGGTGACCACTGCTGCGAGTACATGACTGATGGCGTGGTGCTGGTGCTGGGCAAGGTCGGCCTGAACTTCGGTGCGGGTTTCACCGGCGGGCTGGCCTACGTGCTGGACGTCGACCGCGACTTCGTCGACCGCTACAACCACGAGCTGATCGACATCCATCGCGTGTCCGCCGAAGGCTTCGAGAACTACCGCCAGCACCTGCACCGCCTGATCGGCCGCCATCGCGAGCTGACCGGCAGCATCTGGGCGCAGCAGATCCTGGACGAGTTCCGCGACTACATCGGCAAGTTCTGGCTGGTCAAACCGAAGGCCGCCAGCATCGAGTCGCTGACCGAAACCCTGCGACGCGCCGCGTAACGGTAGTGCCGGCCGCTGGCCGGCAACGTTCCCCCCCGCATTCCAGAGCCCGCCATGAGCCGCAAGCACGCCTTCCAGTTCCTCGATCTGCCCCGCACCATGCCGCAGCGCATTCCGGTGGAACTGCGCACGTCCGGCGACTGGGGCGAGCTGTATGGCAAGTTCGGCAAGGAGGACGCCCAGTACCAGGCCGGTCGCTGCCTGGATTGCGGCAACCCCTACTGCAGCTGGAAGTGCCCGGTGCACAACGCCATTCCGCAGTGGCTGCAGCTGGTGCAGGAGAACCGCATCCACGAAGCCGCCACGCTGTGCCACAGCACCAACCCGCTGCCGGAGGTGTGCGGCCGGGTCTGCCCGCAGGATCGACTGTGCGAGGGCAGCTGCACGCTGGAGGAATTCGGTGCGGTCACCATCGGTGCGGTGGAGAAGTACATCGTCGACACCGCGCTGGCCAGCGGCTGGCGCCCTGACCTGGGCGCGGTGCAGCCCAGCGGCCACAGCGTGGCGGTGATCGGCGCCGGTCCAGCCGGCCTGGCCTGCGCCGATCGCCTCGCCCGCGCCGGCATTGCCGCGGTGGTCTATGACCGCTACGAGCAGATCGGCGGCCTGCTGCAGTTCGGCATTCCCAGCTTCAAGCTGGACAAGGACGTGATCCACCGCCGCCGCGAAGTGCTGGAGGGCATGGGCGTGCAGTTCCGCCTCGGCGTGGAGATCGGCCGTGACCTGAGCGTGCAGCAGCTGCTGGACAGCCACGACGCGGTGTTCGTCGGCACCGGCGCCTACCGCTACACCGATGGCGGCCTCGACGGCCAGGACCTGAAGGGCGTGCTGCCGGCCCTGCCGTTCCTGGTGCAGAACAGCCGCATCGTTGGCGGCGATGATCCGAAGGGCCGGCCGATTGCCGGCTGGGAAGACACCATTGCCCTGCCCGACCTCAACGGCAAGCGCGTGGTGGTGCTCGGTGGCGGCGATACCGGCATGGACTGCGTGCGCAGCGCGGTGCGGCTGGGCGCGGCCAAGGTCACCTGTGCCTATCGCCGCGACGAAGCCAACATGCCCGGCAGCGCGCGCGAAGTGGCCAATGCCCGCGAAGAAGGCGTGCGCTTCCTGTTCAACCGGCAGCCGCTGTCGATCGAAGCCGGCGCCGACGATGAAGTGATCGGCGTGACCGTGGTGGAAACCCGGCTGGGCGAGCCCGATGCCAACGGCCGCCAGAACGCCGTGCCGATCGAAGGCAGTGAATCGCTGCTGGAAGCGGACGTGGTGATCATCGCCTTCGGCTTCTCGCCGAGCGTGCCGGCGTGGCTGGCCGAGCTGGGCGTGGAAGGCCAGTCCAACGGCCGCATCGTGGCCGGCGGCAAGGACCGCCTGCCGTTCCAGACCGCGCATCCACGCCTGTTCGCCGGTGGCGACGCGGTACGCGGTGCAGACCTGGTGGTGACCGCCGTGGCCGAAGGCCGCGATGCCGCCGCCAGCATCGTGCGGCTACTGGCCCACTGAGTCCGGTACCAGCAGTGCCGCCAGCAGTGCCCGCAGTGCGTGCGGCTCTACGGGCTTGGCCAGGAAGTGGTCGATGCCAGCCGCACGACAGGCTTCGCGGGTGCTTTCCATCACGCTGGCGGTGAGCGCGATGATCGGCACCTGCGCACGCGCCGGGCAGGCATCGGCACGGATCGCCCGTGCCAGCGCGAAGCCATCCATGCCCGGCATGTGGCAGTCGGTGATGACCAGGTCGAACGGCTGCGCCTGCCATGCTTCAAGCGCCGACCGTCCATCGGTACAGGCGTGGACCTGCAGCCCGAGCGCACACAGGTGCTGCTCCAGCAGATGCAGGTTGGTGGGATGGTCTTCAGCCATCAGCACGCGCGCCGCCGGCAATGGACGCTCGTCCGCAACCGCCGGCGCGGGCGCGGCCACGGGTGCCTCACAGGCATCCAGGTCCAGATCCAGCCACACCGTGGTGCCCTTCCCGGGTGAGCTGCGCAGCTGCAGCTCCGCCCCCATCGAGATCGCCAGCTCACGGCAGATCGCCAGGCCCAGCCCACTGCCGCCGAAGCGCCGCGTGGTCGAGCGCTCCGCCTGGGTATAGGCAGCGAACACCGCCTGCTGGCGCTCCTCGCTGATGCCCACGCCGCTGTCGCTTACCTGCAGGCGCAGTCGCTGGCCCCAGTCGCGTTGCTGCAGTACCTGCACCTGCAGTTCCACGTGGCCGTGCCGGGTGAACTTCAACGCGTTGCCGGCCAGGTTGAACAGGATCTGGCGCAGGCGCAGGCCATCGGCCAGCGATCCCGGCTGCATCTCCGGATCAAGCACCACCTGCAGGTGCAGGCCTCGGCTGGCGGCCACCGGCATCAGCAGCTGCTGCACCGCGCGCACCAGTGCCGCCAGGTCGGTGGGCCGCAGCTGCAGTGGTGCGCCCTCCAGGCGTTGGCTGTGCAGTACATCGTCGAGGATCTGCCGCAGCATCCACGCGGCATCATCGACGGTGGCCAGCACCTGCTGCTGGCGTGGCTCCAGCCTGCTGCCCGCCAGCCGTTCGAGCATGCCCAGCAGCGTGCTCATCGGGGTGCGGATCTCGTGGCTCATCGTTGCCAGGAAGTGCGCCTTGGCCTGTGCCGCCTGCTCGGCCTCGCGACGCGCTTCGGCCAGCGCGCGGGTACGTGACTGCACCTCACTGACGTCGATCCAGTAGCCGCTCCACTCGACGTCGCTGTCGTCGCAGGACAACGGCCGCCCATGCGAGCGCACCCATCGCCAGCCCTGTGGCGAGCGGGTGCGGAAGGTGACGTCGATCGGGCCACGCGCCAATGCAGCCATCTCGACGCAGGCCATCACCTGGTTGCGGTCATCCGGGTGGACCGCGGCCAACAATCGCTGGTGATCGATCCGCGCGGTCTCCACGCTGATTCCGAACAGAGCCTGCACGTCCCCGGCGATCTGCGGAAAGCTGTAGTTGCCGCCCGCCGAACGACGCGCCTGGTAGACCACCGCCGGCAGGTTCGCGGTCACCTCCTGCAGGCGCTGCTCCACCCCTCGGCGGCGCACGCTCTCGCGATGGACCCGCCAGTAGCCGAAGGCATGGACCAGCGCCAGGGCGAGCAGGATCAGCGAGGCCGGCACCAGCCAGCGCAGGGGCGACGATGACGGAGCGTTGCGCGGCCGGTCCGGCAGCCAGGCCGCGCGGATCTGATCGCGCTCGGTATCGGTCAGCTGCGACAGCGCCTGTTCGAAGCCGGCGATGACATCGGCGCAGGCGGGCGTGGTCGCCAGCACCAGGGCATCATCGAAACCGGCCGGCGCGGCGATCAGCAGTGCATCGCCCTGGTAGCGGCGCAACGCCGCCTCGACGTCGCCGAGGTTGGCGACCACCGCATCGATCAATCCGGTGCCCAGCAGCGGGAGTGCATCGTCCAGCGCTGCCGGTGGCAGCAGCTGTGCACCCGCTGCCTGCTCGGCCAGCAGCCCCTGCAGCGGCACCCGGCTGGGGCTGGCCACAATGCGTCCACGTAGATCTTCCAGGCCCAGCACCGGCGGCGCATCCTCCCGGCGCACGATCACCTGTGGCAGCTGCAGGTAGGGCGTGCTGACCACCCATCCGGCAGGCAGTTGCGAGCGTGGCCATCCCAGCAGCGCCTGGGTGCCGGCCGGCAGCTCGTCCCGGTCCACGCTGGTGGCCGGCACGGGCAACAGCTGCAGTGGCCGTTGCCCGCCCAGCAGCTTCAGGTACGCCGCGCCGAGCCCCCGGGCTTCGCCCTGTTCGCTGGACGACAAAGGAGCACGGTCGGACGGCCAGGCGATGCGCAGCGGTGTGCTGCAGCCCGTGGCGGAGGCCGCGGCAGGCAGCAGCAGGCTGGCCATGACAGCAATGGCTGCCGGGAAGCCGGCGACATTCACGGTAGGCATCCTCATCTCGCGGGCGGAAGGAACGGCCGCGCTGCGGTACCGCTGCCTGCCACGCTATCGACGCCCGGGCCGACGGCAATGAAGAAAGTTGTAAAAGCATCCAGATGGGGGAATGCCGACATACACTGCCGCCTTCACCCGTACCTGCGGAGCGTTCGATGCGCATCGGCCTGGCTGCCAACCGTCTTCATCACCACGACGCGCGCGCTGCGCTGTTCCGTTGGCTGCGCAGCAGCGAGGCCGGCCTGCGCGAGCTGGGCGTGTCGCTGCATGCGGTCGGCCGCACCCATGACGCGATCGAACGGCAGGGCTTCCTGACCGGGTACGCGGGCCTGCACCGTTATCCCTACGGACGCGAGGGTGGCCTGATGAAGCTGGTCGCCGAAGTCGTTGGCATGGGTCCGGAACGGACACTGGATGGCGCGATCTACCTGATCGACCCGGTCGATCCATCCTCGGTGTTTCCGGAAGCAACCGCGCTCAAGCGGCAGTGCGTGATCCACGGCAAGCCGTTCATTTCGACCGTGGCCACCGCACGCGACTGGGTGGAGGTGGAGCGCGTCCACGCCGGGCTGGCAGCCGATGCCGGCGCCGACGACCTGCATGCGTTCGAAGGCCAGACGCTGGCGCTGATCGCGCACGATGCGATGAAGCCGGCGATGCTGGCCTTCGCCGATGAGCACTTCGATGTGCTGGCCCGGTTCGGTGAGCGGGTGGCCACCGGGACCACCGGCCAGCGTTTGAACGAGCTGGCCTGGAGCCGGGGCTGGCCGCGTGATACGCCGTGGGTGACGCGCTACCAGAGCGGTCCGATGGGCGGTGATGCGCAGATTGCCGACCGGGTGCTGGAGGGGCGTTGCCAGCGCGCGATCTTCTTCGAGGATCCGCATGTGGCGCGCCAGCATGAGGCGGATATCCAGCTGCTGGAGCGCGCGGTGACGACGGTGACCGATCAGGCGGTGTGCATCACGGCGCCGCGGGTGGCGGCGCGGTGGGCGGCGGCGGTGGCGCTGCGGGCGGGGTGAGGGTTTCGGCCAACGGCTGAGCCCCTCGTGGTGGGTGGTATCCGAAGGCAAAGCCGTGCTTGGCCTGGCGAGGTGGATTGCGCAGGGATCGCTGCAAGTACGTCCTTGTAAGCTCGGTCGCCGCATCCATGCGGCTCACGCCCCTGCGCAACCCACCCCGCCCGGCCACGGACAGATTCCGGTGTGCCCACCACGGAAGAAAGAAAAGAAGAGCAGGAGCGGGTCGCGCGCTGCGCGCGCTCCTATGTAGAGCCGAAGGTTGCAGCAGGAGCCGCTGCCAACGTCGCTTGCGACGGCCCGAAGGGTGCCGGTCAGGACGACCGGCATCGCCATGCTCGGCTGCTCTTCGACGTGATGACTGGAACCCCGCGCTGGGCGTGTCAGCCAAACATGCGCTCTGCTCTTGCGTCCTATGCTGGGGGAGCTTCTATCCAGGCTCCGTTCTGTGAGAGCGCCGATGCACCGCCAAGTTCAGCGCGCGAGCCTGTTGATGTGGAAGTCACACCCTTGTGCCTGGCCCCAGAATGTAATGGCGATAACCCCCGCCATCACCACGGCCCCGCCATAGGTGGTAGACAACATCAGTATCGAGAGGCGTTTGTTCTCAAATCTGAAAACCCGCCGGTACATCTCGAACATGCCCTCGAAGGTATTCATGTTGATTCCGTTCTTTTTGCAGTATGCGTTTGCAGAAAGTACGGCGGTTAACCCTGCAATCACGCACAGTGCAAAGCCGGCGATCCTGATGATTTGAAGCAACTCGCACATAACCTCTCCCGGAACATCGGTACCGCGCACGCTCGGATGCGGGCCAGTGTCTATTGTGAAGCCCCTTCTGTTGAAGGAGCGCGCCGAAGGCGGGGGTAGAGGAAGAATGCGCGGGCAACTGCTATAGCGCCCGCGCGCTATAGCAGTTGCCGCAGCATCGCCTTCAGTCGGCGCCCTTCGAGCTGGAAGTAATCGCGCTGTTCGCGCCAGGCGGGGAAGCGTTGTTCCACTTCGTGCCAGAACGCGGGCGAGTGGTTGGGCTGGATCAGGTGGCAGAGCTCGTGCACCAGCACGTACTCGAACGCCTCAGGCCGGCCCAGTACCAGCGCCAGGTCCAGTGCCATGCTGCCATCGGGGGCGAGCGAGCCCCATTGCGAGGACATCACCTTCAATCGCAGGCGGCTGGGTGCGCGCGGCAGGGTGGGCAGGTACTTCGGCAGCCAGCGGCCGACGTCGGCGCGGGTCTGTGCTTCGTAGAATTCGCGCAGCAGGCGGCGCAGGGTGGCGTCACCACCACGTGTCGGCCACTGCACGCAGGCACCATGCGCGTCGATCTCCAGGCGCGCGTAGCGGCCTTCCTGCCAGCGCAGCGGCAACAGTTCGCCGCGCAGGGGCAGCACGCCGTCTTCGCCCGGCTGCAGCGGTGCCGGCAGGCCCTGGCCCTGGTACTGGCGCAGCTGCAGCGCCAGCCAGTCGCGGTGCTGTTCCAGGAAACGTTCGCCCATCACCAGGCTTGCGCGCGGCGGCAGGGTCAAACGTGCGCCGCGTTCGTCCACGCTCAGCTTGATGCGGCGCGCACGTGGATCGCGCACGCGCAGCACCTCGATCTCGGCATCCTCCAGGCGCAGGCGAACGGTGTCGCGCTGTACGGTGGCGGGCGGGGTCGGGCTGATCAGGCGGCGCAGCAGACGGCTCATGCGCCCAGCATAGCGCCGCTTCGGGCCGCCGGATGACCGGCGGCCGTCGGGCTGCCTGTTCAGTCAGCCTTGCTGAGCTTGAAGGCTTCTTCCAGCAACAGGAACAGGCGGCGGATCTCGGCGCTCTGCAGGGCGAAGCGGGCGTCGAACTCGGCGCGGCGGCCGTCTTCGTCGGCATGCTCCAGCTGGTCCAGGGCGCCGTCGAGGAACTTCAGCTTGCGCACGATCAGGTCGTCGCCGATCACGAAGGACAGGTTGTCTTCGAAGATCAGCGCCAGCTTGGTCACCTGCTTGCCGGCGTCCAGGTGCTTGTCGATCTCGTCGCAGCGCAGTTCCTGGTGCTGGCACTTGACCACCGCACCGCCCTCCACCGGGTCCTTCATCTCGCATTCTTCGCCCAGGCTCAGCCCGGTCGGCAGCGGCTCGCCGGCGATCCAGCCGGTCAGGATCGAGCGCGGCGCGACTTCGGCATTCAGCGGCATCGCCGGGAAGCTGCCGAGCAGGCCGCGGATGTCGGACATGAAGTACTCGCCGGTCTTGCGGCTGGAGGTATCCACCGCCACGTAGCCGTGCTGCAGGTCGATGAAGGCGTCGTTGCGCGAGGACTTCACGAAGGCGCGCGGCAGCAGTTCATGCAGCAGGTCGTCCTTCATGCGCTTGCGCTCGCGGCCACCCGGGCGGCGGCCTTCCTTCTCCTCGATCTCCTCCAGCTTGCGCTCGAGCAGGTCGTTGACCACCGCCGCCGGCAGAATCTTGTCCTCGCCGCCCACGGTCAGCCACAGATGTTCGGCGATGCG
Organism: Stenotrophomonas sp. 28608_Sma; assembly: GCF_056486185.1. Classification (NCBI taxonomy): domain Bacteria; kingdom Pseudomonadati; phylum Pseudomonadota; class Gammaproteobacteria; order Lysobacterales; family Lysobacteraceae; genus Stenotrophomonas; species Stenotrophomonas sp. 28608_Sma. The sequence continues at coordinate 68,193 of NZ_CM151308.1, read as the reverse complement.
GTGGGAGAGCAGTTCCTTCTCCTCGCGGCCGAACGGCGAGATGAAGCCGCGCGAATTCATTTCCAGCGCGCCGACCGGCTTCAGCAGCGCGTGCGGCAGCAGGGTGTCGACTTCGGAAAAATCGGTGGTGGTCGGGAAACGGAAGAACGTCAGGTTGCGAAAGAACATGGAATTCCGGATGGCAAAGAGGAAGGGCGACCGACCTTAAACGGTGGGCGTCTCGGGATCTGCGTCGGCGTCGGCCGGGGAGCCGGCCAGCCAGGCATGGGCGTCGGGCAGCGGCGCGTCGTCGCGACGGCCCAGCGCCATGAAGTCGAACAGGGTGGTGTCGGCCAGCTGCGAGGGCCGGACTTCGCCCATGGCACGCGCGATCTGCTCGATGCGGCCCGGGTGGTCCTTTTCCCACTGCTTCAGCATCAGGCCGACCTGGCGGCGCTGCAGGTTCTCCTGGCTGCCGCACAGGTTGCAGGGAATGATCGGGAACTGGCGTGCCTGTGCGTACTCGACGATGTCGCTTTCGCGCACATAGGCCAGCGGCCGGATCACCACGTGTTTGCCGTCATCGCTGCGCAGCTTCGGCGGCATGCCCGACAGCTTGGCGTGGTGGAACAGGTTCATGAAGAACGTGGCCACCATGTCGTCACGGTGATGGCCCAGCGCGATCTTGGTGAAACCGTGGGTCTCGGCGTAGTTGTACAGCGCGCCACGACGCAACCGCGAGCACAGCGAACACATGGTCTTGCCTTCCGGGATGACCCGGCTGACCACCGAATAGGTGTCCTGCTCGATGATGTGATACGGCACGCCCAGGCCTGCCAGATATTCCGGCAGTACGTGCTCGGGGAAGTCCGGCTGCTTCTGGTCCAGGTTCACCGCCACCAGCTCGAACGGCACCGGCGCCTTCTTCTGCAGCTGCAGCAGCACGTCCAGCAGGGTGTAGCTGTCCTTGCCGCCGGACAGGCAGACCATGACCTTGTCGCCGGCCTCGATCATGCCGAAGTCGGCAATCGCCTCGCCGACCTGGCGGCGCAGGCGCTTGGCCAGCTTGTGCTGCTCGCGCTCGGCCACGCGCGGATCACGGGCGGCGCGCGGCTGGGGATCGGGAAGGGAAATCACGGCACTCATGGGTTCCATTCTAACGGCTCGGAGCGGCCACGGCCGGGGGTCGGGATTCCCCTCTCCCGGCAGTCATCATCGCTGTGTATGCTCGGAGGCTGTGGACACCTACAGCCCCGCCGAGATCGTCGAGCACCTCGCCGCCCTGCGCGCCGAGCACCGCCTGCTGGATGAACAGATCACCCGCATGGCCGCCAATGGCGAGGACGAGCTGGAAGCCAAGCGCCTGAAGCGGCGCAAGCTGCAGCTGAAGGACTGCATCGCCAGGCTGGAAAGCCTGCAGATTCCCGACGAACCGGCCTGAGCGGTGGCCCATCCACGCATGGCGTGGATCTACTGCTTCGCCCCGGTAGATGCCAACCTTGGTTGGCATGCCGTTCGCCGGGCACGGCCCGGCGCTGCCTTCAATCCTGCGGCGCAGGCTCGTCCGGGCGTGCCGCTTCCGGGCTGACCCGTTCGATGGTGTGGCGCAGCTCGCGGCCGAGGATGAACTTGGCATCCTTGGCCCAGGCGTCCAGGCGTTCGTCGAACAAGAGCTTGCTGTTCTCGTCCGGCCACACCAGGCGCAGCTCGCGCAGCTTCTGGATGAAGCCGCGGAACAGGGACTTGTCGAAGAACTCCGGTGCCGCCGGTGCATAGAGCAGGCTCAGCCGCTGCGCGGCCTGCTGGCACAGGCTTTCCAGCTCGGCCGCGCCGAGCACGCCGGGGCCGTTCTTCACCAGCACCGAGATGGCGATGTAATAGCGCTCGAACGCCTGCTGCAGCGAATGGCCGATCGCACGCAGGCGGAACACCTCGTCGGTCTGCCCCGTATTGCGCGCCAGGATGCCGCCGTCGTCATCGTTGACGTTCTGCAGCAGACCCTCGCGCACGAACACGTCGATGGTCCGGTCGATGCGCAGGGCGAACTCGTCCTCGCTCCACGGCAGGAACAGCTCGGCCTGCAGGAACGGGTACACCGTACGGCCCAGCTGGACCAGGCCGGTGCGGCTCATGCGGCGGTTGTTCTGGAAGCAGCAGGCCACCCACGACGAGGCGGTGAACAGGTGCACCACGTTGTTGCGGAAGTAGCTCAGCAGCACTGCGGTATCGCCGCTGACGCTGAGCACGTCGCCCAGCGGGTGCTTGATGCGGGTGAGGACGTTGATTTCCTCGGCATGGGCGATGATCCGCTCCGGCGAGTGCGGGGTCACCGTCACCCGGTCCGAGTACGGCATCTCGACCAGCAGGGTCTTGCACAGCTCGATCTGCGCGATCAGGTCGGCCTCGCCCATCGCATGCTTCGGCGTGGACAGCAGGGCCAGCGCCAGCAGGTTGATCGGGTTGACGTCGGCGGCACCGTTGATGCGCACCTGGATGCGTTCGGCCAGCGTATCCACCGTGGTCGACAGCCACGCCGGCTTCTCGTCCTCGGAGACCGCCTCGCCCTTCCACTCCGGCGCCTTCTCGGCGAGCACGTCGTTCAGTGCGATAGGTTCGCCGAAGTTCACCACCACCTGGCCGTAGTTCTGCTTGAGCACCTTGGGGATGCCCCACAGCAGCGACCAGATCGATTCCTTTTCCTTCGGCCGGCCGGACAGTTCGTCCAGGTAGCTGCCGCCCTCCATCAGCTTCTCGTAGCCAATGTAGATGGGCTGGAACAGCACCGGCTTGCGCGGCTGGCGCAGGAACGCGCGCAGCGTCATCGAGATCATGCCGCCCTTGGGCTGCAGCAGTCGGCCGGTACGCGAGCGGCCGCCTTCGACGAAGTACTCCAGCGAGTAGCCACCGGCCACCAGCTGCGCGACGTATTCGCTGAGCACCGCCGAGTACAGCGCGTTGCCACGGATCGAGCGGCGGATGAAGAACGCACCGCCCTTGCGCAGCAGGGTGCCGACCACCGGCAGGTTCAGGTTGATGCCGGCCACGATGTGCGGCGGCACGATGCCACGGTCGTACAGCAGGTAGGACAGCAGCAGGTAGTCCATGTGGCTGCGGTGGCTGGGCACGTAGACCACTTCGTGGCCCGGCGCGGCGGCCTTGAACTTGTCCAGGTGGTGCACCAGCACGCCCGCATAGATGCGGTTCCACACGTGGCTGAGCATGAAGCTGGCCGAGCGCACCACCGGGCTGGAATAGTCCGCGGCGATTTCCCAGGCGTAGGCGTGTGCCTTCTTCCAGGCATCGGCCGGCTTCGAATTGTCGCGCTTGGCCTGTGCGGCGATCGCTTCGCGCACCGGTTCGGCGGCCAGCACCTGGTCGACCAGCAGGCGCCGCGTCGACAGGTCAGGGCCGATCACCGATTCACGAATGCGGCGGAAATGGGTACGCAGCACGCGCTGCAGCTTGCGCACCGTACGCTCCGGCTCCAGGCCTTCGTCCACGGTGCTGCGCAGCGAGATCGGCGGGGCGAAGCGGACGATGGTGCTGCGGCCGTTGAGCAGCACCGCCAGCAGGCGGCGGAAGCGACCCACCAGCGCCCAGTTTTCCGAGAACAGCACGGCGAACCAGCCGCTCTGCTTGTCCGGCGCGCGGCCGACGAAGATCGACACCGGCACCAGGTGCACGTCCAGGTCATCGCGCACGCGATGGGCCTGCAGGACCTTGGCCAGCGAGTCCGAATGGGTCTTGGCGCCGCGCTGCTCGGGAATCAGCGAGTTGCTGGAGCTGCGCCGCGACAGCGCCAGGTAGGCGCGCTTGCGGCCGGTCGGGTCACCGGCCAGCGGCACCAACGGCGATGGCAGGCCGGCCTGGCGGCAGGCCTTGTCCAGGATCAGCGCATTGGACAGGCCGTAGTCTTCCAGCACGTACATGACCGGGCGGCCATCGTTGTACTGGCCCGGGTCTTCCGGTTCGATCTTCAGCGACAGCCACGGCTCGACCAGACGGCCGAGCAGGCGAGCCCACAGCGGGCGGCGGCCAGCCGGACGCGCGTGCGCGGGCGGCGGTACCGGGTTCGGGCCGGTACCGGTCGAGGGGGACGCCGGCACCGTATCGGCGGGCGTCGACTGGGATTCTTCGCCGGGGAACGGCAGCGGGTTCTGTTTCGACATCGGCGCCATTATGGCTTAGGCGGCGGCGTTGCCGCTTCCCCACCCTCGGCGGGGGCTTCAGCCGGTGACGGCGACGCAGCGGCGCGGGCCGCGTCGGCCTTGCGCAGCAGCGCGTCGGTGTCAGCCAGGGTGCGGGTCAGGTACCAGTGGCCCTCGCGGCGGCTCAGCGGCAGCTGCAGGGTCATCTCACGCCCCGCCAGGTCGTAGTGCAGGCGCACCAGCGCGTTGTCGCCTTCCACCGAGAGCAGTTCACCGCGCACGCTGCGCAGTGCGTCATCCACGCCCAACCCGTAGCTGCCCAACACCGCCTTGAGGGTATGGATGAACGGCGCCAGCTGCTGCAGGCTGCCTTCCATGCCCGCGGCCTGCAGGCCGGCCTCATCGTCGAAGCCAACCTTGCCGGCGGCACCCACCAGCGCAGCGATCGTGCTGCGTGCACGCGCACGGTCACTGATCGGCGCGCCCTGCGCCCAGCTGGCAAGGGTTTCCACCAGGGCGATGTAATGGGCCTGCTGGCCGGGCGTATAGCCCTTCTGGTGGCGCAGGTACTGCACGCCGAAGTTGCCCATCGACTGCGCGGCCTGGCGCACGGCACCGGCCTGGCCGGCCAGCTGGCGGTCGAAGCTGCGTTGCAGTTCGGCACCGGCATTGGGCGTGCGCAGTGCGGCCAGCATCGGCAGCAGCTGGTCGCCCAGTGGCAGTTCAGTCAGCGGCCACTGGCTGTGGCCCTCGGCCCAGGCCTGCTGCAGGCGCTGGTACTGGCTGGGCGGAACCGACAGCTTTGCATAGCCGACCAGATCGTCCTCGGCCAGGCGCAGGGCCATCGCCTGCACCGCCGCAACCGGTTCGGCTGCCGGCCTGGCCGGATCGTTGGCCGGTTCACGGCACGCGGCCACGGCCAGCAGCATGACTGCCAGCCCCCATCCACGCGCAGACCTTCCTCGCACTGCCACGCTCATGCACTCGGACTCCCCGGACCGGTCCGCATCTTGCGGCCTGCGAGGTGACAGCGGCAAGCCGGGACGTCACGGTTTCCGCAGTTGCTTGTGCAAGTCACTGATCGGAATAAAAAAAGAGCCGGGATCACGAGGATCACAGGCTCTTCAAGCCGGCGCAGGGCCGGTGGACAGTGTTGTGGCACATGTCCGGTCCGAGGACCGGATGGCGGCGATCCTACGCTGCCGCTCAAGTTAAGGCAACACTTCACGTAGTGTCATATAAATCATTGATTTTATTGAGTAGCCTGATGCCTTGCGCCGGGGCCATGAAATCTACGGCAGGTTTTGCGGCGATTCGGGCACAACCGGTCCTTCGGCGGATGCAAAAACGCCATCCCGCGCGGGTCGGGATGGCGTTCGGGCCTGCAGACTGCGCAGCGGAATCTCAGCGCGTAGCCAACGCCGACGCGATTTCCTGCTGGATGGCCCGGGCCGCAGCCTGCGGATCGGCGGCCAGGCGGATCGGGCGACCGACCACGATGGCATCGGCGCCATCGGCAAAGGCCTGGGCCACGCCAACGGTACGCTTCTGGTCATCGCCGACCGGGCCACCGGGGCGGATGCCCGGGCAGACGATCGAGAACCCGGCGCCGGTAGCGGCGCGGATCGGGCCGGCTTCCTGGCCCGAGGCGATCACGCCATCGATACCGGCCGCCTGCGCGGCCAGCGCGCGCTCGACCACCACGTCCACCGGCTCACGGTCGATGCCCATCTGCGCCAGGTCCGGGCGGCCCATCGAGGTCAGCACGGTCACCGCCAGCAGGCGCATGTCGCTGCTGTTGGCGGCGGCGCAGGCTTCCATCATCGCCGGGTGCCAGCCGTGGATGGTGGCGTAGCTGACCGGCCACTGCGACAGGCGCTTGATCACCGCCGCGGCGGTGGCCGGGATGTCGAAGAACTTCAGGTCGACGAACACGCGCTTGTCGCGGCGGGCCAGCTCGTCCAACACCTGGAAGTACTCGCCGGAGGCGAGCAGTTCCATGCCGATCTTGTAGAACGCCACGCTGTCGCCGAGGCGGTCGACCCACTCCAGCGCCTGCACGCGGTCAGGCACGTCCAGCGCGAAGATCAGGCGCTCGTCATCGCGCAGCGGCAGCGGCAGCGGCGCGCGGCTCACGGTGCGTAGTCCAGCGCAGCGCGCTTGGCGTCGTGACGGGCCTGGCGCGACTGGCTGTAGTCGTTGTTGAACTGCGCCGGCTCGAAGCCGCCGTAGGTCGGGTTCGGCAGCATCCACCAGCGCTCGCCGAACCAGTCGTGGTACTGCTGCAGCAGCGCGTCACGACCGTCGTTGGTGTTGGCGGTCACTTCGACGAAATCGCCCAGCTGGTCGCCGAACTGCATCAGCACGCGGTATTTCTGCCCGGCCAGGCGGCGGCGGCAGTTCTTCTCGCTGCCGGCCTGCTCGCAGCCTTCGACCACGGTGCCCAGGCCCAGGAACACGCTGTCATCGGCCACCGGCAGGCCCTGCTCGCGCAGGTTGGCCAGGGTTGCGTCCTTCAGGTGCACGGCGCGGTTGGAGATGTACAGCAGGGTCACGCCCTTGGCGTTGGCGGCCTTGGCGAAATCAACCACGCCCGGAATGGCCTTGGCCTTCTTTTCGGCCACCCACTGGTCCCAGGTCAGCTCGTCGTATTCCTTGCCGTCGCGCACCAGGCGCGCCTGGTAGGGCGAGTTGTCCAGCACGGTCTCATCCACGTCCAGCACCACGGCCGGCTTCAGGCCCTTGGCCTCGTTGCCGCGTTCTTCCGGCACCAGCGCATCCCAGTGGGCTTCCTTCAGCGCGGCATCCAGGTGGTCGGCGGCGGCACGGTAGGTCTGCTCGGTGATCGCCTTGTACTCCTGCGCGCGCTGCATCCACAGCACCGCATTGAGGTTGTCGTTGGCAGTGGCATCGAGCGTGCCGTCGGCCTTGGCAGCGGCGGCCGGGGCCTCCGGTGCAGCGGCTTCGGCGGCAGGCGCATCCACGCGCTTGCAGGCGGACAGGCCCAGCGCCGCGGTGGCGAGCAGGGTCAGGGACAGGGAAACGGGACGACGCATGGATTCACCGGCAATCAGATATACCGGCGCATTTTACCGGCAAAGGCGGTCCCGGGACGGCTATGCTTGGCGGTTGACCCGTTGCCCTTCCGGAGGCCGCCATGACCGATTCCACCCAGACCCCCGACGTCCCCCTGCTCGACGCCGTGCAGGCCCGCCTGCTGGGCTGCCTGGTGGAGAAGGAGGCAACCACCCCGGACACCTATCCGCTGACGGTCAACGCCGCCCAATCGGCCGCCAACCAGAAGACCGCCCGCGAGCCGGTGATGAACGTCGATGCCGGCAGCGTGCAGCACGCGCTGCGCCAGCTGGAAACACTGGGCCTGGCCCGCCAGCACTTCTCCTCCCGTGCAGACCGTTACGAGCACCGCCTGCAGGCCGCGCTGGACCTGACCCGGCAGCAGACCGTTCTGCTGGCGATGCTGCTGCTGCGTGGGCCGCAGACCTTGGGCGAACTGGTCACGCGCAGCGAGCGCCTGCACCGCTTCGCCGACGCCGACGAAGCCCGCCACGCCATCGAGCGCATGCAGCAGCGCGCGCTGCTGGTAGTACTGCCGCGCGCCAGCGGCCAGCGCGAAGACCGCTACATGCACCTGCTGTGCGGTGAAGTGGACGGCGCGGCGCTGGTGGCGAAGTACGCCGGCAGCGGCGGTGGCAGCGATGCGGCCGATCCCGGCCTGGCCGAGCGCGTGGCCCAGCTGGAAGCGGCCGTGGCCGAGCTGCAGGCGCAGCTGGCCGAACTGCGCGGCTGATGGTGGGTGCCGGCCAGCGGCCGGCACTACCCGACGTCAGCCGCACCCAAGGTGGCGTACAGCCGGCTGGGCGTTTCGATGCCCGGCAACTGGATCACCCCGCGCTCCTGCATGCCCAGGCCCAGCAGGATCTTCCCGGACACCACGTTGTCCAGATCGGTGATGCCGTACAGATCCTCCAGGCCCAGCTCAGCGCGCGCATGCGCGAACACCGCCCGCGCCGCCTCACCGGCATAACCCTGCCCGGCGAAGTCCGACAGCACGGCGTAACCGATGTCCGGCGCTGGCAGGCCATCGCGGCGCACCAGCCCGGCATTGCCCAACCACGCCCCATCGGACAACCGCTCGATGGCATACATGCCGAACCCATTCAACGCATAGCTGTGCAGCACCCGCAGCGCGATGTACTCACGCGCCTGCTCCTCGCTGCGCACGTTGCGGTCCCCGATGAAGCGCACGAAGCCTGGATCATTGAGCAATGCCAGCATCGGCGCAGCATCCCGGTCTGGTTCCAGGCGGCGCAGCCGCAGGCGTTCGCTTTCGATGGGATGCATGGGTGGGCTCCGGAAGGAATACCTCGATTTTGCAACGCCAGCGCCCGCCGTGCAGCACGCTCAGGCCAAGTGGGCCACTACGATGCCCAGCCTAGCCACATGCCCCGTCACGCTGGCCGAACAGGATCGGCCAGTAGCGCACGCACAGGCGATGGACGCATGCGGCGATCAGGCAGAACCCCATGCCCATCAGCGCCAACAGCAGCGGTGCGCCCCAGCGCAATCCCGGGTGCTGGATACGAGCCTTGGAAGGCATGCCGCCGGGATATAGCACCTGTACCTGTTCGCCGACCACGTACAGTGGTGCCCCGGTAGCAAAGGACGCGGTGAACTGAATCATCTGCCCCTGTGCGGTCTGGAACCTCACCACCGGGCGATGCAGGGTGATGTCACGTGCGGGCATCCCCTCCATTTCCGACCGGGCATCCTCTGCCTGGACGGCCACCACCGTTCCGGTTACGGAAACGGCCTTGCGCGCGAAACGCTGGACGTCCACGAACAGCCAGGCGGCGGCCAGAAGGATCAGCAGGCCCACGGCAAAGAAAACAGCAAAAACATCTGAGGAGGGTGGGCATGGTGCTGGCCGGGTTGATCGATCAGCGTGCAGGTGCCGGCGCTGATCGAATGAAGGAGATATCGACATGGTAGTAGCGCGGATTGCCCGGCATGACATGGACATCCAGTTCACGCCCACTCACCTGTGCACGGGGATCGGCCCAGAGATACGCGCTGTGGAAGACATGCCATCGAGTGGTTTCAGGATCGCGCCAGGCGCAGACGATGACGAACGGATGCCTTCCCCCCGAAAATACTCCGCGATCGCGCTTGATCGCCCGGACCTTGGCTTGCACCCGTGTCCCGTGGCGAAGGAGCTGCCTGCGCCGCCATGCCCTCGCCGCCTGCGGCAGGTGCAGAAGTCCCACCCCCAGCAAGAATGGGCCGCCGGTCACTCCCAGTATGACGCTCAGGCCCCAGGGTGATGAGAGCGAACGCACCAGGGCCTTGTCCGGGCGGTCCGGCAGGTACAGCACATCTACATGATCGCCCGTCATGTAGGCACGATGGCGGGTACGACCTGCGAAGAACCGCATCACTTGCCCGCTGCTGGTAGTGAAGTCCACCCAGTACAGGAACTTCACCCCTGAAGTGCGCGAACCACCGCGATCAACGCTGACGGCATCCACATGGGTGATCCTGCCATCGGCAATGACCGCCGCATCGAGGAAGCGCCTGGCCCCAACGTAGGCCAGAAGCGCTGAAACAAGCAGGACCAGGCCCAGCCCGAGGAAGGTACGGGTGAGAACAGCAGGGATATCGTTGGACACGATGAAAGACACGGCGCGCACTTCGGGTGCGCTCACACTAGGCCTTAACCTGATGCAGGCTCAAGGCCAGAAGCGTCAATCGGACGGATTGGAATACCACTTTAGTGGCTTTTCGATCCTCAATCGAACAGCGCCTCGATCGCCGCCAACCCCGCACTCGCCCGTTCCTTCTTGCGCACCGCATCGGCCACCGGATCAGCACCATCGCGCTGGATCTCCTCCGCCGGAATCTCCTCGAAGAACCGGCTCGGCTTCAACCGCACGTGCTCACCGAACTTGCGGGTCAGCTTGCTGTAACTCATCCACAACTGGATCTTGGCGCGGGTGATGCCCACGTACAGCAGGCGCCGCTCTTCCTGCAGGTTGCCCTCGTCCAGGCTGACCTGGTGCGGCAGCACGCCATCCTCGCAGCCGACGATGAACACATACGGGAATTCCAGGCCCTTGGAGGCGTGCATGGTCATCATGCGCACCTGGTTGCCGCCCTCGTCCTTGTCACTGCGCGACAGCAGTGCCAGCTGGCCGGCCAGGTCGGCGGCGGTGGCGCCGCGCGGGCCGCCCTCGAACCACTGCGCCAGTTCCTCGATGTTGTTGGCACGGCGCTGGTAACTTGCCTCTTCCTTGGCCTGCTGGCGCAGTTCGCTGAGCAGGCCGGATTCCTTGGCGACCTTGCGGATCATGTCGCCGGAAGTGACCTGCCGGGTCTGTGCACGCAGGTCACGCAGGATGTCGGTGAAGCGCGCCAGGCTGTTGGCCGCGCGCGGGGGCAGTTGCTGCAGGGCACCGATCGCCTCGGCAGCCTGCGCCATCGGCATGTCCTTCTCCTGCGCCAGCTCGGCCAGCTTGGCCAGCGTGCCAGCACCGACGTCGCGCTTGGGTGACTGCACCGCACGCATGAACGCGGTGTCGTCGTCCGGGTTCACCAGCAGGCGCAGCCAGGCCAGCGTGTCCTTCACTTCCTGGCGTTCCAGGAACATGGTGCCGCCGGTCAGGTGGTAGGGAATGCGCAGCAGCTGCATCGCCTTTTCCAGCGGACGCGACTGGAAGTTGCCGCGGAACAGGATGCAGAAATCACTCCACGGCACATTGCGCGACTGCGCCACGAAGGCGATCTCGGCGGCAACCTTTTCCGCCTCATGTTCGCTGTTGCGGCATTCCCACACGCGGATGCGTTCGCCGTCGGCCTGGTCACTCCACAGCTTCTTCAGGTGCTCGTGCGGGTTGTTGGCGATCAGCGCATTGGCCGCGCGCAGCACGCGGTTGGAACAGCGGTAGTTCTGCTCCAGCTTGATGATCTCCAGCTTGGGATAGTCGCGCCCCATCTGCTGCAGGTTTTCCGGATTGGCGCCGCGCCAGGCATAGATCGACTGGTCATCGTCACCCACGCAGGTGAAGTTGCCCTTGTCACCGGCCAGTTGCTTGAGCAGCCGGTACTGCGCGTCGTTGGTGTCCTGGCATTCGTCCACCAGCAGGTAGCCGATGCGCTCGCGCCAGGCCAGCGCGATCTCCGGATTTTCTTCCAGGATCTGCACCGGCAGACGGATCAGATCATCGAAGTCGACCGCATTGAACGCGGTCAGGCGCAGCTGGTAGCGCTCGTAGACGCTGGCCGCTTCCTTCTCGCGATTGCTGCGCGCGGCGGCCATCGCCTGTTCGGGCGACAGGCCGGCGTTCTTCGCGCGCGACACCAGGTTCTTCATGTCCTCGATGTCATCAGGCTTGGCCCCGTACATCAGGTCCTTGATCTGCGCAGCGGCATCGTCGGCATCGAAGATCGAGAAGCCGCGCTTCAGGCCAACGGCCGCGTGCTCGATCTGCAGGAACTTCAGGCCCAGCGCATGGAAGGTGCAGATGGTCACCTCGTCGGCGTCCTGCTCGCGCAGGCGCTTGGCCACGCGCTCGCGCATTTCCTTGGCCGACTTGTTGGTGAAGGTGATCGCCGCGATGCGGCGCGCCGGATAGCGGCCGCAGCCGATCAGGTGGGCGATCTTTTCCACGATCACACGCGTCTTGCCGCTGCCCGCGCCGGCGAGCACCAGCAATGGACCTTCGATGTGCAGGACGGCGGCGGCTTGGGGGGGATTGAGACCGTGCATGGGATGGGGATTGTAGCGGGGCCGGGTGACGACCACAGCGGGCCGCCGGTGGGGTTGCTGAACGGCTTCGGCGAAGCGGGGCTGCGGCGTACAATCCGTCGATGGCCAAGCTCTACTTCTACTATTCGGCGATGAACGCCGGCAAGACCACCACCCTGCTGCAGAGCGCCCACAACTACCGCGAGCGCGGCATGCGGGTGGCGATCCTGACCCCGCGCCTGGACGATCGTGCCGGCGCCGGCGTGGTCGCCTCGCGGATCGGCCTGCGTGCGGACGGCATGGCCTTCGACCGCGATACCGACCTGCAGCGCTGGGTTGAACAGGATCTGGCAGCCAACGGCCCGATGGGCTGCGTGCTGGTGGACGAGGCGCAGTTCCTGACCCGCGCCCAGGTCTGGCAGCTCAGCGAAGTGGTCGACCAGCTGCGCATTCCGGTGCTGTGCTACGGCCTGCGCACCGACTTCCGCGGCGAGCTGTTCGAAGGCAGCCAGTACCTGCTGGCCTGGGCCGATGAGATGCAGGAGATCAAGACCATCTGCCACAGTGGCAAGAAGGCGACGATGACGGTGCGCGTGGACGAGCATGGCCACGCGGTGCAGGACGGCCCGCAGGTGGAGATCGGCGGCAACGACCGCTACGTGTCGGTCAGTCGCGCCGAGTTCAAGAAGATCACCCGCGGCGAAGGGCGGATCGATCCGGCGCAGGCGCCGCTGCCGCTGTAGCAGGCGCGCCGGTGCGCCATGACCTCCAGCGGTTTACAAGCACGCGCTGTCGCGCCTAGGCTGCGGCTCCCCTGCTGCCGAACTGGACGTCCGACATGCGCTCTGCCCTCCTGCTGCTGCCGCTGCTGTTGCTGCCCCTGCTGGCCACCGCGGCCGAGCGCCCGTCAGGTGAAGACGATGCGGCGGTGATCGGCGCCGGTTTCATGGACAGCCACCCGGACATGATGTACCGGCAATGGGGCGTCAACGCGCTGCGTCGCAACGATGTCAACGGCGCGATGGACAACTTCCGGCTGGCCGCGCGGTATGCGGACAAGCCTGCCCAGGGCTACCTCGGCGAGATGTACTGGTACGGGGTAGAGCAGCCGCGCAATCCGGTCATGGCCTATGCCTGGATGGAGGTGGCGGCCGAACGTGGCTATCCGTTGTTCGTCGAGCTGCGCAACGAGTACTGGGCCACGCTGCCGCTGGAGCAGCATGATGCGGCGCGCGCGCAGGCAAGCGCGCTGCGCGCCGAGTATGGTGACGAAGTCGCGCGCCCACGCATGGCCGAAGTGCTCAGAAAGGGGCGCCGCGAGATGACCGGCAGCCGCGTCGGCTCGATGTCCAACAACGTCGACATCGTGTACATGGACGGCGGAATCTCCCGCACCATCAAGGCCGATCGCCTCTACGACCCGAAGTACTGGGACCCGAAGCAGTACGAACGCTGGCAGGACGAAACCTGGATGAAGATCCGCCGGGGCACGGTGGAAGTGGGTGTGCCGACCCAGTCGCACGCCACCGACAGCAAGCCTTGAAACAACGGTGCCGGCATGTAGCCGGCACCGGGCCGCATCCATTCAGTACAGCGTGCGCTCCGGCGCACCTGCCGGCGGCGGGGTGTACTGGTACAGCCAGGTCTCGGTGAGGGTCTTGCCGCCACTGCGCAGGAACAGGCGGATGTCGATCTGCTCGGTGCTGCCTTCCGGCGGCACCAGGTCGAACATCGCGCGGTAGCCGTTGATCTCGCGCAGCGGGCGCGCCGACACGATCTCGACCCGGCCACGGCTGGCTTCCACCACGGCCTCGACCTCGCCCTTGTCGATCAGCCTGGCCAGTTCGCCGCCTTCGAAGTCCACCGCGAAGCGCCAGCTGAAATACTCGCGCTTCTTGCCGACCACGCCGCCCAGGCCGGTGCGGCTGGCCACGCAGTGCGCCAGCGGCGGCCGTGCCGGCGGTTCGGCACCCCAGTACAGGCGGTAGCCAACCAGCAGCTCCTGGCCCGGCTGCGGCTTTTCCTTCGGGTTCCAGAACGCCACGATGTTGTCGAAGGTCTCGTCCACGGTGGGAATCTCCACCAGCTGCACCGAGCCCTCGCCCCATTCGCCCTTCGGCTCCACCCACAGGCAGGGGCGCTTCTCGTAGAACACGCCGTCGTCCTGGTAGTGGTCGAAGTTGCGGTCGCGCTGCAGCAGGCCGAAACCACGCGGGTTGCGGTCGACGAACATGTTGAAGCGCAGGTTGCGCGGATTCAGCAGCGGTCGCCAGATCCATTCGCCGGCACCGGTCCACAGCGACAGGCCGTCGGTGTCGTGGATCTCCGGGCGCCAGTCCCATGCCATGCGGCGGTCGTTCTCGCCCACCTGGTACATGCTGGTGCACGGGGCGATGCCCAGCCGCTCGATCGCCTTGCGCGGGTACAGCGCGCTGTCGATGTCCATCAGCAGCACGTCGCCATTGGTGATCGCGAAGCGGTAGGCACCGGCCACGCTGGGCGAATCCAGCAGGCCGTAGACCACGATCGTCTCCGAATCGGCCGACGGCTGCTCCAGGTAGTAGGCGATGAAGTCCGGGAATTCCTCCGGCTTGCCCATGCCGGTGTCGATCGCCAGGCCGCGCGCGGACTGGCCGTACTGGCCTTCCTTGCCGACCGCGCGGAAGTAGCTGGCGCCGAGGAAGGCCGCGAAGTCGCGGTCGGTGTCCTTGCGGGTGTTCAGGCGGAAGCCGGCGAAGCCCAGATCGGCCGGCAGCTCGCCGTCCTTGATGCCGCTCTTGCCGTAGTTGAATGCCGCGCCGTCATAGGCCAGCTCCTGCGCCTTGCCGTCGACCACGTCGAACATGCGCACCGGCGAGTGGAAGTACAGGCCCAGGTGGAAGAACTTGGCCTGGAACTTGCCCGGCTGGTCAGCCCACAGCGCGTGGTCCTGGCGGTAGCCGATCGACTGGTACTGGTCCCAGTCCAGGCCTTCCAGACGGCCCGGCAGCACCCGCTTGTGGCTCTTGTAGGGTGCCTGTGCCAGCGCGCGCGCCTGGCCCTTCAGGGTGGCGAAGTCGAACGGCTGCGGCTGGCCGAGGCGGCGCAGGCCCATCTGGCCGCTCTTGCTGGCCGCGCACGCGGGCAGGGACGGCAGGCCGAATGCAGCCAGGGCGAGGGAGGCATTGCGGATGAAGTCGCGTCGTTGCATGCAGGCGCGTCAGGCACAGAGGGAAGGTCGGCCATCATAGGCAGACAAACGTTAACGGGCAGCGGAGACGTACTCTGCCCGTTCAGCTGCCGCTGGCCGCCCGGCTCAGCGCTGGCAATGGCTGCACCAGACGCTGGC
The DNA here is from genome assembly GCF_056486185.1 of Stenotrophomonas sp. 28608_Sma. Lineage (NCBI taxonomy): Bacteria > Pseudomonadati > Pseudomonadota > Gammaproteobacteria > Lysobacterales > Lysobacteraceae > Stenotrophomonas > Stenotrophomonas sp. 28608_Sma. The sequence continues at coordinate 52,976 of NZ_CM151308.1, read as the reverse complement.
GCGCTGGCCGATGGTGGCGTGCTTCAGCGCGCGACCACAGTTCGGGCAGGGCAGCCCGTCGCGGCCGTACACCAGCAGTTCCTGTTCGAAATAGCCCGGTGCGCCGTCAGGGCTGATGAAATCGCGCAGCGTGGTGCCGCCACGGGTGATGGCGTAGCCGAGGATTTCCTTCACCGCGTCGGCCAGCCGCTGATAGCGCCCGCGCGAGATCTTGCCGGCCTCGCGCAGCGGGCTGATGCCGGCCTTGAACAGGCTCTCGGCGGCGTAGATGTTGCCCACGCCCACCACCACCGCCTGGTCCATCAGGAAGGTCTTCACCGGCGCGCTGCGGCCACGGCTGCGGGCGAACAGGTAGTCGCCGTCGAACGCGTCGTCCAGCGGCTCCGGGCCCAGCCCCTGCAGCAGCGGATGGATCTCACCGGCGGGCTGCCAGAGCAGGCTGCCGAAGCGGCGCGGGTCGTTGAAGCGCAGCAGGCGGCCGTTGTCCAGGCTGATGTCGACGTGGTCGTGGGCGCGCACCGGCGTATCACCGGGCAGCACACGCAGGCTGCCGGACATGCCCAGGTGCAGCACCGCGCTGCCGATGGCGGTATCCAGCAGCAGGTACTTGGCGCGACGGCGGATCTCCTCGATGCGCTGCCCCGGCAGCAGCTCGGCCACTTCCGGCGGAATCGGCCAGCGCAGGTCGGCGCGGCGCAGGATCACGCCATGCACGCGGCGGCCCTGCAGGTGCGGCGCCAGGCCGCGGCGGGTGGTTTCGACTTCGGGCAGTTCAGGCATGAACCGATTCTACGCCCGCTCAGCGTGGCGGTGCCGCCAGTTCACGGGCATCCAGGACGCCATCACCGTTGGCATCCTGCTTGTGGAAACGCTGCACGATCACCTGCCGCTGCTGCTCGCGGCTGATCGCCCTGCCCTTGCCACCGGGCAGCTCATCGGCGCTCAGCACGCCATCGCCATTGCGGTCCATGCGGTCGAAGGCATACAGCATCCACTGCACGTACTCGGATTCACTCACCCGGCCGTCGCCATCGCTGTCCATCCGCTGCAGGTAGCTGGTGGTGTCGGTGACCTGGGCCAGCGCCACGCCCGGCAGCAGCACCGCCAGCAGAAGCCCGTACCCTGCCCTCACGCGCCCACCAGGCTGTAGCCCTTCAACCGTGCGGCATAGGCCTGCAGCGCGGCGATCCCGCTTTCCTCGGCCTCGCGGCACCACGCCTGCAACTGATGCAGGCGCTCGGCGGCATCGTGGCCGCGGGCCTCGAGCAGCGCCGCCAGCCGCGCGCGGTACTCGACCAGGGTGCGGATGCGCGGGCGCTGTGCCACCCATTCGCTGAGCTGGGCACGACTGTCCGGCTTCAGCCAGCGGCCATCGTTGACCAGGCCACGGCGCAGCCGGCGTGGCAGCAGGCGGCGCAGCTTGGCCCCGGCCTGCACAGCTTCCTCGCGCAGGGCCGGCATGAACACATTGCGCTGGTAATCGGTCATCGCCTGGAAGCGGTGCGACAGCAGCGCCTTCAGGGTTTCGGCATCGGGCACGGCGATGTTCGGGCGCACATCCATGGCCGGCGCCACCCGCAGCACCCTGGCCAGGCGCAGCGCCTGCAGCAGGCGGATCGCACTCCAGCCGATGTCGAATTCCCAGCGCCGCATCGCGAAGCGCGCCGAACTGGGGAAGGCATGATGGTTGTTGTGCAGCTCCTCGCCACCGATCCAGAACCCCCACGGCGTGAGATTGGTGGAGGTGTCGGCGGACTCGTAGTTGCGGTAGCCCCACCAGTGCCCCAGGCCATTGACCACGCCCGCGGCCCAGAACGGGATCCATGCCATCTGGATCGCCCACAGGGCCACGCCCGGCAGGCCAAACAACACGGTATTGATCGCGAACAGCAGCACCGGCCCCAACGTGGCGTGCGGGGTATACAGATGGCGCTCGACCGCATCGTCCGGGGTACCGCGCCCGTACTGCTCGATGTCCGCGCGCATGCCACGCGCTTCGCGGTACAGCTCCACGCCGTGCCAGAACACCTTGCCGATGCCACGGGTGACCGGGCTGTGCGGGTCGTCCTCGGTCTCAACCTTGGCGTGGTGCTTGCGGTGGATGGCCACCCACTCGCGGGTGATCATCGAGGTGGTCAGCCACAGCCAGAAGCGGAACACATGGGCCAGCGCCGGGTGGAAATCGACCCCACGATGGGCCTGGCTGCGGTGCAGGTACAGGGTCACCGAGAAGATGGTGATCTGAGTGAAGACCAGCAGCACCGCCAGCATGGCCCACCAGCCCAGGCCGAGCACACCACCGGTCAACAGGGACATCAGGGCATCTGGCATGACGGCTCTCCGGGTCGACGCGGGGATGGCAGACATCATGGGCGCTTGCGTTGCAAACTGCATCCCTGCGGCGATGCTCTGTATCGCCATCCGAGGCACCGTTCACAGTTGGGGACCTGAGTTGTCGAGCCTTGATCCACGCGCCAGCGCCATGACCGCCGCCCCGCCCCTGGCGGAGCAGCCCCCCTTGATCGAACTGGACCGCGCCACCGTGGTGCGCGGCCAGGTGAAGGTGCTGCACGCGCTCAGCCTGCGCATCGCGCAGGGCCAGCACACCGCCCTGCTCGGCCCCAACGGCTGCGGCAAGTCCACCTTCATCAAGCTGATCACCCGCGAGCTGTACCCGCTGGCGCAGGGCGACGGTACGGTGGCGGTGAAGGTGCTGGGCCAGAACCGCTGGCAGGTAGATCGGCTGCGCTCGCAGCTGGGCATCGTCACCGGCGACCTCAGCAGCAATCTGGCCGACATGCCGGGGCTGACCGTGGAACAGGCGGTGCTGTCCGGCTTCTTCGCCAGTTACGTGGTGCCGGCCTTCCGCGAAGTGACCGCCGACATGCGCGCGCGCGTCGGCGAGACGCTGGCAATGACCGGCGCGCTGTCGCTGCGTGAGCGTGCCTACGCCGAGCTGTCCGCCGGCGAGACCCGCCGCGTGCTGATCGCCCGCGCGCTGGTCAACCGGCCGCAGGCACTGCTGCTGGACGAACCCTCCACCGGCCTGGATCTGGTCGCCCGCGAACAACTGGTGGCGACCATGCGGGTACTGGCGCAGCAGGGCATCACCCTGGTGCTGGTGACCCATCACATCGAAGAGATCATTCCCGAGATCGAGCGGGTGGTGCTGCTGCGCGACGGCCGCGTACTGGCCGATGGCACCCGCGCCGAGCTGCTGCGCAACGAACCGCTGTCGGCGGTGTTCGGCGGCGCGATCACGGTGGTCGAGCAGGAAGGCCGACTGACCGCGTACGCGGGATAGACAGATGCATCGCTCTCCGTAACCGTCTGTAGAGTCGAGCCATGCTCGACTGCCGTTCGCCGCGAGCAGAAGCAGCCGAGCATGGCTCGGCTCTACAGAAGGCGGTGCAGCGGGCCGGATGTTCCGGCCCGCCACCGCTTTGCTCAGAACCGCAACGCCAGTGCGCGCGACTCGATCGGTGCCATCCGGCTCTGGTCCTGCAGCTGCAGGTCGCGCAGCTCGTACGGCGCACCGAATCCGACCGGCAATGCGGCCTGGTCGAACGGCAGCACCAGCTGGCCTGCGCCCGGGCCATCGAACCACGCGGCCGCATGTGCCTGCGCGACCGGCTTCAACTGACCATCGCGGGCGGTGGCATACAGCGTGCCCCGTGCCTCATAGCGGCCTGCGGCGGCCACCTGCAATGGCAGTGCCACCTGGCGGCTGGACGGATCCGGTGCCGCCTGGCCGCTGAAGCGCGCGGTCGGCCGCGCCACCGCGAAGGCGACCTTGCCATCGCGCAGCACACCGTCGGCCTGGGCGAACACCTGCAATTCCCACAGCCCCTGTGCAGTACCGACATCGGCCGGGATGCGCACCTGCGCGCGCAGGCTGCCATCGGTAGTGCGCAGCAGGCGCTGCGGCCAGCTGCGGCCATCCGGCGCGACCAGCAGGGCTTCACCGCCCAGGCCGCCACGACGCGATGCCAGCTGCGCGGTGGTGGCACCGTCTTCCAGCAGGCGTGCCTGCAGCTGCACCTTGCCACCGGCCAGCACCTGCGCCTGGTTGGCCTGCACTTCCAGCCGCAGCGGGCTGTTCGGCTCCAGCACCTGTACCACGTAGCGGCCCTGGGCCTGCGCGCTCTGCAGCGTGTAGGCACCGACGGCACTGGTCGCGCCGGTACGCAGCATGCTGCTGCCATCGCTGACCGGCATGCCGGCGTCCTGCAGCGCGCGCGCATCGACACTGTGCGCCACGCTGCTGCGGCCGGCCGGGTCGCGCACCTGTAGCGTGTTGGCCGGCAGCGCGCGGGCACCGTCGGCCGGGCTCAGCTGGATCACCGCATCCGGCGCCGTCAGTGGCAGGTCCAGGCCGCGTTGCAGCTGCGTGCCATCAACCTGCTGCCAGTAGCTGCGGCTGACCGAGGCATACGGCGTGGCCGCCTGCAGCGGTTGTGCGGGGTCCAGCGCCCAGGCAAAGGCCAGTGGCGCGTGTTCGCTCTCATCGGCGGGAAGCGGCGCGGCTACCAGGGCGGCAGGCACCTGATCGCCCGCACGGGCGGCCTGCAGCGGCTGCGCGGCCTGCGCTACGGAAAGGGACAGCACTGCCAGGGTGGCGCCCGCCAGCAGGGTGGATTGAATCGTCATGGTCGTCTCCCTCACTGGGTCAGATCGTTGCGCAGCAGGGTGCCGAGGCCGAAGCACTCGCGGCGGCTCTGGTTGTGGCTGAGCGGTTCTGCACCCTGGGTACGCGCCTTGTCGGTGAACCAGGTGGTGCCGGCGGCCTTCTGGCTGCTGCACTCCAGGAAGCCATCGGAGCAGGACGACAGCCAGTTCTGGGTGAACTCCAGGCCGACGTTGGCGGCATAGCCACCGCAGTAGCTGTTGCTGTCCCACACCGCCGATTCCACATCGCTGCCCACCACCGCGCGGAACGGTTTGGGCAGGGCGGGACGGCCGGCGGTGCCGTACAGGTTCTGCGCGTTGTAGGTGGCCATGCTCGCCACCTGCTGCTGGCGCACGGCGTCGTTCTTGTAGCCCAGCAGCCAGCCCAGCGAGGTTTCAAAGGTGTTGCCGTTGAGCACCGCATCGGCCAACGGCGTGCCGGCCGAAGACGGTGCCAGCGCGTTGACCTTGCGCACCGTGCGGATGATCTTCGGATAGCGGCTGTCATAGGTCGGGTTGGACAGGATCCAGCGCATCACGTTGCCGCCGTTGGAGTGGGTGATCACCACCAGCTGGGTGATGCCACGGCTGTCGATGAAGCCGGTCAGCTGATTGGCCAGGCAGCCGGCCGCTTCCGGCTTCCACATGTACTGGGTGAAGTCACAGTTGATGACGACGTAGTTGCTGCTGTTCGGCAGGCCTTGGCGCACGGTGTCGATGATCGCCGGCTGCCAGTAGTCCTGGGTGGCGTTGGTCTGTGCGCCGGTGCCATGCACGAAGGCCACGCCGACCACGTCGGCCGCCTGAGCCGGCGCGGCTGCCAGCCCGAGGAGCAGGGCCAGGACGGTACTTCCTGTTGCGGTGCTGCGCATCGCTTCTCTCCCTCTGTCAACGGATCCCCCCGACCCGGCTGGAACTGGACGGCCCCTGGTGCTTGCCGTTGTGCCGATGCTCGCGGCGCGGCCGCGTGAAAGTCCGTGCGCTGCGCCCGGATTCAGGAGACTGACGTCACTCGATGACGCTTTTCATATCGCCGGGATGACCATGCCGGGTCTGGCCGTATGACCGATGGCCACTGCGGTGTCGTATACGGGCTGCGATCATGGCGCGATGTTTTTCCTCCGGAGCCTGTCCATGTCGCTGATTTCCCACCCTGCCCGCCCGCTGCTCGGCCTTGCCGTCATCGCGGCCCTGGCCGGTTGTGCCGCCACCGCCGCCAAGCCGACCGCCGTCGAAGCCAACATCACCACCAAGGCGGTGGGCTATCTGGACAAGAGCGCGGTACCGGCCAGCCTCGACCTGGTGCCAGCACCGCCGGTGGCCGGTTCGGCCGCCCTCGCCCTCGACGAACAGGTCAGCCGTGAAGCCCGCGCGCTGCGTGGCAGCCCGCGCTTCGCCCAGGCCGGTGTCGATGCGGAACTCGGCTTCCCCGAAGGCGCCAACCACTTCTCCTGCGCCGCCGACATCGACGTCGATGCGGTGAAGACCCCGGCGCTGTACCGCCTGCTGGAGCGCAGCCGGATCGACGCCAGCGCCGCCACCAAGGCCGCCAAGAACCACTACCAGCGCCCGCGCCCGTTCATGGTCAATGGTGAACCGACCTGCTCGCCGAAGGACGAAGAAGGCCTGCGCAAGAACGGCTCGTACCCGTCCGGCCACACCTCGATCGGCTGGGCCTGGGCCCTGATCCTGTCGGAGATCGCACCGGATCGCGCCGATGCGATCCAGGCGCGCGGCCGCAACTACGGCGAGAGCCGCCTGGTGTGCAACGTGCACTGGCAGAGCGACATCCTGGAGGGCCGCTTCATGGGCGCCGCCGCCGTGGCCCGCCTGCACGACAACGCCGCGTTCAACAAGGACCTGCTGGCCGCACGCAAGGAGATCGCTGCCGCGCGCAAGGCCGGCCTGCACTCCAGCCGCGACTGCGCGGCCGAGGAAGCGGTGCTGAAGGTGCGCCCGCAGAGCGCGCTGTAAGCGCCTGGCGGTTCAATTGTTGCCGGCCAGCGACCGGCACTACCGATGGGTGTAAAGCAGAAGGGCCGGCATTGCGCCGGCCCTTCTTCATTGCATCTACGCGGTCACCGCATCAGAACTTCGCGGTGAACTCCACACCCCAGGTACGCGGCTCGTTGAGGAAGCCGGTCAGGTTGTTGAAGTCGATCGCGCCGACCACGCGGGTCTGGTTGGTCAGGTTGCGGCCGAACACGGCCACGTCGTACTGGCCGTAATCCCAGTTGTAGCCCAGGCGCAGGCCGCCTTCCAGCGAACTACGGCCGCGGAATTCCGGCGACTCGTAGATGAAGAAGTTCACCGCGCTGCGGTAGGCCCAGTCGGTGTAGGCATACAGCTCGCTGCCATCGCTGAGCGGGAAGCCCACGCGCAGGGTCGCGTTGTGGATCCACTTCGGCGCCTGCGGCAGCGGGTTGCCGTTCACCAGCGCATAGGTGCCACCGTTGATGACGGTGGTCGGGTCGTTGATGGTGCAGCCACCGCCGCAGATCGCTACCGCCAGATCCTTGTCCTTGATCTCGGTGTCGTTGTAGCTGCTGCCGAAGGTCAGCAGCACGTTGTCAGCCAGATAGGCTTCCAGGTCCAGCTCCACGCCCTGGCCGATGGTCTTGTCAGCGTTGAGCAGGGTGGCGGTGTTGTTGGTGCCGCCCACCGCGATCAACTGCTGGCCGTCAACGTTGTAGCGGAACACGCTCAGGCCCAGGCGCGCGCGGCGCTCGAACAGGTCGGCCTTGATGCCGGCTTCGTACGAGATCACCTTCTCCGAATCGGCCTGCGACAGGCCCGGCGCGAAGGCCAGGCGGCCCTGGATCGACGGCGCACGGAAGCCCTTGGCCACGCGGGCGTAGGCATTCACGTTGTCGGTCAGCTTGTACACGCCGCTGACATCCCAGCTGACGTCGTTGACGTCGGTGTTGGCCAGGTACGGGCCACTGACCGGGGTGCCGAACGGAAGGACGGCCTGCAGCACGCTGGCGTTGAAGTCCTTCTTGTCCTGGGTGTAGCGCACGCCGGCGCGCAGCTTGAAGCGGTCGGTGACATCGAAGTCACCCGAGGCGAACACCGCCCAGGCCCTGTTGCGCTGGTTCTGCACCACGTGGCCGGTCTGCGGATTGCCCGGCTTCAACGAGTTGTAGTTGAAGTTGTTGATGGTCACGTCTTCGTCGAAATAGAAGACGCCGGCCTGCCAGTCGAAGCGGCCCCATTCGTTGGATTCAACGCGGAATTCCTGCGTCCACTGGCGATGGTGCGGCAGGCCGTCGGCCGACTCCGACGAGAACGGGATGAAGCCCGGGCCATAGTTGCCAGCGCCCAGCGATGCGTCGCCGTAGCCACCGTCGATGTCGCCGCGGTTGAGCGATTCGGCGGTTTCATAACCGGTGATCGAGTGCAGGGTCACCGAACCGAGGTTCCACTGCAGGCGCGCACTGCCGCCCCAGGTCTCCAGGTCGGAGAAGTTGACGCCATCGTTGGCCACCTTGTCGCGATCGAAGTTCTCGACCAGGCCGTTGCCACCCTTCTGGATGATGTTGGCGCGGAACAGGCGCGCGGTACCGTTGAGCTTGCGCTTGTGCAGGTTGAACAGCGCTTCGAAGTCGTCGCCTTCGTACAGGAACTGCACGCGGCCGGCGGCTTCGTCATAACCTTCGAAACCGCTGTTGGGCGCACCGGCGCGGGTGTTGTCGACCCAGTCGTCACGGCGCTGGTAGATGGCCGAGACGCGTGCCGACCAGCGGTCGGTCAGCGGGCCGCCATAGGCGCCCTGCACGTTCCAGCTGTTGTAGCTGCCATAGCCCACGCGCACGTAGCCGTCGGCATCCTGCGACGGGCGCGCCGAATCGAACTTGACCACGCCGGCCGGGGTGTTGCGGCCGAACAGCGTGCCCTGCGGGCCACGCAGCACTTCCACATTGGCCAGGTCGAACAGCGGGAAGCCCTTCAGCAGCGGGCTTTCCTGCACCACGTCGTCGTACACCAGCGACACCGGCTGCGACGCATTGAGGTCGAAGTCGGTGTTGCCCAGGCCACGGATGTAGAAGCGCGGGAAGGCACGGCCGTAGGACGACTCGATGTTGAGGCTGGGCACGCGCGCGGCCAGGAAGCGGATGTCATCGCCCGCCGAACCCAGCACATCGAGCTTCTCGCCCTGGATCGCGCTGATCGCGACCGGCACGTCCTTGGCGTTCTCGACGCGGCGCTGCGCGGTCACCTGCAGGGCATCAAGGGCAACCGGATCCTTGGCAGCGGGAGTTTCCTGGGCGGCTGCTACCAGCGGCAACAGGGCGGAAAGAGCGGCAACGAGGGGGCGCGCGACCGGAAGGCGGCCACGGGAAGTGCGGGTCGGAGACATGGCGGTAGGCTGTGTTTGGAGGGGTGGTAAAACGGCGCTACCAGATAATTGTTGCAATACAGCACCTGCCCCGCAAATGCCTGCCGTTCATGGCCGCGTCGCCCCGGCCCCCGCGCCCTCGCTAGACTCGGGGTTTTCCAGCCCTGCAGAGCCGCCGCGATGACCCAGTGGTACTTCCATGCCTCCGCCCAGGCCGAGCGTATCGGCCCGCTTGATGACGAGGCCGCGCGCCGTTATGCGCAGGCCAACCCGCGCGCCCTGGCCTGGTGCCAGGGCATGAGCGGGTGGACCTCGATTGCCGAGGTGCCCGAACTGCAGTCCGCGGCCCCGGGCATGCCGAACACCCCGCCGCCGGTCCCCGCCGCGGCCAGCGGCCGCGCCGACGACATCGAGTTCCGCATCGTCGGCCATGAAATGCAGTTCGTGGAGATCGAGCTCGACCCCGGCGAGAGCGCCATTGCCGAGGCCGGCGCATTGATGTTCAAGGATGCCACCGTGCAGATGGACACGGTGTTCGGCGCCGCCAACGGCGACCAGGGCGGCGGCTTCATGGGCAAGGTGATGGCCGCCGGCAAGCGCGTGCTGACCGGCGAGAGCCTGTTCGCCACCGTCTACACCCAGAGCGGCCACGGCAAGGGCAAGGTCGCCTTCGCCGCGCCCTACCCCGGCACCGTGCTGGCAATGAAGCTGGACCAGCATGGCGGCCGCCTGATCTGCCAGAAGGACAGCTTCCTGGCCGGCGCGCGCGGCGTGCAGATCGGCGTGCAGTTCCAGCGCAAGATCATGACCGGCCTGTTCGGCGGCGAAGGTTTCATCATGCAGAAGCTGGAAGGCGACGGCTGGGTGTTCATCCATGCCGGCGGTTGCGTGGTGGAGCGCGAGCTGGCGGCCGGCGAGCGGCTGGACGTGGATACCGGCTGCGTGGTGGCCTACCACCCGACCGTAGAGATGGATGTGCGCCGGGTGGCCGGCATCAAGAGCATGCTGTTCGGTGGCGAAGGCGTGTTCCTGGCCACGCTGACCGGTCCGGGCAAGGTCTGGCTGCAGTCGCTGCCGTTCTCGCGTCTGGCCGGCCGCATGTGGATGGCCGCGCCGCAGGGCGGTGGCCAGAACCGCGGCGAAGGCTCGGTGCTGGGCGGCCTGGGCCGGATGCTGGACGGCGACAACCGGTTCTGACCGCCCCCGGTCGTGCCGGCCGCTGGCCGGCAACCTCATGAACCTTGGCGCGCATCCCGGTAGTGCCGGCCGCTGGCCGGCAGCCTCATGAACCGTTGCCAGGTTCCCAATGATTGCCGGCCAGCGGCCGGCACTACCTTTATGAATGGGCGATGTTTCCTACCCTGCCCGCCCCGCCACGGCTTCGGTATGCTGGCGCCCTTTCCTGAATCCGGCGCCGCGAGCGCACTGCCGATGAGCCTGTTCCGCCCCCGCATGCTGCTGTCCGTCGCCCTGATCGGCCTGCTGGCCGGCTGCGGTGGCGACCCGGTCCGCCCCACACCGCCGCCGGCGCCGACCGTGGTGCCGCAGGCCAAGCCGGTGAAGATCGGCATCGCCCTCGGTGGTGGCGCAGCCAAGGGCTTCGCGCACATCGGCGTGATCAAGATGCTGGAGGCCAACGGCTTCGAACCGGCCGTGGTGTCCGGCACCAGCGCCGGCAGCGTGGTCGGTGCGCTGTACGCCAGCGGCATGGACGCGTTCCAGATGCAGAGCAAGGCAGTCGCCCTGGACGAAGCCAGCATCCGCGACGTGCGCCTGTTCTCCGGCGGCCTGGTGCAGGGCCAGAAGCTGCAGGACTACGTCAACGAGCAGGTTGCCAACCGTCCTGCCGAGCGCCTGAAGAAGCCGTTCGCCGCCGTCGCCACCCAGCTCGAGACCGGCGAGCGCTCGATCTTCGTGCGCGGCAACGTCGGCCAGGCGGTGCGCGCGTCCAGCAGCATTCCCGGCGTGTTCGAACCGGTGAAGATCGGTGGCCGCAACTACATCGATGGCGGCGTGGTCAGCCCGGTACCGGTGGATGCCGCGCGCCAGCTCGGCGCCGACTTCGTGATCGCCGTGGACATCTCCAGCAAGGCCAGCGGCAAGGCGCCGACCGACATGCTGGGCATCGTCAACCAGTCCATCTCGATCATGGGCCAGCGCCTGGGCGAGCAGGAACTGGCGCGCGCCGACATCGTCATCCGCCCGAAGGTGCTGGACATCGGCGCCGCCGATTTCAGCCAGCGTGGCACCGCCATCCTGGAAGGCGAAAAGGCCGCGATGGCAGCCATGCCGCAGATCCGCGCGAAGATCCAGCAGCTGCAGCGCGCACGTGCCGCGGCGGCCGCACCGGCACCGGTGGCCGCGCCGAAGTGCGAGGAAGCCTCGCGCCTGGGCAAGCTGATGGGCCGCAAGGACAAGTGCTGACCTGAGCCAGCGTGTCGCTGCCAGACAGCGACGCGCGTGCTAGCGCGCGGGCCGGTAACCGCTGGCCTGCTGCCGCTCGCGCCTGCGCTTCTGGCGCGCCTGCTCCTGCAGTGTCGCCGTATGCTGCAGCTGTTCCATGCCATCGCCCGGTACGTGCAGCTGGCGTCGCGCACGGGTCAGCGCCAGATAGACCGCGCGCACCGGGTTGTGCCAGATGCGCCCGCCCTGCCCCGCACTGAAGCAACCGGGCGACAGCGAGACCACGTCGAACTGCAGGTTCTTCGCGTGTTCGGCCAGGCACAGCGCCACCCGCCCTTCAGCGGGCGTGTCCTGGTCATCGAGCGCTTGCAGCAGTGACTGCACCCGATCGGCAGACGCAAACAGTTCGACCAGCGCGCCCTGCCCTTCGTCGGCCTGCGTGGCCAGGAAGCGCTCCCATTCCTGGTCCGATGCGCTGTCGCGGCGCCGGCGCCACCCATCCAGTGGCCGCTGCAGCACGCTGCGCAGCGCGCGCAGCGATGCCGGATGCAGGTAGGGCCGCAGCCCGAGTGCGTGCAGCTGTGCCGCGTCCAGGGCCAGATCGGCGACGCTGCCATGGATGCGCAGGCCCTCGCTCGGCACCTGCGCCCAGTCGCGGTAATGCAGCACACCGGTGGCGCGGTCGGTGGCACCGACGAACGGCCCACTTTCCTGGCCCAGTCCATCCAGTGCCAGGGTCTGGTTGACCAGGCCCTCGACCTGGTTGCCCTGGCGCACCGACTGGTGCATTTCCAGCACCTTCGACGCGGCCCAGCGCGGCAACGTACCGGTCAGGCACTGGTGCGGGTCACCCAGGCTGACCACGCCAGGCGCATGGCCGGCCAGCAACTGCTTCCACGACGGGCTCAGGTCATGCGCCTCGTCCACCAGCAGCATGCCCATGTCCTGCGGCGGGGTGACGCCGCGCAGCGCCAGCCACTTGCCGATGTGCGCCGGGCTGAGGCTCAGCAGCGTGCCCCGCTGCAGCTCGGCGTCGAACATGCAGCGCCAGACGTGCTCGGCGGCCGCCATGTACGGCGACACATCGAGCATCGCAGCGGGCACCGAACGGTCGAAATGCTGGAACGCCAAGCCCGGGGCCGACGACGCGCACCAGCGGTTGATGGCCTCGAACGCGGTCAGCAGCACCTGCTCCGGGCTGCGCCCACCGATGCCCTGCAGGCCGATGCGGCCGGCAATCTCGCGCGGCGTACGGGTGCTGCGCCGGTAGCTGGCAACGAAGCCACCGGTCTGGCCGCTGCGCGCGGCGTGCTGGGCCACGCGGTTGGCGAACTCGATCTGGGTCAGCAGGCGCACCGCAGTGCTGGTCGGCACGCGGGCGCGGAAGGCTTCCACCTGCCCACGCGAGGGCGCCACGTAGGTGTAGCGGCCCGGCCGCGCCTCCATCAGCGCCAGCACCAGGTGGCCCTTGCCGGTGCCGGCATAGCCATCGAGGTCGATCAGCTCATCGGGGTTGGCGGCGATGGCGCGCAGCACGCGGGCCTGCTCGGAGGTGTACAGGCCATGGTGTTCGACCGACCGCGCATCCGCGGCGGCGACGTCATCCAGCGTGGCCTCGTCGTCGTCACTGGAAAAGGTGGCGGGAAAGCGGATCTCATGTTCGACCAGGGTTTCCTGGCAGGCCTGCTGCAGGGCCAGGCCCGGGTACTCCCGTGGCGACTGCGCGATGACGTCCTGCAGGATCTCCGCCGGTGCCAGCAGCACGCCGTGGGCAGCCAATGCGCTCAGCCAGGCATCCAGTTCCGGTTGGCCACCGCCACCGGGCCCGGCCAGCTGTGCAGCCGCGCCTTCGTTGCCGGCAAACAACGCGCAGGCATCATGCAGCAGGCGCTCGATCTCGGCCGCCGGATGCAGGCGCGTCCGGCACAGCTGCGCGGCCATCAGCCCGGCCTGCTCCACTGCGGTCTGCGGTGGCGTGCCATGGGCAACGTAGCGCGCCAGCGACTTGCGCTGCAGCGGCAGGAACGTGGTGGTGGGCAGCGGGTGCTGGAGTTCGGACATGCGTGGAACCGGAAAGGAACGCTGCGACGCGCGCAGGGCGGAGATGCTCGGCTACCCGCCCGGCGCCGTCAAATCGCAGCGGCGCGTTCATTCCAGCTGCGAAAGCGGCAATGCCTGGAAGCCCTTCACCGTGCGCAGCACGAAGCTAGAATTGGCATCGGCCACGCCACCGGCGTTGAGCAGCCGGTCCAGCAGGAAGTGCGAGAAGTGCTCCAGGTCGCGCACGTAGACGTGCAGCAGGTAGTCCATGTCGCCGGTCAGTGCATGGCAGGCCACCACTTCATCCCAGCCCTGCACGCTGTCCACGAAGTGGCCGATGGCGGCCTGGTCGTGCTTTTCCAGCTGCACGCGCACGAAGGCCTGCAGGCCCAGGCGCAGCTGGCGCGGTTCCAGCCGCGCGCCATAGCCGACGATCACGCCCTCGCTTTCCAGCCGCTGCAGGCGCCGCAGGCAGGCCGAGGGTGAGAGGTTCACCCGCGTCGCCAGCTCGGCGTTGGTGGCGCGCCCATCCCGCTGGATTTCAGCCAGCAGACGTATATCCGTGCGATCGAACTGGACTTCTCCGGCCATTGTTGCCCCGCAACATGGTGAGTACGCAAGGATATTGCGCCAACAAGGCCAATCGGCGCAACTTTTGCAACCCTGTTGCGCGCGCCCTGCCCTAGCATCGTGGGTATCTCATCCCGGAGTGCCCCATGGACCTCGCCCAGCCCCGCCGCGTCGAACACCAGCAGACCGACAAGGGCTACGTGCCGGTGTATACCACCGCGCTCGTCGAGCAGCCGTGGGACACCTACAGCGCCGACGACCACGCCACCTGGAGCACGCTGTACCAGCGCCAGCGCGAACTGCTGGTCGGCCGCGCCTGCCAGGAATTCCTGGATGCACAGGACGAGATGGGCATGAGCGCGCACATGATTCCGCGCTTCGATCAACTCAATGAAGTGCTCGGCGCCGCCACCGGCTGGACGCTGGTGGGTGTGGAAGGCCTGCTGCCGGAACTGGATTTCTTCGACCACCTGGCCAACCGTCGTTTCCCGGTGACCTGGTGGATCCGTCGCCCGGACCAGATCGATTACATCGCCGAACCGGACCTGTTCCACGATCTGTTCGGCCATGTGCCGCTGCTGATGAACCCGGTGTTCGCCGACTATATGGAGGCGTACGGCCGTGGCGGCGTCAAAGCCCACGCGATCGGCCCGGATGCACTGCAGAACCTGACCCGCCTGTACTGGTACACGGTGGAGTTCGGCCTGATCGATACGCCCGACGGCCTGCGCATCTACGGCGCCGGCATCGTGTCGTCGAAGGGCGAATCGCTGTACTCGCTGGAGTCGGCTGCGCCCAACCGCATCGGTTTCGACCTGCAGCGGATCATGCGCACGAAGTACCGCATCGACACCTTCCAGAAGACCTACTTCGTCATCGACAGCTTCGAACAGCTGATGCAGGCGACGTCGCCGGACTTCACCCCGATCTACGCGGCGCTGTCTGATCAGGCGCATCTGCCGGCGGGCGATGTGCAGGCCGATGACCGCGTGTTCCAGAAGGGCACCGGCGAAGGCTGGGCCGACGGTGGCGACGTGTAAGCGCACGGCGCCCACCTCTTCGCATTGAAAAGAAAACGGCGCACCTGGATGCGCCGTTTTCGTTGCTGCCTGCCTGCACCGTCACGGCAGTGCAGGCGAGGGCAGGGCGATCAGGCGTCCACGGCCCGGCAGGAACCGCGCACCATCAGCTGCGGATGCACGCTGGTTGCGGTCGGCGCATCCGGCACGTCGGCCTGCACCAGCATCGCCGCTGCCATGCGCCCGATGTCGGACACATGGCGGCGCACCGAGGTCAGCGGCGGCCACAGCCGCGACGCCAGCGGGCTGTCGTCGTAGCTGACGATCGACAACTGCTGCGGCACCGCGATGCCCGCACGCAACGCCACCTGATACACGCCGGCAGCCATTTCGTCGTTGCCGGCAAAGATCGCACTGGGCCGTTGTCCGCCCATCAGCAGCCGTTCGGCGGCATGCACGCCCGACTCGAACGTATCGCCCGCTTCCAGCACGCGTTCACCCGGCAGGGTCAGGCCCACCTGCGCCAGCCGGTCGAGGAAGCCATGAGTGCGCTCGCGTGCGGTACGGCGGTCACCCGGACCGGCAATCACCGCGATATCGCGGTGGCCGAGCGAGAGCAGGTAGCCCGCTGCCGCGGCTGCACCGTCGCGATCATGGGTGACCACGGCCTGTGCCTCGTCATCCGACACATGCGCGTTGATGCGGACGTAGCGGCATTCAATGCCGTCGAGCATCTCCGTCAACGCAGCTGACTCGGAGGCACGCGGGCCCAGGATCACGCCATGCAGCTTCTGCTGCTGCACGAAGCGCCGCACGCCGTACGCACAGTCCGGAGCCAAGCTGTCGCAGGGATGCACGACCAGTTCATAGCCGGTGCCGCGCAGCGCTTCCAGCGCGCCGTGCTGCAGGTCGACGATGCATTGGGCGCCCGGGTCGTCATACACCAGGCCGATCAGGAAGGAGCGGCGGAACGCGAGGCCGCGCGCCAGGGGGTCGGGCACGTAACCGACCTCGCGCATCAACGCCTCGACCTTGTCGCGGGTGTCTTTGCGCACCAGCGGCGAGTTGTTGATGATTCTTGAAACCGTTTTCTTGGAAACTCCCGACAGTCGTGCGATGTCGTTGGTCGTGGCAGCCTTGCCCTTCGATGCCGGCAACGCGGCATCGCTAATAATTCGCACTGACATGTATAGAACCAGGTAAGTCGGAGAATTCTAGCCTTGCGCCCGTGGGGCGCGAAGTTGCGGAATGTCGCAGCGAAGATGGATCGCGTCGTGTTCGACCGCTTCTGCTGCGCGAGGTTCCATTGTGATCGCTCTACTTGATGTCCATCTGAACCGTTCTTCCGCGCGTGTTCACCTTGAATGCGGGCGCGACGCGCGCGAACGCCAACATTCCCTTAACCAGGCTCCGCTACAGTCGGGGCATGGACCTGCAGACTTCTCCGTTTCCGGTGTTCCGTGGCCGCGACAGGTTGATCGCTGCGGTCGACGCGGCGATGACCTCCGGTGATGCCAAGCGCATCACCGCCGACCTGCAGCTGGCGCTGCAGGAAGCCATCGCGGACAGCCGCATCGAATTGCCCGAGTGCGTACACCGTCCGGTCAGTGATCATTACGCGCGACGCCCGCTGTACCACAGCCGCGAACACGGCTACAGCGTGATTGCCATGAGCTGGGGCCCAGGGCAGGGCACGCCGCTGCACGACCACGATGCCATGTGGTGTGTGGAGGGAGTGTGGTCAGGCGAGCTGGAGATCACCCGCTATGAACTGCTGGAGCGCAACGGTGAGCGCTGCCGCTTCCGCCGCCACGCCGTGCTGCGCGGGGGCTGCGGCAGTGCCGGCAGCCTGATTCCGCCGCACGAGTACCACACCCTGCGCAACGCCAGCAACGAAGCGCTGGCGATCTCGGTTCACGTGTACGAGGCGCAGATGGAGCGCTCGGCGGTGTTCGATCCACTCGGTGGTGACTGGTACCAACGCCGCATCCAGGCATTGCAGGCCGACCCGGCCTGAGCCGGGGGCAGGGCGGGGCACCACCAGCACCGTCGTGAGCCACGTGGCATCATGCGCCGCTGCGCTGCCGGACCCGGCGGCGATCCGCGATGCCCGGTCGGGCAAGGAGCAAGACGATGTCCAGCGCTGATCCGCGCCTGCGCGCGCTGTTGAAGCTGGCACCGGTGATTCCGGTGTACACCCCCGAAGATGTGAATGAAGCGGTCGAAGTGGCCCAGGCGCTGTTCCGCGGCGGCCTGCCGGTGATCGAAGTGACGCTGCGCACGCCGCAGGCGCTGGATGCGATCAAGGCGATGGTCGAGGCCGTGCCCGATGCGGTAATCGGTGCCGGCACCGTGCTCAACGCCGCGCAGATGCAGGCAGCGAAGGAGGCCGGTGCGCGTTTCGCGGTGTCCCCCGGTGCCACGCCGACGCTGTATGCCGCCGCGCGTGATGCCGACCTGCCGTACCTGCCTGGTGCCGCCACTGCCTCCGACCTGATCCTGGGCCTGGAGCACGGCCACGACACCTTCAAGTTCTTCCCGGCGGTGCAGGCCGGTGGCGCTGCGTTGCTGGCGGCCTGGCACGGCCCGTTCGCCGATGTGCGCTTCTGCCCGACCGGCGGCATCAGCGCGCAGACCGCGCCGCAGTTCCTGCACCTGCCCAACGTGCTGTGCGTGGGCGGCTCGTGGCTGACCACGCCGGCGCTGCTGCAGACCCGCGACTGGGATGCGATCGAGCGTCTGGCCCGCGAGGCCTCGGTACTGGCCGGCTGAACCGCTGCACGAATCGTCAAAGGTTTGATCGTGATCAAAGCGCCGGCCTCGAGCCGGCGTCATTCTGTGGGCAAGCGCACTACGGAGATCCGAACATGAATTCGACCATGAAGGCCGCCGTGGTGCGTGAGTTCGGCAAGCCACTGGTGATCGAGGAAGTCCAGGTACCGCGCCCGGGGGCGGGCGAAGTACTGGTCAAGATCGAGGCCTGTGGCGTCTGCCACACCGACCTGCACGCCGCCGAGGGCGACTGGCCGGTGAAACCGAACCCGCCGTTCATCCCCGGTCACGAGGGCGTGGGGCACATCGTGGCCGTGGGAGGCGGGGTAGGGCACGTCAAGGAAGGCGACAGGGTCGGCATCCCCTGGTTGTACTCGGCGTGTGGCCATTGCGAACACTGCCTGGGTGGCTGGGAAACGCTGTGCGAGACACAGCGCAACACCGGCTACTCGGTCAACGGCGGCTTCGCCGAGTACGCACTGGCCGATGCCAACTATGTCGGCCTGCTTCCGAAGGAAGTGGGCTTCGTCGAGATCGCGCCGGTGCTGTGCGCCGGCGTGACCGTCTACAAGGGCCTGAAGGTGACCGACACCAAGCCCGGGGACTGGGTCGCCATCTCCGGCATCGGCGGTCTGGGCCACATGGCGGTGCAGTACGCCCGCGCGATGGGCCTGAACGTGGCTGCGGTGGATGTGGACGACAACAAGCTGGCATTGGCCCGGCAGCTCGGCGCGCAGATCACCGTCAACGCGCGCACCACCGACCCCGCCGCCTTCCTGAAGAAGGAAATCGGTGGCGCGCACGGTGCCCTGGTCACCGCGGTTTCGCCGAAGGCGTTCGAGCAGGCACTGGGCATGGTCCGCCGTGGCGGCACCGTCTCGCTCAATGGCCTGCCACCCGGCAATTTCCCGCTGGACATCTTCGGCATGGTGCTCAACGGCATCACCGTGCGTGGCTCGATCGTCGGCACCCGGCTGGACCTGCAGGAGTCGCTGCAGTTCGCCGCCGAAGGCAAGGTCGCGGCCACGGTCAGCACCGACCGCCTGGAAAACATCAACGACGTGTTCGCGCGCATGCATGCGGGCACGATCGAAGGCCGCGTGGTGCTCGACTTCGCCGCCTGACCGCCTGTGCATGGCCGCCGTCGCTCCGTCCCCCTCTCCCACGGACGCGGCGGCCATGCCTATCCCCCGGTGGTGCCGGCCGTTGGCCAGCAAACCCCAGTCGGTTCGGTAGTGCCGGCCGCTGGCCGGCAACCCGGGCACTCTGTGGCAGCCGTACAATGCGCGCATGCCCGACCTGCTCAAGACCCTGTTCCTGTCCCTCGTCGCCCTGATCGGCGGCGTGCTGTCGCTTGCGCTGGTCAGCAGCGTCGCCAGCTGGCTGCCCCCGCTGGTGGGCATGTCGCCGGACAACAACAGCGTGCAGCTGGGGTGGGACCTGGCCTTCAGCGTGCTCGGCGGCGTCGCTGGCATTTCCTTCGCCACCTACTACGCACCGTGCTGGCCGCGTTCGCATGGGTTCTCGATCTGGTCGTTGATCGCACTCGGATGCGGTTACGCGATGTGGAGCGCCGGCGCGGATTTCCCACTCTGGTTCGTCATTTCGCTGCTGGCATCGCTGCCGTTGCAGCTGCTGGCCGGCTGGTGGTTCGGTCGCCGCGCGTCGCGCGATCCGCGCTGAGCGCATCCAGGTAGTGCCGGCCGCTGGCCGGCAACCTCGCCCATGCTACAGGTGCCGGCCAGCGGCCGGCACTACCGCTTCAGCGACGGCAGCGTCTGCTTCAATCGCGCGATGCCCTGCCATGGGTCACCCTTCAGCCGCTTGGCACGCGCCAGCGCCTTGGCCATCGGAAACGCGTCGGCCGCGCTCACCCGCGCCAGTTCTTCCCAGCGCAGCGGCACCGCCACGCCGCCAGAATCGCGTGCACGCAGCGACCACGAGCACACGCTGGTGGCGCCTCGGGTGTTGCGCAGCCAGTCGATGAAGATGACGCCATTGCGCTTGGCCTTGCTCATCGTCGCCACGTAGCGGTCCGGCGCCTGCTCCGCCATCGCCTGTGCGAACGCCTCGCAGAATGCCTTGGCTTCGTCCCAGCCAGCCTTGGGCTGCAGTGGCACCACCACGTGCACCCCCTTGCCGCCAGACAGGCGTACGAAGCTCTCCAGACCCACCTGCTGCAGGCGGTCACGCACATCGCGTGCACCGGCTTTCACCTGTGCCCAGCTGACGCCGTCACCAGGGTCGAGATCGAACACCAGTCGATCCGGATGCTCGGGGTCAGCCACGGTCGCCCCCCAGGGATGCAGTTCCAGGGTGTTCATCTGCACCAGCTGCAGCAGTCCTCTTGCATCGTCGATGTAAACGTAGTCCTCGCGGCCGCTTTTCTGCTGCAGGGGCACCGCATGTACCGCATCGCCCAGGCCGGGGCCATGGTGCTTCTGGAAGAAGCAGGCCTTGCCGACGCCGTCCGGGCAGCGCAGCAGTGACAGCGGACGCCCGGTGATTTCAGGCAGGATCCAGCGCGCCATGCGCTGGTAGTAGTCGGCCACGTCGCCCTTGCTCAGTTTCTGCTTTGGAAACACCACCCGCTCCGGATGGGTGATCTGGACCTCGTCTCCGGTTCCGGCATCTGCGGTGCTCATTGCCAGGTCCTCCTTCTGCTTGTCGCTGCGCAGCCGCTTGAAACTGGCCTGGCGCAGCAAGCCTTCCTTGCCCCAGCCACGGAAGGCCACCTCCGCCACCGTCACCGGTTTCACCCAGCGTACGCTGGCGGTGCGGAACGGCACATGCGCCGGCAGCTGCAGCACGGGCGTCTTCACTGCCAAGGGCTGCAGTGCCCTGAGCAGCGCGCGCAGGCTCTCGTCATCGAAACCGGTGCCAACACGGCCCACATAGCGCAAGCCGCCTTTGTCCGGCGTGGCCAGAAGCAGCGAGCCGAATCCCACCCGGGAACCCTTGGGTGCCGTATAGCCGACGATCACGAACTCGTCGGTGTCTTCGTGCTTCACCTTCACCCAGCTGCGCGCGCGGGTGTTTACGTACGGCGCATCCACCTGCTTGCTGACGATGCCTTCGAAGCCGGCCTCGCCGCTGGCATCGAACACCCGCGGCCCATGGTCGACCACGTGTTCGCTGAAGGCCAGTGTGCCGGGCGCCGGCCCGATGAGATCCTTCAGCAGCGCCTTGCGTTCCAGCAACGGCGCACGACTGATGTCCACGCCGGCCACACCCGGAAGATCGAACACGATGTAACGCAACGGTTGCTTCGAGCTTCCATCGATCACGCGCTGCAGTGCTGCGAAATCGCTGCGTCCTTCCTTGTCCAGCACCACCAGCTCGCCATCCAGGCGCGCATCGCGCACCGGTAGCGCCTGCACAGCCTGTACCACCTCGGGAAAATCGACCGTCCAGTCCAGGCCGTTGCGCGAGCGGAGTTTCACCTCGCCATCGTGCAGATCGGCCAGCAGACGATAGCCGTCCCACTTGATCTCATGCAGCCAGCCCTCGCCGTCGGGGGCACTGTCGCGATGATCGGTCAACTGCGGTTTGAACCCAAGGGGATAGGGCGTATCACGTGCGCCGTGCAGTTGCAGCGCGCGTGCATGCCAACGCGCATCGGCCTTGCGCGTGGTCGTGCGTGCGACGGGTGCAGCACGCGCCGCCTTCGCTGTGGAACGCTTCTTCGCCGCAGATGCTCGTTTCGGCGTGGGTGCCGTCAGCAGGTCATCCGCCTCCGCGTCGCGCGCTTCGCCGTCGTCGCGCTTGATCAGCAGCCACTGCACCTGACGCCCTTTCATTGCCGTACGCACCAGCTTCCAGCCACCGGCCAGGCGTTGCCCGTGCAGCACGAAGTCGATCTTTCCAGCCGCCAGCGCCTGCAGTGGATCGCCTTCACAGGCCCAGGTGCCGTGATCGAAGACATCCACGTGGCCAGCGCCATAGTGGCCTTCAGGAATGTCTCCTTCGAAACCGGCGTAGGACAACGGGTGATCTTCCACCTCCACGGCCAGCCGCTTCTCACCGACGCGCAGCGAAGGCCCCTTGGGCACGGCCCAGCTCTTCAGTACGCCGTCCATTTCCAGGCGGAAGTCATAGTGACGCGAGCTTGCGTGATGCAGCTGGATGACGAAGGTCGGCCGCCGCTTCGGATCGCCGCGTGCGGGCGTGTCGTCAGGCTCCGGCGTCTGCCCGGCGCCACCACCCAGTCTGCGCTTGCGCCGGTACTGGTGCAGCGACATGGTTCAACCTGCCTTGCGCCGCGTGGTCTTCTTTACGGCCTTTTTGGCGGCCTTCTTCACTGGCGACTTGGCGGCTGCTTTGCGCGTTGCGGCCTTCTTCGCTGGCGTTCGCTTGTTCGCATCCAGGCTCTTCTGCAGCAGCGCCATGAAGTCGACCACATTGGTACTGGCGTCCTCGCGCGGTGCCGGCTCATCGTCCACCCGGGTGGTGCCGCCCTTGGATTTGATGCGCTTGTTCAACACCTGCTGCAGGCGCTCGCGGAATTCATCGTGGTACTGCGACGGATCCCAGTCGCCGGCCATCGACTCGATCAGCTGTTCGGCCATCGCCGTTTCCTTGCTGGTGATGCGATAGTCGGACAGTTTTCCGGTGGGCAGCTTGTAGTCCTCGGGATCCACCAGCTCCTGCGGATAGCGCAGGATCATCAACACCAGCGCGTCCTCATGCGGCATCACCGCGCACAGGTATTCGCGCGTGCGCACCACCACCCGCGCGATGCCCACCTTGCCGGTACTGCGCAGCGTTTCGCGCAACAGCACATAGCCCTTTTCGGCCTTCTTGCCAGGCACCAGCAGATACGGTTTCTCGTAGTAGCGTGGGTCGATCTGCGCCGCATCCACGAACGATTCCACCTCCACCGCTTCGTGGCTTTCCGGCGCCGCCGAACGGATATCACCTTCCTCCAGCACGACATAACTGCCCTTGTCGTACTCATAGGCTTTGACGATGTCCTTCCAGGGCACCTCCTCGCCGGTGTCGGCGTTGACCCGTTCGAAACGGATCGGCTTGCGGTCGCGGGAGTCGAGCATGCGGAACTGCAGGTCGACCTTGCGTTCGCCGGACATCAGCGACACCGGCACGTTGAGCAGGCCAAACGACAGCGTGCCGGTCCAGATCGGGCGGGCCATGGGCGTACCTTTGGCGGGGCAGGGCATCCAGCTTCGGATGGGCGGTGTAAACCACCCGTGTCGATACCGTGCACGTGGGTTCTACGCAGATGCGGTAGTGCCGGCCGCTGGCCGGCAGAGCTCGCGGCCTGAAGTTTCCTGGGGTTGCCGGCCAGCGGCCGGCACTACTGCAGCAACGGCTTCACCGCCGCCGCCGGAATATGGTCCAGTGCGCGCCAGGCGTCCTCCACCACCGGCCTCGCCTGCGACCAGCTCAACCGCGACTGCCCGCGCATCTGCTCCCAATGCTCGGCCAGTTCCTCGCAGGTATCGGCGGCATCACCGCGCGGCCAGTCGGCGGCATGCGTGGTCAGCGCGAAGGCGTAGACCGGGCAGAGGTCGCGCCAGTTGCGGTGGCTGTGGCCACGGCGCTCTTCGTAATCGCTCAGCATGTACTGCAGGTAGTCCTGCGCCACCGCCTGCGGATCCTCGTGGCGACGCGTGCGGCGCTGCGCGGTGCGCTGGCCGAGCGGATCAAGCAGGGCGTTGAACACGGACGGTGCGGGTCGTTCAAGACGGGGCATGGCCGGCTCCTGCAGCGGGGGCGGGTGGGCAGGAATACGCGCGGTCCCGTTACCGGGGGGTGAGCGAGATGTTCATGACGCCAGGTTCGCGGCGGCTTTACCTGC
This sequence comes from Stenotrophomonas sp. 28608_Sma, assembly GCF_056486185.1. Taxonomy (NCBI): domain Bacteria; kingdom Pseudomonadati; phylum Pseudomonadota; class Gammaproteobacteria; order Lysobacterales; family Lysobacteraceae; genus Stenotrophomonas; species Stenotrophomonas sp. 28608_Sma. The sequence goes on along the minus strand of NZ_CM151308.1, from coordinate 29,347 downwards.
AGGGCGGTGTAGTGGGAGCCCCCGAGTGCAGGTACCAGACCATGAGCCGAGAGACCTCACGAGACCCGCTGCGGGAAAACCACCCGCCCATTCCCGGCGAGCAGCGCGGCAAGCGCGATGCCGACAACGCCGACTACCGCGGCACCGGCGCACCGTTCTTCGACGCCGAGCACGGTGACGACCACCTGCCGGTGAAGCACGAGTCTGAACAGGCCGCGCTGGACCGCAAGGACGGCGGCGACCGCCATCGTGGCGGCCAGGAAAGCCCGCTCAAGCGGCGTGAGCGCAAGCAGCGCGCCAGCGACAACCAGGATGAGGCGCTGGAGGAGACCTTCCCGGCCAGCGACCCGACCTCGCCGTTCGTACCGGCCAAGGCCCCCGACTGACGGTAGTGCCGGCCGCTGGCCGGCAACCCCCTGACGTCCTGCACAGCGCGATTCTGGCCAGGGCCCCCGACTGACCGGTAGTGCCGGCCGCTGGCCGGCAACCTCCTGACGTCCTGCACGGCGCGATGCCGGCCAGCGGCCGGCACTACCCCTTCAACGCCACGACCATTGCAGGCCGATGTTGGCCCGCCGTCCCGGTCCCGGCTCGTAGAAGCGCCCGTTGCCATCGTTGACGATCACCGAGCCGATGTAGGCCTGGTCCAGCACGTTCTCCAGCCGGGCGAAGGCGCGCAGCTCGCCACCCGGCAGGGTCCAGCGACGGCCGGCTTCCAGATGCAGCAGGGCAAAGCCGGGCGCACGCTCGGTGGCCACGTCGTTGACCAAGGTATCGCTGCTGGCGGAGGCCTCCAGCGCCCACTGCCAGTCGGCGGGGGTCCACTGCAGCCTGGCGAAGGCCTGCTGGCGCGGCACACCGGGCAGGCGGCTGCCCGCGGCGACCACGCTGTTCGAGGTCAGGTACGGCGAGCGCACCTGCGCCTGCAGCCATGTCCATGCCAGCTGCAGTTCCAGCTGCTCGGCCAGCGGCTGTCGGTACTGCAGTTCCACACCCTGGCGGCGGGTGCGGCCGATGTTGCGATAGGTGCTGCGCCCACCAGAGTTGCTCGCAACTGCCAACTCATCGTCGGTATCTGCGCGGAACAGGCTGATATCAAGCTGGGTTCCGTCCTGTGCGTGCCATTTGCTGCCTATCTCCAGAGTGCGGCTGCGCGCGGCCACCAGATCCAGTGCCAATCCCGCCTGGCCGTCGGCGCGATACCCCAGCTCATTGAAGGTAGGCGTCTCGAAGCCCCGGCCCACGGCGGCGTGCAGCCGCCACTGCGGGCTGGCCTCGAAGCTGACACCTGCCACCGGCGTGGTTGCCTGATAGCGACGGTGGCCGCTGTCGTCCGGATTGCGCCCGGTGATGTAGCGGTCATTCGATTCGAATCGCACGGCGCTGTGGCGCAGCCCGGCCAGCAGCGACCAACGCGGGCTCCATTGCCACCAGGCCTGGGCGAACTGATCCACGTTCTGCACGACGTCGATCTGGTCACGACGCAGCCGCCCACGCACGCCCAGGGCGCTGCCGATGAAGTTCTCGTAGCCGGTGCGGTGCTGGCGCTGACGGTCGGCGCTGAGCCCGGCTACCAGGTCCAGCGGTCGCCCGGCCAGATCACCGTGCCAGCCCCAGCGCGCGTCCAGTCCGCCATAGCCCGCGTCCAGATCGATCACGCCGCCCGCATGCAACGGGTTGGCCTGTGCGGTCGGCGGAATCGGCAGGTATTGGGTGACCTCACGCTGCCCGGCATAGCCCATCAGCTGCCAGCGCTGGGTGTCGGTTTCTCGGGTCCAACGCAACCCAGCCTGCTGCTGGCGCACCGATTTGCGGGTGTTGTACTGGTGCGCCACTGCCGTGGCCTGGCGCGGATCGGCCGCCACCTGGGAACGGCTCAGGCCCAGCGGATCCTGCGCATCGGGGGCATCGAGCGCGTTGAGCAGCAGCTCGAGCCGTCCACCGCCCAGATCACCACCAATACGTGCGTTGAGCGATTCACGGCGCGCGCGGCTATGGTCCCGCCAGCCATCGGTGCGGAAGTGATTGGCGGCGATGTTGTAGTCCAGCGCTTGGCCGGCACCCTTCAGTTGCGCGCCGACACTGAGCGTGTTGTCGGCGCCGGCGTTCACGCGCAGCCGCCACGGGTCGCCGGCCTGGCCCTGCGCGCTCCAGACCTGCAGCACGCCGCCGGAGGAATTGCCGTACAGCGCCGAGAACGGCCCGCGCAGCACCTCGATGCGTTCGGCGCCCAACAGGCTGGCATGCGACAGCTGGCCCTGGCCATCGGGCATGGTCGCCGGCACCCCGTCGATCAACGCCCGCACCCCGCGCACACCGAAGGTCGAGCGCGCACCGAAGCCACGGATCGACAGCTGCGTATCCTGAGCGAAGTTCTGCCGGTCGCGTGCCAGTAGTCCCGGTACGCCGGCCAACGCCTCGGACAGCTGCGCTCCGGTGCCCGCGCGGCTGGCGTCGATCCAGACGGTGTCCAGGCTGGCCGGCAGCGCGAACGGGTCGATACCCGGCACCCGCGCCGCCTGCACCTGCACGGCAGGCAGGGCGGTGGGCGCAGGCTCGGCCATGGCCGCCAGTGGCGACAGCAGCAGGGCGGACAACGGCAGGCAGTGGCGTCGTGCGGCGGGATTCATGATTCAGGTTGATGGATCGGGCGGCAACGCACGCCATGGTACGGGGCTGCGGATGACGATGGCGGCGGCCAGCCCCGGCAGGCTTTGTTACGATGGGCTGTTTCCGGCCGAAAAGCCGCAGACCGCGTGGCGCAATTCCTCCCCCTTTCCGTCTACCGAACGAGTACCGCCGTGTCCTTCTTTGCAAACGTGGAACTGGTCCCAGGCGACCCGATCCTGGGCCTGACCGAGGCGTACAACGCCGACAGCCGCCCGACCAAGGTCAACCTGGGTGTGGGCATCTACTACGACGAGAGCGGCCGCATTCCGCTGCTGCGCGCCGTCAAGCAGATCGAGCAGCAGCTCGCCGCTGAAGCCAAACCGCGCGGCTACCTGCCGATCGATGGCCTGCCGGCGTACACGCAGGCGACGCGTGAGCTGGTGTTCGGCAAGGATTCGCCGCTGCTGGCCGCTGGCCGCGTGACCACCGCGCAGACCGTTGGTGGCAGCGGTGCGCTGCGCGTCGGCGCCGACGTGCTGAAGAAGCTGCTGCCGCACGCCACCGTTGCGCTGAGCAACCCGAGCTGGGAAAACCACCGTGCGGTGTTCAGCGCCGCCGGTTTCGACGTGCTGGATTACACCTACTTCGACCCGGCCACCCATGGCGTCGATTTCAACGGCATGCTGGCCGACCTGGGCAAGCTGGAAGCCGGCACCGTGGTACTGCTGCATGCCTGCTGCCACAACCCCACCGGTGCCGACCTCACGGTCACCCAGTGGAAGCAGGTCGCGCAGCTGCTGAAGGACAAGCAGCTGTTCCCCTTCATCGACATGGCCTACCAGGGCTTCGACAAGGGCATCGAGCAGGACGGCGCCGCCGTGCGCATCATCGCCGAAGCCGGCATCGACAGCTTCATCGTCGCCAACTCGTACTCCAAGTCGTTCTCGCTTTACGGCGAGCGCGTGGGTGCGCTGTCGATGGTGGCACCGACTGCCGCTGACGCCAAGGCGGTGCAGTCGCAGGTCAAGCGCGTGATCCGCACCATCTACTCCAGCCCGTCCACCCACGGTGCCGCGCTGGTGGCCGGCGTGCTGACCAACCCGGAACTGCGTGCGATGTGGGAGCAGGAGCTGACCGAGATGCGCGAGCGCATCCACGCCCTGCGCCAAGGCCTGGTCGAGAAGCTGGCCGCTGCCGGCGCGCCGCAGTTCGGTTTCATCAACGAACAGGCCGGCATGTTCTCCTACTCCGGCCTGAGCCGCGAGCAGGTCGAGCGTCTGCGCGACGAGTTCGGCATCTACGCCGTCGGCACCGGCCGCATCTGCGTGGCCGCGCTGAACCAGAACAACCTGGAATACGTCGCCAAGGCCGTGGCCACCGTCGCCAAGGGCTGAAACAACGCTCCAGTAGCTTGAAGACAAAGGCGCCGAAAGGCGCCTTTGTTTTTTTGCTTTTGCTCTTGCCTTTGCCATCCCCAGCGCTCGCGGCGAACCCTGAAGCGCGTGGGAGGGGGAGGCGATGCAGGACACGCTGCAAGTACGTCCATGTAAGCTCGATGGCGCCATCCATGGCGGCCAACGGTCCTGCAGCGCCTCCCCCTCCCACGAGCCTCGACAAAAGGAAGGCGCCACGAGCGCAACGCATCTGGAAACGATTACGCCTTCCCGCGCTCACGCACGGCCCCGCCATACGGGCGACAATAGGCGTTTTCCCGCTGCCGAGACCTGCCCGACCATGTCCCGTACTTCGTTGACCCGCTTCCTGATCCAGGAACAGCACGCCGGCCGCATCAATGCCGACCTGCGCCAGCTGATCGCGGTCGTCGCCCGCGCCTGCACCAGCATCTCCATCGCCGTCAGCAAGGGCGCCCTCGGTGGCGTGCTCGGCGACGCCGGTACCGGCAACGTGCAGGGGGAAGCGCAGAAGAAGCTGGATGTGATCAGCAACGAGATCCTGCTCGAAGCCAACGCCTGGGGCGGCCACCTCGCCGCCTGCGCCTCGGAGGAAATGGACCACAGCCAGCCGGTGCCGGATATCTATCCGCGCGGCGATTTCCTGCTGCTGTTCGATCCCCTCGATGGCAGCTCCAACATCGACGTCAACGTCTCCGTTGGCACCATCTTCTCGGTGCTGCGCTGCCCGACCAACGTCGAACTGCCGGGCGATGACGCCTTCCTGCAGCCGGGCAGCAAGCAGATTGCCGCCGGCTACTGCATCTACGGGCCCAGCACCCAGCTGGTGCTGACCGTCGGCCACGGTACCCATGCCTTCACCCTGGACCGCGAGAAGGGCGAGTTCGTGCTGACCACCGAGAACATGCAGATTCCGGCGGCCACCCAGGAATTCGCCATCAACATGTCCAACCAGCGTCACTGGGAAGCGCCGATGCAGGCCTATGTCGGTGATCTGCTGGCGGGCAAGGAAGGCGCGCGCGGCAAGAACTTCAACATGCGATGGATCGCCAGCATGGTCGCCGACGTGCATCGCATCCTGACCCGCGGCGGCATCTTCATCTACCCGTGGGACAAGAAGGATCCGTCCAAGGCCGGCAAGCTGCGCCTGATGTACGAAGCCAACCCGATGGGCCTACTGGTCGAACAGGCCGGTGGCGCTGCCTGGACCGGCCGCGAGCGCATCCTCGACATCCAGCCCGACCAGCTGCACCAGCGCGTGCCGGTGTTCCTGGGTTCGCGCGAGGAAGTGGCTGAAGCCGTGCGCTACCACCACGCGCACGACGACGCGCAGGGCTGACGGCCTATCGCCTGACAGCGGTCATGGCAGTTCGATGACATGACCGTGGGGTGACACCGAGGGCGGCAAACGGCACCATCAAGCCGTTGCCGCCTAAGGAATGCACGCATGCACGAGCAGGGCCCGGTCGATTTCATCGAAGTCATCCACAATGCCGTCCCCAGCGAGGTCTGCGCGGCGATCGTCGAGCGCATGCGGGCGGCGCGTGGCCTGCAGCCCGGTGCCGTGGGCAGTGGCGTGTTCCCGGAACTCAAGCACAGCAAGGATCTGCGCATCAGCGGCCTTGATGGCTGGCAGGATGTGGACCATCAGCTGCAGCACGCGGTGTTCAACGGCCTGCTGACTTATCTACGCCGTTATCCACAGGCGTTGATCGCGCCGCTGATGTTGCAGATCCAGGACAGCAAGGGCCAACCGCGACGCCTGTCTGCCGAGGACTTCCCTGACATGCCGCAGCAGCAGCTGGCCGACCTGGCCCGCACCTGCCTGCGCCCGGGCGCCATCAACCTGCAGTGGTATGCGGCGGGCGAGGGCGGTTATCCGTACTGGCACTGCGAGCTGTACCCCAAGGATGCGCAGGCCGAGACCCTGCACCGGCATGTGTTGTGGACGCTGTACCTCAACGACGAATTCGAAGAGGGCGAAACCGAGTTCCTGTTCCAGGGGCGGAAGATCGCACCACGCACCGGCAGCCTGCTGATTGCGCCGACGGCGTTTACGCATACCCATCGTGGCAATCGGCCACAGGGTGGGGACAAGTTCATCGCGACGAGTTGGATCCTGTTCCAGAGTGCGCAGAAGTTATTTGGGGGGTAATGCGGTGCAGCAGCACATGTAACAACAGACCGCTACTTCCCTCTCACTGGGTGGGCCTGATCAAACGGTGAGGCGTCCGGGTCAGCTTTTCCCGTCCAGGCATCCAGTTGCCCAATGTCCAGTTCCGTTGTTCTAAATCTCTCAGAAACACGAGCAGGAATGTCACACTCTCCCCGCCATTCCAACGGGCTCTTCTGATCGAAGAGAGCGTCGACCTGAATATCAACGCGGCCCGGACTAGACGATACAATCGTAATCGTTCCTGACGATGCAGCGCCATAGCATCCATTCTTGCCCGCGAACGCACTGGGCCCGGTGCTACGGAATGCCTTGGCTATGCCATCCGCTATTTTGTAGGAATCGCCAGACTTTAGCCCGTCTGGCAACTCGACAGTGAGCTTCATGAAACTCGATCTATCGCTCCTCCACGAGGAATAGAATGTTCTGATTCCGAACACCTTGCGGTCGCCAGGGACGATCTGATGGCAATCGAAAAGAAGACGCCGACTATCGACCCGCAAACAGTCCTGAGCATTCATCGCCGCCTTATCGACGAAGAATCGAACACTCTTTGCTGCAGCTGCGTCGCCGCTGGGAATGGAAAACAGAAATGCACAGGCTGTCAACGTTAGAAAATTATTCACAGCTTTCTGTAGCAAGCTTGATCTTGGTAGCATTTCGGCTCGTTCTCCGCGCGGCCTCATCGTAGATTTCCTTGTGGCGCCCAGTGTACTTATCTCCATTTCCCGAGAGCACGCCTCTATTGCGATGGAGAACTTCATGGACGATGGTGTCATATAGCTCTCTCTTCTGAGCATCAGAAAGGACCTCAAGATACTGCTTGTCTAAGTAGAGCCTTCTGGTTACGTGATTGTACTGCCCGGCCACATTTCCCATATCCCTTACAAATGGGTCACGTGCAGGGAAATCAAGATCCGTTTCCGTTGCCTTCGCGAGTGCGTATAGGCGATCAATGTCCTCCTGAGTCAAACCTAGTGGATCAATGAAGTTTATTGGATTCCCTGAGACGTACGCGTAGGTATTCAATCCCCCCGCCAAGCCAATCGGATCACTCTGCACATACCGGCCAATGCTCGCGTCATAGTCGCGGAAGCCGTTGTACCAGAGTCCGCTTTCCGCGTCGTAGTACTGGCCCGGGAAGCCAATGTTCAACCCGCCAATCTCATCCTTCTGGACGCTACGTCCGTAGGCGTAGTTGTACGCCTTCCAGACGGTCTGCTGGCTTGGGCTGGTGACGAACTCCGGGCGTCCCAAATGATCGGTATGCACGTAATTGTGCTGCCCGCTGCGAGCAAGCCCAACCAGTTCACCTTCAAACCAGAAATAGTTGGTCCACACCCCGTTGTTCAGCTCAGTCATGAGCTGGTTCTGGCCGGCGTAGAAGTAGCGGCTGTTGGTGGTCTGGTTGATCTTTGCAACGCGCTGCCCCTGCGCATTGAGCACGTAGTCAGTCGCAATGCCACCGATGTTGCTGCGGCTCATGCGATTGAAGGCGTCATACTCGTAAGTGCTGATCCGGCTGCCTGCGGTCTCGCTGATGCGGTTTCCCAATGCGTCGTACTGGTACTGACGGCTGCCGTCCTGGTTGGTGTAGTTCAGCACCCGGTTGCTCCCCGGGTCGATGCTGTATTGGGTCAGCTGATTTCCTGCCTGGTAGCGGTCGTGATTGCCGCCGGCATCGTAGGAAAGATTGTTGATGACACCGAAGCGGGTCAGCTTGGTCATACGACTCAACGCGTCGTAGCCGATCAACTGGGTCATGTTCGGGTCGACAGCGTCGACAATGGCGGTGATTTCGCCATCGCCGCTGTACTGATAGTCCCAATAGCTGACCTTGCTGCCATTGGGTCCCCAGACCGACATTGCGGTCAGCCGCCCCTCCTGATCGTGGTTGTAGCCCCGGGCAAGCCCGTTGCCGTAGGCCAGCCACTCATGCGCTCCCGTGACCTTCCAGTTTGCCTGGGAAATGATTGAGCGCTGAGTCTCGTCGACCGTCGCCATCAACGCACTTGGTTTTCCTTGGGAGCCATATGTGTAGGTCGCCTTGTCACCGTTGGGATAGGTGATCTGGCTCAGGCGATTGATGCCGTCGTATCCATAGGTGGTGCTGTAGTCCGTCTTCTGACCAGACAGATCGGTGAAGTCGCGGCGTATCTGCAGCTGACCGTTCGGTGTATAGGCAAAATGGGTGGCGGTTCCGGGCCCTGAAGTGCCGCACAGTTGGCCTTTACCATTGCCGCACCAATCGTAGCTGTAACCCATTGTTCGGCCTTCTGCGCTCGCAGAAGTCATTCGTCCCAGACCGTCGTAGCCGAAGGAGACGACGCTGCCATCGGCCCGCGCCGTCGATGTCCGCAGACCTGCAGCATCGTACTGGTGCTGTGTCGTTCCCGTGTCCGGACTCACCTGTTTCCAAAGCTGGCCGAAACCATCGAATTCGTAGGTGGTAACGAGATTGCGGGGATCGCTCACACGGATCGGGCGATCTGCCAGATCGTAGGCAATCTGGGTCGTGCCCCCGGCGGCGTCGATTGATTTGATCAGGCGTCCACGCGGATCGTAACTCATACGGGTGACGCGATTCTGCGAATCGGTCACCTGGGTGACTCTCCCCTCTGCGTCGTAGACGTACCTTATGCTTCTTCCCTGCTCAGTGCTCTCGGATATCACACGCCCCAACTCGTCGTACTGATAGTTCACGGAAGAGACGATGGTATTTAGCCCCATCATGGCCAAGGCAATTGTGGACATGTCTTTTGGGCCTTCCTTAGCGTGGCTCTTCGCAGAATTTCGGGTTGCAGCTACCCTTGTCGTTTTCCGCCCTTAACGTCACCTGTGCCTGCGGCCCCCAAGAGGTGGGCCCAGATGCCAACTGGCCCATATACCCGAATTGCGCAACACCACTGCCGGTGTTCACGGGCGAGACGATCACGGTGAATGTGGCTACAGCGCCTGGTGCGACCGGAGACGAAAGCCCGATGGCCTCGCTGGTCCGCAACGTCCTCAAGACCATATAGGTATCGCTTGGATTCCAGATGACATTGCCAGTGTTCCGGAACTGGAATGTCACGCTGGATGACTGGCCATTGAAGATATGAGGCGCCGAGGTTGATGCGGAAACCAGCTCGGCGCTACGCACCACAGCAGGTACGGTAAAAGCACCTGAGCGATTGATGGTCAGGTTCGGACCGCCAACAGGCGAGATACCGTGCACGTATAGTGCTTTGCCTCCGTGATTCGATCGTACGTTGCCGTCAAGAGGAATCTTGAACCAATAGGCACTTCCGCGTGCCTGACACGCGTTGGCAACGTTTCCGTCGGTGGCCAAGTTGGCGCGGCTCGAAGCGACGAATGTACCGCCACCAGCTGCGCCACCGGCATAGACGTGTACGTCGATCGAGGCGTCCACGCCAGCTGAGCAGGCCCAGCCTTCAATGAAGAAGTTCCAGTTGCCGTCCTGGGTCACGCCGCCGATGTCACCAACGATGTTTGCAGTTGGAATCGCAAACACCCCTGAGTTCGCGAGCGGTCGATCCTGGCCGCGGCCCTGCGGAGATTGGCCGTAGACGGAGAATTTGCGACCGCCCAACTGTTGCCTCTGGGCTAGCGATATCGGCAACTGATACCTATAGGCACTACCTGATGCTTTGCAAGCCGCAGCAACACCTGGCTCGCTGGCAAGGTTTGCCTGAGTGCTACCCAGATAGACGTTGCCATCGGCGTAACCGTCCACCTGGATTGACCCAGCCGAGCCGGTGGAGCAGGCCCAGCCACGTACGAACCAGTTCCACTGCGCATCATGGGTGATTTCGTCAATCACGCCGCTCACCACCGAATCCAGCGGATAGTCGGTTTGTGAAACCTCGGTGCGCGTGCGATTGGAGGCGTTGTTGTAGCTATGACGGGTCCACGCCCACTTGCCGTCCCCCATCGAACGGACTTCCTGTGTCAGGCGGCGCCCTGCATCGTAGCCGTAGCGGACTGTTACGCCATCAGGCTGGGTAAGCGAGGCGATGTCACCTGCAGCGGTGTAGCCAAAGGCGGTCGTCGCCCAGCCGGTTCCCGAACTGGTTCTGTCGAATAGAACGCGGCCGCGGCCGTCGTACGTCAGCTCTCGCACACCACCGTTCGCGTTGACGATGCGCCCCGGCAGCCCAAGTCCGTTGTAGTTGGAATAGCTGATCGTGTGACCAAGCGCGTTGGTGACACTGGTCAGATCGCCCTGACTGTTGAATACGGAGGTGACGTCGTCCTGCGCAAGCGGTCCATCGACTTTGATGGAGGCCTTCAATCCGTTGGGGTGATAGGTATACGTGCTTCGGGTCACTCGCGTCTGGCTGGGCACTCCACGTGCCGTCAGATTGCGCTCGGTTGCGCTGGCCACGTTTCCGCGATCGTCATAGGAGTAGGCAACTTCAAGATCACCCACCACCGTTGTCTTGAGGAGTCGGTTGCGGGTGGTATCCCACTCCTGCAACGTCGTACGTTCGGCCGAACTGCCGACCGCTTCCACCCGCTTCAGCAGGTAACCCTGTGCGCTGTAGTCGAAGTTGGTCAGATTGTCCTGGAAATCATGGACCAGATCCGGATATCCGTTGGCGTCATAACTCTGCTCCTTGTAGCTGGCAGGGCAGTTCGGCGACGGATCCCCCTTGGTCGATACCATCTTTCCGTCCTTGAACGTGTAGGTGGTGCTACGGCCAAGAGGGTTGATCATAGTGACATCAATATCGACGGGTCGCGTAAGGCTCGGCGCAGCGGCGGCCGTCATACTGAGAGCGCTCTCCATCGGCAGCGAGTCAACAGGCAGCGAGCGCGGTTGATAGCAGATGCGTGAGCCTCCGGTGCGCTGTTCGCACCATCCGCGCTCTTCGTCGGCGCGGATACCACCGGGTCGAGTCGGTGCGGGCGGCGGGAGCACCGGTTCGGTGCTGCGCACGGCATAGCTGAAGCGGAATCGCTCAATGCCACCGTTGTGCTCCGTGCTGATGGCGCGGCGCTCCGCGTCGTACGCAAACGTGGAATAGCGCACGTCATTAAAAGACTTGCCAGTCAGGGCACCCGGGAAGCGGGCATCTTCGTAGTGGTAACTGATCTTCGTTGCAGGTGTGCCAGGCAGCGTCGTGCTGGCGAGCCGCCCACGTCCGTTCCCGAACACATTGGGGGTATAGGTGTAGCGATAGATGTTGCCGGCCGGGTCGGTCACCTGGGAGACCTGTCCATTGGTCCAGCCAAAGCTGATACTGCGTCCCGAGGAGTGGGTGACCTTCTGCAGGTAGCGATCGGTATAGGAGAACGTCCAGCTCACACCTTGCTCATTGCTGAGCCGGGTGATGTAGCCCTCGGCGTTGTAGATTTCCGTCCCGTTGTTTTCGTTTCGAAGCGTGAACGTGCCGTCTCCGTTCGCGGCGAGATACGCGATGGGCTGGGCCTTGTCCTCGTACCAGCGGCCGCTGGCTGGATCCTTGAGATACTTGATGCGGCGACCGTCGGGCCGTTGTACCCACGCCAGCTGGTTTGCATCGGTGAACGCGAGCGAATAGTCGAAGTTGCTCAGCCAGTGATTGCCGAACAGACCGGTCGCGCTCCAGTAATGATTGTAGTTGCGCTGCAGGAACAGGCCCATTTCGCCCTGGCTGGCGAAATCGAGTTCCGGCTCGACCTTGTTGCCGCTGTAGAGCACGACAGGATTGCCCTTGCGGCCATTACAGTCCTTCTCCTTGTCATCGGTCGGCTGTTCCTTCGCCGTTTCGGTCGGAATTGCACCGCCGCCACCGCCATTGTCCATCTGTGACTCGGACAGGTGGACACCACTGCCGCCGCCAAATCCAAAACCGCCTGCGCCGCCACCTCCAACAGGGAGCGTGGCGGTGACTTGAACGGTTTCGAGGGTGTTCGCCGCGGTTGCCAATGTCATCGGCAGGGAAAGCAGCGGCAGAAGAAGAAGACGGGACTGCAGGGTGTTCCGTGTTGCAACGTGCGTCATGCGTTTGCCTAGCTCCTCATCCGAGACCGACTCATTCAGTCATCGGGAATTCATGTTTGTGACGAGTGTATGACGGCGCGAAGGGATGGTGCAATGACATGGGTGTTCTTTTTCATGCATTGCCCATCGATATGGCAAGCACAGCCCAGCGCGACAAGTCATTGATGCGTTCGACAGTAGTTGTACGCGTCTTAGAAGAGCGACCCCTGCGGCGAATCCTTCCTCGGCGGCAACGGCTTCAGGAACCGGCTGCAATCCAGCTTCGGCCAGTGGCTGTTCTGCGCATTGAAGCCGAGACGCTTTCGCGCCAGCTTGAAGCGGTTGTTCAACAGATCGGCATACGCGCCCTGGCCACGCATGCGGGTGCCGAACTGGCTGTCGTAATCCTTGCCGCCGCGCAGCTGCTGGATGGTGCTCATCACGTGCGCGGCGCGATCGGGATGATGGGTGTCCAACCAATCGCGGAACAGCGGGGCCACTTCCAGCGGCAGGCGCAGCAGCACGTAGTCTGCGGTGCTGGCACCGGCATCGTGTGCGGCCTCCAGCACGACTTCCAGTTCGCTGTCGTTGATCCACGGGATCACCGGCGCCACCATTACACCCACCGGAATGCCGGCGTCATGCAGACGCTTCATTGCGCGCAGCCGTGCATGCGGCGCCGACGCGCGCGGTTCCAGCTTCGCGGAGAGGTGCGGGTCCAGCGAGGTTACCGACAAATGCACGCTGACCAGGTTCTCCGCCGCCAACGGTGCAAGCAGATCGATATCGCGCTCGACCAGCGCGTTCTTGGTGATCAACGAAAACGGATGCTTGGTTTCCAGCATCACTTCGATCAACTGGCGGGTGAGTTTGAACTTGCGCTCGATCGGCTGGTACGCGTCGGTGTTGATGCCCAGCGCGATCGGCTGCGGCACGTAGCCCGGCTTCGACAGCTCCTTGCGCAGCAGTTGCGGCGCATTGGTCTTGGCGAACAGCTTGGTCTCGAAGTCCAGGCCTGGCGACAGGTTCAGATAGGCGTGCGAGGGTCGCGCGAAGCAGTACGAGCAGCCGTGCTCGCAACCGCGATAGGGATTCACGGATTGACTGAAGCCGACGTCCGGCGAGTTGTTGCGGGTGATGATGCTGCGCGCGGTTTCGGCGCGCACTTCGGTGCGCAGGCGAGGGGCGAGGAACTCTTCGCTCTCGTCGACCGCCCAGCCGTCGTCCACCGCCTCGCTGACGGTGCTTTCAAAGCGCCCGGCAAGGTGGGACGTGGAACCTCGGCCCTTGATCGCAATACCCATTGCGGCAGGGTACGTCGTGGTTGTCTCAATGGCTGCGACGGCCGCCTGAAGGGTTCAGCGCCACCCGTAGAGTCGAGCCTTGCTCGACTGCACCCAGGGTGGCCCCAGACCGAAGTCGAGCAGGGCTCGACTCTACAGGGGAGGGGTCAGAGCAGCGCCAGGTACCCGCGCACCGTGGCGTCCAGCCCGTCGTACAGCGCCTCACCGATCAGCGCGTGGCCGATCGACACCTCCAGCACGTCCGGCACGTTGGCCAGGAAATCGCGCAGGTTGTCCTGCGACAGATCGTGGCCGGCGTTCACGCCCAGGCCAACGGCCTGTGCACGGCGTGCGGCAGTGGCGAACAGCGCCAGCATCGCGTCAGCATCACCAGCCGCATGCGCCTCCGCATAGGGCCCGGTGTACAGCTCGATGCGGTCCGCACCCACTTCGGCCGCCTGCTCCAGCAGCGGGTTGCCCGCGTCGACGAACAGGCTGACCCGGCAACCCATCGCTTTCAACTCGGCCACCAGCGGACGCAGTCGTTCGGCATCCCGCTCAAAGTCGAAACCATGATCGGAGGTGATCTGGCCGTCGCTGTCCGGCACCAGGGTGGCCTGTGCCGGACGGGTCTGTGCACACAGCGGCAGCAGCCCCGGATAACCCTCGCGCGGTGGTGCGAACGGATTGCCTTCGATGTTGAACTCCACCCCACGCGCACGGGTCAGCGTGGACAGGGCCAGCACGTCCTCGGCGGTAATATGACGGCGGTCCGGTCGAGGATGCACGGTGATGCCATGCGCGCCGGCATCCAGGCAGGCCTGGGCGGCGCGTACCACGTCCGGTTCGGCACCGCCGCGCGAATTGCGCAGGACGGCGATCTTGTTGACGTTGACGCTGAGCTGGGTCATGGAACGAAACTACTTGGAAAGAGGGGATGGATCGTGATCGTTGGGGTCGTCACCGCGGCGGGCCTGGGCCTGTTCGCGCAGGCGGCGCAGTTCTTCGGCATCGACCAGTGTGGACGGATCGCGCTGTGGATCACCGAAACGGGCCACATAGCGGCCGCGTACCCAGGCCAGCAGGAAGGCGAGGGCGGCCAGCAGGCACAGGGTCATCAGCCCGGGGCTGGGGGTCTTCAGCGCGAAGGCGAAACAGCCCAGCGCCAGCAGCAGGTACAACCAGTACATAGTCGGGCTCCCCGGATGATCGGCGCAGTGTAGCGCTGCGTCAGAGCAGCGGCGAGGCCAGCCGGGCGAAGGCCTCGGGCAGGCGGTGCAGCCACAGCGAACGACCGGCCTGGTCGTGCACCCGCGTGGAACGGTCGAATTCGCCCTGCAGCAGTTCGGCCAGCGCAGCCACCCGGTCACGGTCGCTGATCATCATCGACAGCTCGAAGTTCAGCCGGAAGCTGCGGTGATCGAAGTTGGCACTGCCGACAATGCAGACGTCGTCATCGGCGATGAAGGCCTTGGTATGCAGCATGCGCGGGCCGTACTCGTAGATCTTCACTCCGGCATGCAGCAGCTCGTCGAAGTAGGAGCGGGCGGCCTGGGTGACGAACCAGGAATCGCTCATCTTCGGCACCAGCAGGCGCACGTCCAGCCCGCCCAGCGCGGCCGAGGTCAGTGCCATCCGCGCCGCTTCGCCCGGCACGAAGTAGGGCGTGACCAGCCAGACGCGCTCGTGCGCTTCCTGGATCGCCGCCACATGCAGGCGATGGATCGTTTCCCAGCCCGAGTCCGGGCCGGAGACCAGCACCTGGGCGTTGATCGCACCATCGCCGCGCAGCGGCATGTCGGCTGGCCACAGACGCGCGATGTCCATGCGCGAGGGATCCTGTCCACTGGCGTAGAGCCAGTCCTCGGCGAACACCAGCTGCAGGCTGCGCACGACGTGGCCGCGGATGCGCATGTGCAGGTCGCGGTAGGCATCCGCCCTGCGGCTTTCATCCTCGTCGTCGGTGATGTTGATGCCACCGGTGAAGGCGAGGCGGCCATCGATGATCACCAGCTTGCGATGCGTGCGCAGGTTCAACCACGGGCGCTTGAACGGCTTCAGCAGCTGCCGTGGGTGGAACCAGATCGCTTCGCCACCGGCGTCGAGCAGCGGCTGCAGGAAGCGCCGGGGCAGGGCCGACGAACCCACCGCGTCGAGCAGCAGGCGCACCTGCACGCCGGCCCGCGCACGTTCCACCAACGCGTCGCGCAGGGCGGTGCCGGCGTGGTCCGGGTTGAAGATGTAGTACTCCAGGTGGACGTGATCGCGGCTCTGCGCGATGGCGTCCAGCAGGGCCGCGTAGGTTGCCGCGCCGTCTACCAGCCAGGTGACTTCGGTGGCGCTGCTCGGCGCCAGTCCTGTCGTGGCCTGGGCGATCTTGGCCAGTTCGGTGCAGTCGGCATCGGGCGGACAGACATCGCTGTAGTGCTCCATACCCGAACGCGCGCGGCCACGGCGCAGGCGCTGCCGCTTCACCTTCTGCGGGCCCAGCAGGTAGTAGATGAACAGGCCCAGATAGGGCAGCAGCGCCAGTGACAGGATCCAGCTCAGCGTGGCCACTGGCTCGCGCTTCTGCAGCATGATCCAGCCCGCCAGCGCGAACAGGTACAGCAGATAGGCGACCGCCAGGATCGTGCCAAGGTGGGCGATGCCGTCGAGCCAATGGCGCAGGGAGTCGAAGAGGGCGAGCATCCGCCGATCATAGCGGGCGCGTGCTCCCTGATGGGGTCAGATCCCTTTCCTGCGGGAAAGGGATCTGACCCCGACGGGCCCCGCAGGCACAAAAAAAGACGCCCCTGTTTCCAGGGGCGTCTGCAGTCGCGTCATGACTGTTGTGCTGCGGTGTAGCGTTTACTGCTGCACAAAACCGATCTTCTTCATCTGAGCATTCTTCGCGGCGGCCAGAACCTTGGCCATCACGTCGTACTCGGAATCCGGGCTGGCGTCGATGCGCAGTTCCGGCTGGTTGGTCGGGTCACGCTGGACCTCCTGCTCCATCCGCTGCTGCAGCTCGCTCGTATTGATCGGGCTGTTGTTCCACGAGACCTGGTTGCTGGCGTCGATCTTGAGTTCGATCGGCGGCGGCGGTTCGACCAGCTGCGGCGGTGGGTTGAGCACGCGCTGCGGCAGGTCCACGGCGATCGGGTACGTCATGATCGGCGCGGTCACGATGAAGATGATCAGCAGAACCAGCATCACGTCCACGAGGGGCGTGACGTTGATGTCTGCCATGGGGCCCTTGCCACCACCACTACTGAATGCCATGGCTTATTGCCCCTTTTCTTTGGTCGCGACGAAGCCGACGTCCAGCATGCCCTGCTCCTGCGCGACCTTGGTCAGGTCGTTGATGACGCGCATCTTGGTGGTGCGGTCACCACGCAGGTTCAGCGGCGGCTGCGGGGTCTGCTGGGCGGCGGTCGCCAAGCGCGACTCGAGAGTCTGCTTGTTGATTTCTTCGTCGTTCCAGTAGATCGAGCCGTCTTCCTTGACTGCCAGGGTGATCGGTCCGGAACGCTTTTCAGCATCTTCCGGCTTCTGGATCAGGTTGGCTTCCGGCAGATCCACCTTGACCTTGTGGGACATCAGGGGCGCCGTGATGATGAAGATGATCAGCAGCACCAGCATCACGTCCACGAGGGGCGTAACGTTGATGTCGGCCATGGGGCCGCCGCTGTTACCACTACTGAAAGCCATAACGGGCTCCGTCTAGATCTTGGTGACTACTTACGTTCGTCGCTGGGTGACGCGCGCCGCAATTAGCGGACGCGCGAGCCGGTGGCGAAGAAGTCGTGCAGGTCGTGCGCGAAGGTATCGAACTTGCTGATGGTCGCGCTGTTGATCTTGCTGAAGAAGTTGAAGGCGAACACGGCCGGGATCGCGACGAACAGACCGATCGCGGTCATGATCAGCGCTTCACCCACCGGGCCGGCAACGGCGTCGATCGAAGCGGAGCCGGTGGCACCGATCTTGATCAGCGCGCCGTAGATGCCCCACACGGTACCCAGCAGACCGACGAACGGAGCAGTTGCACCGACGGTGGCCAGCAGGGTCATGCCCGACTGCAGCTTGTTGCTTTCGCGGGTGACCGCCTGACGCAGAGCGCGGTCGACGAACTCCGAACGGCTCAGGTTCTCACCGACGCCGCCGGTAGCACCGCCTTCAGCGCGCTGGTGGTGGGCAGCTGCCTGGGCAGCGTCCAGGGCGATCTTCGAGAACGGCTCGGAAGCCGGCTGTTCTTCCATCGCACGGATGGCGTCCTGCGCGTTCGGGGTGTCCCAGAACAGGCTGACGACGCGATCAGCGGCGCTCTTCAGGCGGGTGGCGCGGAAGATGTTGATGACGGTCCAGTACCAGGACATGGCCGACATGATGACCAGGGTCAGCAGCACGACCCAGGAAACCGCGAAATCACCCGGCTTGGTGGTCATTTCGTGGATCAGGTGCTCGAAGCCCATCTGCGACAGGGCGTTGGACGGATTGCCCCCGGCAGCAGCGGCGATGAAAATTTCCTGCAGCATGACGCTTACCTTTGTTGTGTGTGGTGATAAAGGGTGTAGCTAAGCTAAACAATCGAACTGGGAGCGGGGGTGGCCAGGTGGCCACCCGGACGCATCAGTTCAGCGCAAAGTTGACCGGGACGCGAACGCGACCTGCCGCCTTCTTACCGCCAGATTCAGCGGCGTTGAAGCGCCACTTGCGAGCTGCTTCCATCGCAGCACGGTCCAGGTCGCGGTTACGGCTGGACTTTTCCACCGTGACATTGGTGACGTTGCCGTTGGCATCGACATCAATGATCAGGATCACTTCGCCCTGGATACCCGCGCGGAAGGCTGCCGGCGGGTAACGCGGCGGATTCATGGCCTTCGAGGAGATATCCACGCTGGCCTCGATCGAGGTCGGCGGAGCCGGCGGCGCGGGCGGCGACGGCGGGGTGACGATATCGTTCGGACGCGGTTCCGGCACGTCCACGACCGGCGCCTGCGGCGGCGGCGGGACCGGCGACGGCTTCGGCGGCGACAGATTCTTCACCGGCGGTGGCGGAGTATCCTGCGGCGGCGGCGGCGGCGGCGGCGGTGGGGGCGGCGGCGGCGCGTCGACGATGGTCACCATGACGTTGCGCTCCTTCTCAGCCACGGCCTTGGGAGCCACTGCGGGGATCAGGAGCATCATGAACGCGGCCAGATGCAGGGCAATTACAAACGCGATGCCGACGATGCGAGGCCAGCTCAGCCCCTTGTCATCGGGTTGTTCGTACCGGTGAACGACTAGTTGTTCCGTCATGCGCCAAGAGCTCAATAGTGGGGCCGGGATGCCGGGGGCGGAATCCCTGATCAGCGGTGCATGACACCGCAGGAACCTCCAAGCTTATACCAATCCTGAGCGCCTGCGCATCAACTGAGCAGGCATTCAGGCGTTATTCCTACTTACTTCAGGTTGATGATTTTTTTTGCATCAGCCTGGTTCTTCACACCCTTCGCCAGCGCCTGCTGGGCGGCCTGCTTGGCCTCCGGGATGCGACCTTCGGCATGCAGGACGCGTGCCAGGTTCAGGTAGGTCTCACCGTCCTTGGACAGCGGGGCAGCCTTCTGCCACGCATCGATCGCCTGCGGCACCTGGTCGGAGTAGTAGTAGGACTGGGCCAGCGCCAGGTAGACCTGGTAATCCGGCTTCAGGATGCCCTTCTGCAACCCTTCGTTGATGACCGCGATGACGTCCTTTTCCTTGTGTTCGGTGTTGGCATAGATCGAGTACAGCTGCTTGTACTCGCGCTCTTCGGTGAGCTGGCCGCTGCTGCGCAGCTTGTCCATCACCGCGGCAGCCTTCTCCATCTGATCGGCCTGCATGTACATGCTGGCCAGGTTCAGCTGGGCCTTCTTGTCATTCGGGTTCTTGGCGGCCAGTGCCTCGGCTTCCTTCACCGCTTCACCGGACTGGCCGGCTTCGGAGAGGGCCGCCATCAGCAGCTGGTTCCAGTTGTCCTTCGGTTCGGTGGCGCCGGCGATGGCCTGCTTCAGCACCGGGATCGCTTCCTGGTAGCGCTCCAGCTGGTACAGCGCCTGGCCCTTGGCGATCAGCTCTTCCGGCTTGGTCGACTTGCTCTCGGCGAAGTACTTGTCCAGGGTCGCCAGGCCTTCGGCGGTCTGGTCTTCCTGCAGCTGCAGCTGGCCCAGCATCAGCATCGACTGGAAGTGGCCGTTGTTGTCCAGGCCGTTGAACTGCAGGACCTGCTTCAGGTAGGCGATCGCCGCTGCGGTGTCGTCGGTCTGGTAGGCGGCCTGCGAGGCCAGCTGCGCGGCCAGCGACTTGTCGTACTCGTTCGCGGCGCTGTCAGCCAGGATGGCGTCGGCCTGCGTGCGGGTCTCCGGGAACTTTTCCTTGTTGTAGCTGTCGATCATCTTCTGCAGCTTGCTGCCCAGCTTGGCCGATGCCTTGACGGTCGGCTCCTCGCGGGTCGCGTTCGGGTACAGCGCTTCGGCCTTGGCCTGCTTGCCGCCGCGGTTGCCACGCTCGGAGGAACGCGAGGACTGCGCGAAGGCATCGGTGACCACGGCGCCGGTCAGGGCGGTCGCGACGAGGACGGAAAGCACAGCTTTGTGGTTACGGAAAATCATCGTTCACCTCGATCGAACCGCCGGATAGCGGCAAAGTCGGACTGTCAGAAAAATCTGAGCCGCCAAACGTATCAGAAACAGATGGCGTGAGAAATCGTTTTATGTGCTGCAATACAGCATAGAACTGCGCACTCATCCGCACTTTGGCCGCAGCCCGGCCGCCTGCGCCTGCTGATAGACCGGCGTCAGTCCCGGTGCATCGCGTCGCAGTTCCTGGATACGGTTGGCCGGATCGGGGTGGGTGGACAGCCATTGCGGGCTGCGACCGCCACTGGCGGCCATCATGTTCTGCCACAGGTCGACCGCCTGCGCCGGGTTGAAACCAGCCTGGGCCATCAGTCGCTGGCCGATCACGTCGGCCTCGCTTTCCTGGGTGCGTGAACCGGGCAGCAGGAAGGCGGTCTGCGCACCCATGCCACCGAGCTGGTTGACGGTGCTGGCAGCGCCTTCTCCGTAGGCCGCGCCGGCCAGCGCACCGAGCACGGCCAGCCCGGTCTGCGCACCCATCTGCCGGGTGATGCGCTCTTCGTGGTGGCGGGCGATGACGTGGCCGATTTCATGGCCGATTACGGCAGCCAGCTGATCCTGGTTCTTGGCGACGGTGAAGATGCCTGTGTTCACGCCGACCTTGCCACCGGGCAGGGCGAAGGCGTTGGGCTCCTTGTCGACGAACACGGCCGTCTCCCACCGTACGCCACGGTATTGAGGCGGCAGCTGCGCGACCAGGGCGTTGACCACGCACTGCACGTAACCGTTCTGGCGGCCGTCGGTGCTGATCTTTTCCTTCTGCTTGGTTTCGGCGAACGCCTGTGCGCCGAGCTGGTCCAGCTGCGCCTGCGACACCCCGCCCACCATCTGCCGACGGCCGGTAGGAGAGGTCGTGGTCGCGCAGGCGCTGACCAGGGTGGTGATGACAAGGGCCAGCAGCAGTTGTTTCATGGATCCACCCCCGTGTTCATATGCGCAGTGTGTAGCGTAGCGGCTTAATCTTTCGTCAAGCGGACACGGCGTTACGTTGCCCCGAAGAACACAAGCGCGGCAAGCGCCACGCCGTTGTTCAGCGCGTGCGCGGTGATCGCGGCCCAGAGCGTGCCGGTGCGCTGGTACAACCAGCAGAACGCGGCACCCATGCCGCCATAGACCAGCCACAGCTGCGCGATCTCGGCCGGGCCGTTGGCACTGGTGCCAGGGATTTCATGGATCAGGGCGAAAGCAAGGCTGCTCAGTACCACGCCCAGCCACGGGCGCCCGGCCTTCCACAGGCGGCCAAACAGCACGCGGCGGAACAGCAGCTCCTCGTAGGCCGGTGCCAGTACCACCGCGAACAGCACCAGGAACAACGGGAAGCGCGCGATCGCACTCTGCATCAGCGCCAGATTGGTGGGAACCGGCTCGATGCCGAACTGCTTGGCCAGGAAGGCGATGCCATTGCTGCCGAGCACGATCAGGGTCGCCACCAGCAGGGTCCAGCCCCAGGTGGAGGGACGGCGCAGCGCCTGGCGCGACGCGTGGCGCTCGGCGGCATTGGCCGGCCGTCGCCAGAAGTACAGCAGCAGCGCGGCGCCGCCGGTGGCAAACAGCGCCATGAGAATCTGCGCAAGCGCGCCCGGCTGGCCCAGTGACGCCGCTACCGAACTGGCGTCGGGGGCACCAGCGCCGGCCTGCGCGTTCGCGTAACCGACCACCACGCCACGGTACAGGCCCCATAGCAGGCCGCTGATCAGGCTCAGGCCGAACAGGGTGACAGCGGCGATACCCAGGTCGATGAAAAACCCCGCCAACGGCGAAACGGCACGCGGCGCGGCAGAAGCCGGCGGAACCGGGGGCGGAGCGGAAACCGGGGCGGATGCGGACATCAGGTACCTGCGTTCAAGAGTCGAAGGCCGGCGCGCCTCCCCGCGCACCGGCCGTGTCCCGATTGTGTCAGATATCCAGGTTTGCGACCTTCAGCGCGTTGTCTTCGATGAAGTCGCGACGCGGTTCGACGACATCGCCCATCAGCGTGCTGAAAATCTGGTCGGCAGCGACAGCATCTTCGATGCGCACCTGCAGCAGTCGACGGGT
This sequence comes from Stenotrophomonas sp. 28608_Sma, assembly GCF_056486185.1. Classification (NCBI taxonomy): domain Bacteria; kingdom Pseudomonadati; phylum Pseudomonadota; class Gammaproteobacteria; order Lysobacterales; family Lysobacteraceae; genus Stenotrophomonas; species Stenotrophomonas sp. 28608_Sma. The sequence goes on along the minus strand of NZ_CM151308.1, from coordinate 7,226 downwards.
TTCCGGATTCACCGTGGTGTCCCACAACTGCTCCGGATTCATTTCACCCAGACCCTTGAATCGCTGGATCTGGCGGCCGCGCTTGGCCTCCTCGAGCAGCCAGTTCTGTGCCTTGGCAAAGCTGTCGACTTCGATCGACTTGGCACCGCGGGAAATGGTCGCGCCTTCGCGGACCAGACCGTGCAGCAGCTTCGATGCCTGGTGGATCGCGCGCAGTTCGCCGCTTTCGAAGGCCGACATCGGCAGCACCTGGATGTGCTGTTCGCCCATGTGGCGACGGGTCACCAGCACAGCGGCCGGGCGCTCATCGTTGGCGTCCTGCAGTTCCAGCGTGAAACGCGGGCTGCCCAGGCTGCCCTGGTTGAGACGCTTGGCCAGTGCATCCAGGCCCTCGCCTTCGCCGGCAGCGCGCAGGCTTTCCAGGTCCATCGGGACGAAGTCGACCAGCGCTTCAAGCAGGTTGCGGTCATAGCGGTGTGCGTTGCGCTCGATCGAATCCAGCGCCGCCGCGTAGGCCAGCAGCAGCTTCTCCAGCGCCAGGCCTTCGATGCCGGGCTCGCCGGTGGCCGGCACCAGTGCAGCGTTTTCCACTGCGCTGCTGGCCAGGTAGCTGTCCAGCGCCGGGTCGTCCTTCAGGTACAGCTCCTGCTTGCCCTGCTTGATCTTGTACAGCGGCGGCAGGCCGATGTAGACGTAACCGCGCTCGATCAGCTCCGGCATCTGACGGTAGAAGAACGTCAGCAGCAGGGTGCGGATGTGGGCGCCGTCGACGTCGGCGTCGGTCATGATGATGATCTTGTGGTAACGCAGCTTGTCCGGGTTGTACTCGTCACGGCCGATGCCGGTGCCCAGCGCGGTGATCAGCGTACCCACCTGGTCGGAGGACAGCATGCGGTCGAAACGCGCGCGTTCCACGTTGAGGATCTTGCCGCGCAGCGGCAGCACCGCCTGGTTCTTGCGGTTGCGGCCCTGCTTGGCCGAACCACCTGCCGAGTCACCCTCGACGATGAACAGTTCGGACAGCGCCGGATCCTTTTCCTGGCAGTCGGCCAGCTTGCCCGGCAGGCCCGCGATGTCCAGCGCGCCCTTGCGGCGGGTCAGGTCGCGGGCCTTGCGCGCGGCTTCACGTGCACGTGCGGCATCGACGATCTTGCCGGCGATCGCCTTGGCTTCGTTCGGGTTTTCCTGCAGGAACTCTTCCAGGCGCGCACCGAAGGCATTTTCCACCGCCGGGCGCACGTCGGAGCTGACCAGCTTTTCCTTGGTCTGGCTGGAGAAGCTCGGGTCCGGCACCTTCACCGACAGCACTGCGATCATGCCTTCGCGCATGTCATCGCCGGTCAGGTTGATCTTGGCCTGCTTGGCGATGCCGTTCTGCTCGATGTAGTTGTTGAGCACACGGGTCAGCGCACCGCGGAAACCGGCCAGGTGGGTACCGCCGTCCTTCTGCGGAATGTTGTTGGTGAAGCAGTACATCGTCTCCTGGTAGGAGTCGGTCCACTGCAGCGCCACGTCGACGACGATGCCGTTGTGCTCGCCGGTGACTGAAATGACGTTCGGGTGCAGCGGGGTCTTCAGCTGGGCCAGATGCTCCACGAAGCTGCGGATGCCGCCTTCGTAGTGGAAGTCATCGCGACGGCCATCGCCACGCTCGTCGGCAAGGACGATCTTGACGCCGGAGTTCAGGAACGACAGCTCGCGCAGGCGGCGGGCCAGGATGTCGTAGTGGAATTCCACGTTGTCGTGGAAGGCGACGGTCGACGGCCAGAAGCGCACGGTGGTACCGCGCTTGGTGGTGGCTTCCAGCTTGGCCAGCGCAGTCACGGCTGCGCCGTTGCTGAATTCCTGCTGGTAGTGGGAGCCATTCTGGAACACGTCCACCAGCAGCTTCTGCGACAGCGCGTTGACCACGCTGACGCCGACGCCGTGCAGGCCGCCCGAAACCTTGTAGCTGTTGTCGTCGAACTTGCCGCCTGCGTGCAGGACGGTCATGACCACTTCGGCCGCAGACACTTCGCGACCGAGCTTGGCGCTCATCTGCTCGTGCTTGCCGGTCGGAATACCACGGCCGTTGTCGGACACCGAGACCGAGCCGTCGGCGTGGATCGTCACTGCAACGTGGTCGGCGTGGCCGGCCAACGCTTCGTCGATCGAGTTGTCGACGACCTCGAACACCATGTGGTGCAGACCGGTGCCGTCATGCACGTCGCCGATGTACATGCCGGGACGCTTGCGGACAGCCTCCAGGCCTTCCAGGGCGGTAATGCTGTTGGCGTCGTAATTGCCGTTGTTTGCCGGGGTGTTCTGTTCGTCGCTCATTGCGCTTGCCGTAGGCTCCGCAGGTCGGGCACCGCTTGGGGCGATGCGCCGAGAATGAAAGGATTCCAACCCGAATTATACCAGCCGGGGTCGAGCGGCCCTGGTGTGCCCACTATGGCACAGCCACGATCTGTGCATGTTCCACGTGGAACCGGGCGATGTGGGTCATTTCCTGCAGCGCCGCCGGGGTTTCGGTGGCGGTGATGAAGATCTGTGCCGGCCCATTGAGCAGGCGCTCCAGTACCCGCGCCTGATGGGTGCGATCCAGCTCCGAGGCCAGATCGTCCAATGCGATCACCGGCCATTCGCCTCGCTGTTCCGCATAGTCCTCCGCCTGTGCCAACAGGCACGCCAACGCCGTCAGCTTGGCCTGGCCGCGGGACAGCGCATCACGACCTGGAATGCTGTGGAAATCCACACTCCAGTCCGCGCGGTGCGGGCCCACCGAGGTATACCCGGCCTGCCGGTCACGTTCCCGGGCCAGAAGCAGGGCATCGGCCAAGGGAAGCTCGTGCCGCCGCCAACCGGGGCTCAGCTCCAATCCCTGGATACCGAGCTGTGGAGCGAGGCTGGCGGCCAAGGCGACCGTGCGCTGCTGCAGACGCTCCAGGTAGTGCTGGCGGCGGCTGGTCAGTGGTTCTCCTGCCTCGGCCAGCTCGTGATCCCAGGTATCGAGCATCCGCGACGGCCCGCCCTGCTTGAGCAGGGCATTGCGCTGCTTCAGCGCCCGGGAGTAGCGACGCCACAGGGACAGAAAATCCGGTTCCACGTGGAACAAGCCCCAATCGAGGAAGCGGCGGCGGGGTTCACCACCACCACTGACCAGTGCATGGCTCCCGGGCTCGAACGTCACCACGGCCAGCGCTGCGCAGAGATTACCCAGCTGTGCGACATCCTCGCCGTCCAGTCGCCCCTTCCAGTCCTGACCACTGTGGCGCAGGCCGGCTTTTCGGCGGTGGGGCGGGTGAAGGGCACGCTGTTCGTCCCATTCCACGAAGATTTCCAGCGCTTCCTGGCCCTGGCGTACCAGACCGTCGCGCACCCGGCCACGGAAGCTGCGGCCATAGGCCATCAAGTGCAGGGCTTCGAGCACGCTGGTCTTGCCGGCACCGTTGTCGCCGGTCAGCAGGTTCAATCCCGGCTGGGGCGACAGGTCCACCGCACTGAAGCGACGCAGTTGATGCAAGGCGAGGCGGCGGATCTGCATGGGGCGCGAAAGACCATCCGCACAAGGCGGTAGAGGGGCAGGGAATCCATCAGCTTACTGCATCGGTCAAGCCAGCCGTGCCGCGCCAGACATCGCCACTGTGCTGAAGCCTCCGCCTGGCAACCCTACGCGTGTTCCACGTGGTGGCGCTCCCTCACCTGGGCTCGCCTGGGTCTGGATACGCCCGGGAATCCTTGAATTCTGAGCGGCGGCGCAGGGTACCGTCCCTCAGATTTCAGCGATTTCAGCCCCATTCCGCGAGCATCGCCAGGTGCCCCGACGGTGGTTTGCGCGAACACCGCGCAGATTTCTTGAAATCTGGGATGCGATGCCCTGGAGGGTTCCACAGATTTCAAGGAATTCGAGCCCGCCGTTTCACGCTGTCCACAGCAGGTCTGTATGACTTATACACAATGTATGGGCAAGCTGTGGATAAAAAAGCCCTTTTGCCCGACCTGCGAAACTATCCACAGGTTCCCCCCCAGCCTGAGGGGCCTCTATACAGGGGGTTTCAGGTGCATAAATCTCTTTAAAATCAAATAGATAATGCATTTCTCCACGAAATCTGGGCCTACCATCACCACCAGGCTTTAGATTTATACCCAGATTTAGAAGCTAGGCTGGCCCCGATCCGACCCCAACGAGACCTGTGGACAGTGGCGTCTGCAGATGAAGCAACCGCAGCGTTGCGACCCACGATCTGCTTCACCCCTCCGGCAAGTTCGGGGAACGTGCATCAGGCTGAAGACCCAGAACGGCATACTCGATCGAGAGCGGCTGGACAGCGCCCAAGCTCACAACCTGGATTCCAATCGCTCAGCACCGATTGCATCGGAAGGGCAGCCAGGATCAATCGGCAACCAGCGATCTCAAGGAAGCCATTCACCCACACCTGGAGATCCGGTCATCGCGATGCTCCACGTGGAACCTGCAAAAAAAAACGCCCGGGAAGATCCCGGGCGTCGTTCGGTTCCACGTGGAACAGGCTGCCGTCAGAGACGAAGCGGCATCACCACATGGCGCGACTTCTCGCTGCTGGATTCACGCACCAGCGCCGAGGAGTTGGAGTCGCGCAGCTGGATGATGACTTCCTCGTCGCGCAGGGCAGACAGGGCATCCAGCAGGTAGTTCACGTTGAAGCCGATGGCCAGATCGCTGACCGTGGTGTCGGCTTCGATCTCTTCCTGGGCTTCTTCCTGCTCCGGGTTGTGCGCGCTGATCTTCAGGTTGCCCGGCGAGACTTCCACGCGGATGCCGCGGTACTTCTCGTTGGACAGGATCGCGGCACGCTGCAGCGAGGCACGCAGCGCTTCGCGATCAACCTTCACTTCGCGGTCGGCGCCGATCGGAATCACCGCTTCGTAGTCCGGGAAGCGGCCGTCGATCAGCTTGGAGGTGAAGGTGACATCGTCGCGCTTGACGCGGACGTGGCTGCGGCCGACTTCCAGCTCGATCTCGCGATCGCCGCTCTCCAGCAAGCGCTGCAGTTCGGTCACGCCCTTGCGCGGCACGATGATCTGGCGCTTGGAACCGCTGGGCTTGGCCAGATCGGTTTCACACAGTGCCAGGCGGTGGCCGTCGGTGGCGACGGTACGCAGGGCATCGCCGCGCAGATCGAACAGCAGGCCGTTGAGGTAGTAGCGCACGTCCTGCTGGGCCATCGCGAACGCGGTGCGCTCGATCAGTTCCTTCAGGGTCGCTTCGCCGATGGCCACGCGCTCGGTGGCTTCCACTTCGTCAACCGACGGGAAGTCATTGGAGGGCAGGGTGGCCAGGGTGAAGCGGCTGCGGCCGGCCTGCACGGTGATCTTGTCACCGGTCTGCGAGACGGTGATCCGGCTGCCGTCGGGCAGGGCGCGGATGATCTCGAACAGCTTGCGGGCGGGGATGGTGGTTTCGCCGTCCTGGGCATCTTCAACCGCGATCCGCGACACCATCTCCACTTCCAGGTCGGTACCGGTCAGCGACAGCTGGCCGTTCTGCACCTGGACCAGGAAATTGGCCAGAACCGGAAGGGTCTGGCGGCGTTCGACCACGTTGACGACCTGTGCCAACGGCTTGAGAAAGGCTTCGCGCTGCAGTGTGAAACGCATGTGGTTCCGTGCCCCTATGCTTTAAAAAATGTGGAATAAATCAAAAGCTTGGTGGTGCTGGTAGAGACAGAATCGCTGGAAAACAACGCTAAGTCTTTGTAAGTAAAAGAATTTCAGACCTCGAAACCCTCTGTATTACCGACCCCCAGGGGGTGGGGAAAGCTGTGGATAAATTCGACGCGATTTCAGAAGCCATTTTTATCCACAACGTGTCCCGCGCTTGCTACCGGATTCTGCACCGTTTTGTGCGATGACGCCTCATCGGCATCCGTGCATCATTCGCTCAGCTTCCGGATCAGCTTGTCCCAGTCCTCGCGGAGCTTGCCGTCGGTTTCCATCAGGGTCCGGATCTGGCGGCAGGCATGCAGCACCGTGGTGTGATCGCGACCGGCAAAGGCGTCGCCGATCTCGGGCAGGCTGTGCTCGGTCAGTTCCTTGGTCAGGGCCATGGCGACCTGGCGGGGGCGGGCCAGCGAGCGGGTCCGACGCTTCGACAGCAGATCCTTGATCTGCAGGCCGTAGTAGTCGGCAACGGTTTTCTGGATGTTGGGAATGCTGATCGCCTGCTGCTGGGCGCGCAGCAGGTCGCGCAGGGTTTCCTGGGCGAATTCGGTGGTGATCGCGCGGCCGGTGAAATTGGCGCGGGCGGTCAGGGTATTGAGCGCACCTTCGAGGTCGCGCACGTTGGAGCGCATCTTCTTGGCGATCAGGAACGCAACATCATCGGGAATCTCGGCACCGCGTTCGCGTGCCTTGGCCAGCACGATCGCGGCGCGGGTCTCGAAGTCCGGCGGTTCGATCGCGACCGACAGGCCCCAGGCAAGCCGCGACTTCAGGCGCGCTTCCAGGCCTTCGACTTCGCGCGGATAGCGGTCGCAGGTCAGGATGATCTGCTGCTTGCCATCGAACAACGCGTTGAAGGTGTGGAAGAACTCTTCCTGGGTGCGGTCCTTGCCGGCGAAGAACTGGATGTCATCGATCAGCAGCGCGTCCACCTGCTGGAACTGGCGCTTGAACTGATCCATGGTCTTTTCCTGCAGAGCCCGGATCATCGCGCTGAAGAACTGTTCCGAACGCAGGTACAGCACCTTCGCACCGGGATTGGCCTGGCGCATGGCATTGCCGGCGGCGAACATCAGGTGGGTCTTGCCCAGGCCCGTGCCTCCGTACAGCAGCAGCGGGTTGTGCGCGCGGTCGCCCGGCTTCTGCGCTGCCTGGAAGGCGGCGGCCAGGCCCAGCTGGTTGCTGCGGCCTTCAACGAAGTTGGCGAACGTGTAGTGATTGTCCAGGTTGCCGGCGAACGGCACCTGCGGTTCGCTGGACACGTGCGCAGACGGCGCGGAAACCGGCGCGTTCTGCGCCTCCACGGGACGCGGGCGCGAGCCGATTTCAAGAAAAACGTCGCTGAAACCGGCGAAATGGGCCAGCAGTTCGCGGATCCGGGCCAGGTACAGCTCGCGGACCTGGTCGACGATGAAGGCATTCGGTGCATACAGCACCAGGCTGTCCACGCGCAGATCGGCCTGCAGCGGCTTCAACCAGGTATGAACGTCTTCCGGCGGGAACTCCGCTTCGAGGCGCTCGAGACTACGGGACCAGGCATCCAT